>CAZWZH010000086.1:0-40458 GCA_964638775.1 uncultured Pseudomonadales bacterium
GATTCGCCGAGGTATCCCCGGGCCGCCGCCTCGAATCGTGAGGGGTGGGGGCGGTCGCCCGACATCGAGCGGATCAGGTCGCCGAATTCCCAGGCCCAGTTGCCCCACATGACCGTGTCCAGGTCCAGGACGCCCGCGGGATTGCCCGCCTCGTCCAGAACCAGGTGCGCGATTCTGCAATCTCCGTGGATGTAGCCGGTGCGCTCCCGGAACCGTTCGGCGAGTTCGCGCCTGTCGTCCACGGCCGCGGCGAGATTCGCGGGCGCGCCCAGGCAGTCATCGAACTCCTCCAGGTAGTGGCCGAGTTGCAGGAAACCCGGGATGCTGTCCTCAAGCCTCGGGCCTTCAAGATCCTGCAGCCAGCGGTAGGTCCGGCCGAAACCGGTTCCGGCAACCTGGGCTTGGCGATCGTTTTCCACGGAGGTCAGGGCGCCGGCGCCCGGAAGATAGGTCCACAGGCGCCAAACCTCGCCGCCGGCCCTGGCATAGCTCCCGCCCGCCGAAGACGGAACCAGCGAGGGCGCCCAGGCGTGCTGCTTGCCGGAAAGGTGGGCGGACACCCGGGCGACGTTTTCCATGAGCAGGTCCGTATCGCGGAACACCCTGCCGTTGACCCTCTGCAATACGAGGAGGTCGCCCTCTCCCCGGACAAGATAGCTATCGTGGATCAACCCCTCGCCGACGGGCCGGATGTCCGCAGCGAGACGCCAGCCGGCCTGCAGGACCTCCTGCGGACTCATTGCCGCTCGAGCCAGGCCCGCACCGCCGGCGCCGCGGCGACGATGTACTCACCCGACGGCGTCGCCGCAGCCTCCGCCTTCGCAGCGGTCGCAGCACGATCACTGCCACCGTCGAGCGCATCGAGAACGGTCTTCAGCAATTCCGCCAGCTTGCCCATCGGCGCTTCGAGCTCGGGAAGGAAACCTCCGGCCCTGAATATTCCCAGCAACCGTTCGCACTCGTCACGCAGGGGTTCGCCGTCGCCCTCGAGCAGCCGCGCGAATCGCCTTGCGGCAAAGCTCTCCGGCAGCAGGGCATCTACCGGGCGATTAAGCGGAGTGTCGACGTCGTACGGCCTCGATGTCGGCATTTCGGTGCCTTCGATGCGGGCTCCAAGTGCCTGTTCACCGAGAAGGCGCGCATACCACTTGACGGGTTCGAGCAACTCGACGGCGTCGAGTTGTGATTCGAGCACACCCGATTCCAGCAGGAGCCTGCGGCTCGTCCCACGAACGTCAACCAGCCCCGCGGCAGCGGCCCGTTCGAGCGAATCTTCCAGCCGGGGCGCCGGATGGTCCTGCGGCGGCGCTGCCGACCACAACCGTTCCGCGATGACCGGCATGCGGGACCACAAGCGTACCGGCAGCACCCTTTCGTCCACCAGTTCCGACCACAGGCAGGCTTCGCCACCGAGTACGCCCTGCAGGCTCCCGCCCGCCCGTTGCGGGTCGGCTTCACTCGACCCCGGCTCCTTCGCGGCTGCGCGCCATTGCCGTGTCCATTTCATGCCTTCGGCCGCATGCTGAAATCGCATGTCCTCGAGCATGGCATCCTCCTGCGCCAGCAGCGTCTCGAGCGGCGCCCCGGGGTCCCAGGCATGATGCAGGTCGGCCGGAAAAGAGAGGTCCAGATAGTAACCGGACGACTCCACACAGCCGTGGCCTGCGCCCAGTGCCCTGTCCCGCGCGGTTGCGCCCCGCCATGTCTGCACCACCATGCCCGGCGGCGCACCGCCGTCGAGCACCTCGTCCCAGCCGATCAGGCGCTTGCCGTGGCCGGCGGCCAGGGTGGCCACCCGTTGGTTGAAGTGTGCCTGCAGGGCGCGGGCGTCATCGAGTTCGTTGAGCGCCATGTAGGCGCCGACTTCCGGGCTTTGCGACCACCATGCGGAGTTTACCTCGTCGCCGCCCATGTGCACGTAGCTATCCGGAAACAACTCGGCAAGCTCGCCGAGCAGCGCGTCAATGGCCGAATACACCGCGTCGTCGGCGACATTGAGCACCGCTTCGTGCGGACCGAACCGCCTGCTCGTGCGAACATCGCGCGGCGCCTCCACGGAATCCCCTTCCGCGCCCCACTGCGCCGGCCTCTGCCCACCTTCCTCGGCGCGCTGGCGTGGCGGAGCCCATTGGGGGTACGCGGCCAGCCAACTGGTCACATGGCCGGGCATGTCCAACTCCGGCACGACCCGGATTCCCCGGTCGGCCGCCCCTTGCACCAAGTCGCCAAGCTGTCTCCGGGTGTAGTGCTCCGGGCTGGGGAGTTTCGGCCAGGCTTCGCTCGGCAGGCGAAAGCCCTGGTCGTCGCTCAGGTGCAGGTGCAGGACGTTCAGCTTGTAGAACGCCATGACATCGAGGATGTCGTACAGGGCGCGCGCGCTGACGAAATGGCGAACCACGTCGAGCATGAGCCCGCGCCACGTAAACCGCGGCTCGTCCTCGACGGTTCCGACGGGCAACCGCCCGGTGGCGTCCGCCAGTTGGGCAAGCGTGGTCAGCGCGTGCAACGCTCCCCACGTGCCGCGCGCGGAAACCGTGATGCCATTGCCTGCAATGTCGAGCCTGAATGCCTCATCGTCGCCCGGACCGGGCACACCGGGTTGGTGGCGGGCAAGTTGAAACCCGACGTCCAGGGTGCCCTCGCCCGAGGCATTCAGCATTGCGTTCAGGCGCTCCATTGCTTCCATGAGCGGCCTGTCCGCACCGGCCCCTCCCCGCAGCCGCGCCGGGGCCAGCCACTCTCCGGAAAGCTCAAGCCGCCGGGGCCATGGCATGAGCGGGGGTGTGGCCTGCATGTCGCTCCGATGTGTCAGCCGCTTGCGGAGTTGCGGCAAGAGCTTGCCCCTAGCCGGTTCTCAAAGAGGCAGGAAGACGCGCGTTTCCCGCTCTTCTTCCGCCACTTCGTCGGGGTCGTTGGTGTAAACGTCCCAGCCGCCGAAATTGTGTTGGGAACCGAGTTCACCGGCGCGCCGCATGACTTGGCCCCAGACGGAACCAACGTCTTCGTACGCCCCCACATGCAGCGCCGTGAGCGCCTCGCCTCCCGGGAGCGTGTGGTTTTCGATATCCCCCGCCCCGTCAATCGGCTGCGCCACCGGCAGGCCGGCGGCAATGTCGCAGGACACGCCGTCCATGCTGAAATAGCGCATGAACGGCATGCCGGCGGGTTGCTGCCCCGCGTGGACGATGTGCTGGTACACCCGTGGAAGAATGTCGGCCAGAACCCCGCCCAGCTCCTCCAGCGCAACCTTGCGGCGGACGACCATTGCCGGTTGCGGGTCCAGTTGCACGGTTTCGATGGCTACGTCGGACATGGGGGCCTCTTCAAGTCAGGTTGCAGTCGGTCAGTTTACTGTACGGGCCACGGTTCCTGCGCGCAGCGGTTCGGCAAGATGGTTTCGGGCGCGATTACTGGTGCTACAATCGAGCGGCAATGCCACACAGGAGGAAGGCAAATGCCACTACCCCAAGACATCACACCGTTTGTCGAGTCACTGGAAGACACCGTAGTCGCAGCTTCGGACGACGACTGGCTTGAGACCGAGCCGGGCATGGCCTGGGTGAGGCTCTTGTGGTCGCAGCCCGAGACGGGCAAATACGCCGGCATCTACCGCTGGAAGAAAGGCTACGCCGCGCCGTCCCACAAGCACTTCGGGGCCGTGTACGTGTACATCATCAGCGGCAAGCTCCAGGTGCGCGACAACGTCATGGAAGCGGGCGATTTCCTTTTCGAACCGAACTGCATGGTGCACTACGCCACCGAGGCGCTCGAGGACGTCGACTACCTGATGCTCTCCGACGGCCCCGTGCTCTTCTTCGACGATGAAAAGTTTACCGGCTATTTCGGGTGGGAAGAGATCCAGCGCCTGCACGACGGAGCGCGCATGATCGAGGCTGGCCAGCACGCCGCAGGATAGCGTCGAACCGCGCGCGTTACGCCTGTTCCGTCCCGCGCCGAGCGGAGATCACGCCGGTGTCGAAACCGAGTACGTGCATGCGGCCGATGTAACGCGCATGCTCGATCTTCAGGCAGCGGTCCATGACCACGTCGAGGCCGGCTTCGGCGGCGGTTAGCGCGCCCTCGGGGCTGATGACGCCGAACTGGAGCCACAGCGCCCGGGCGCCGACGGCCACCGCTTCGCGCGCGATGGCCGGCACCGCCGCGGGAGCGCGGAACACGTCGACGATGTCCACCTGCTCTTCGACGTCGCCGAGGCTCGGGTAGGAACGGGCGCCGAGTATTTCCTTTTCACGCGGGTTCACGGGAATCACGCGGTAACCGTGGCGCGCGGCGTAGAAACCGACAAAGTGGCTGGCGCGCAGCACGTTCGAAGACAGCCCGACGATGGCCACCGTGCGCGACTGGTGCAGCACCCGCTGGATGACCTCCGGGTCCTGGTAGGGCGCCGCATCGGTCATGGTGCGTTCACCCCGATGCGCGCAAATCCCTGTTCGAGGTCCCAGATCAGGTCTTCCACATCCTCGATGCCGATGGACAGACGTATGGTGCCGGGGCCGATGCCGGCGGCGGCGAGCTCGTCGTCGCCGAGTTGCCGGTGGGTCGTGCTCGCGGGATGGATGATGAGACTCTTCGCGTCGCCGACATTCGCAAGGTGCGAAAACAGCCGAACGCCGCGGATGAACTCCTGGCCGGCATCCCGGCCGCCGTCGAGGTCGAAACAGAACACGGCACCCGCCCCTTTCGGCAGGTACCGGGCAACCAGATCCGCATAGGGGCTGCCGGGCAACCCCGGATGGCGTACCGCAACCACATCGTCACGACTTGAGAGCCACTCGGCAACGGCAAGGGCGTTGCCCACATGGCGGTCCATGCGCAGGGGTACCGTCTCGATCCCCTGCATGAACAGGAAGGCGTTCTGGGGACTCAGGGCCCCGCCCAGATCGCGCATGGTTTCCGCGCGGAGTTTCATGAGGTACCCGTAGCTGCCGAATGTCTCGTGAAAAGCCAGCCCGTGATACGCCGGCGAGGGTTCGGTGACGATGGGAAACTTGCCGTTGGACCAGTCGAACTCCCCGGAATCCACCACTGCGCCCCCGATGCTCGTACCGTGCCCGCCCAGAAACTTGGTGAGCGAATGCACCACGATATCCGCGCCCCACTCCATCGGCCGGCACAGGTATGGCGTCGCAAAGGTGTTGTCCACCATGAGCGGTACGCCTGCATCCCGGGCGACGGCGGCCACCGCTTCGATGTCGAGCACGTTGCCGCCGGGATTGCCGATGGTCTCGGCAAAGAGCACCCGCGTCTTGTCACGCACCGCATCGCGCCAATGGGAAGGGGTGTCGGGGTCGACAAAGGTCAGTTCGACGGAAAGCTTGCGCGCCAGGTGCTTTAGCTGGGTGACCGTTCCCCCGTAGAGCGCCGCCGAGGCAACGATGTGGTCGCCGGGCACCAGCATGGTAAACAGGGCCGACGACTGCGCGGCGAGGCCGCTGGCGAACGCCACCGCTCCGATTCCCCCCTCCAGGTTGGCAAGCCGCTCCTCCAGGGCCGCCACCGTCGGATTCATGATCCGCGAATAGGTGTTGCCGTACTCCTGCAGGTTGAAGTAGGCCGCTGCCGTCTCCGGATCTTCGAACACATAGCTCGACGTCTGATAGATGGGAACCGCCCGGGCACCCGTAACCGGGTCCGGGCGCGCCCCCGCGTGCACGGCCCGGGTGTGGAAGCCGAATGCGCGGCCGGGCTGATAGTCGTCTGACATGGCGGAGAGCCTGTGCCCCCGGCGGTTTGCTGTCAATCGCGTCAACCCGACTGAACGGCCCGGTACACTTCCTCCAGGTATCGATCCTTGCCGCCGAGGTCCCTGACCGACTCGGCCAGGCGTCTTACGTAGTCGATATTTGCGCCCGAAGGCCCTGCCGAGCGGCGTACCTGAAGCGCGATCTCCTCGAGGGGCGCTTCGCCGAGAAAGGCGTGATTTCCGTGCGGCGCGAGATACGTTAGCGCCGCCGCCTGCGTGCATTGCGTATCCGGGTGTTGCGGCAGGTATTGCCAGTCGCTCAGCAGAATCTGCACGGAATGGCGCTGGTATCCGTTCTTTTCCCGATAGTCGAGCGCAAGCAGCACCTCTTCGGCGTCCGTCGAGTCAAGCAGGTAGGCAGCCCCGTCGCAGCAGCCCTTCCTGTCCTCGATCAGCGTGACCACCCGGCCGGGCGCGTCCGGAGTGCCGCGGTGGTCATGGGACCCCTGCCAGAGACGCCGCACATATCCCCGCAGACGCGCCGCGCGCCGCTCCCGGTATGGAAATCCGGCACGCCAGATGATCGAACCGTAGCCGAACAGCCAGACGCCATCTCTCATCTCAATAAGGGACCGATCATCGCGCCAGAAATCGAGTGCACACTAGCAACGTTGATCTGCGTCAGCAGTCCGAGCGCACCTGTCCCGGCTCCCACCAGGCATCAATCAGGCTTGCAACGCAGAAATCGCCGCGTCCGGAAAGATGCAGGACGGGCAGCCGGGGTCAGCCAGGGCGGCATCCTCTTCGCTCTGGTACTGTGGCGTTCCGAGACGCGCGCCGCGGTCGTCCTGATGCGCACTGGAGTCGCCATCCGTTTCTGGTCGCATCACTCGGTCTTTCCAATCCTCGGTTTCCGCCCATCGGTAGGGCATTTCCACGATTTCTCCCGGAGCCTCGGCATCGCGCAACCTCGCGAGCGCCGCGCGCATGACGTCCCGCTGCATGGCAACGTCTCCCGGCTTGCCCGCCGTGCGGCCAAGCGGAAAATCCAGGTAGATTGCGCGGGGAGCGAAAGCAGCCCGCGTGATTGACCAGGCGCTCGACAGGCTCACCGTGGCGATGCCCCGCCTTTCTATATCTCGTGCGATCAGTCCGACGGACTGGTGGCAGACCGGTCAGACCGGCACGAGGATCGCGACGTCCACCTCGTCGGCACGGAGCCTGTCCGCGAGCGCCGGCGCCAGCACCTCGCGCACCTTGCGCACCGAATAGATGCCGCCCATGAACGTGTAGGCGCGCGGCGCCAGGGCGCCAATTTCCCCGCGGTCCCGCAGGTGGCGCAACGCCTCCAGCGGAAAGACCGCGTTTGGGTCCGCCCGCGCATCCGTCAGATCGTAGGCGAAGTGCGTGACCCGCAAGCGGTCGATGTGTGTGTCCGCATCGATCTCCCGGTAGCTGACATCGTCCCGATGGTGGAACGCGATCTGGCCCTGCACGTAGATGCCGCCCGAGGCCACGAGTCCCACGCGCCACTCGTTCATGGGCGCGTCTACCCGCGTAAATGCAGGAGGCTCCGTCTCCTCGACCCAGCGGTAGACGGGATAGCCGAGGGCGGAATACTGCTCCCGCGTACGCTCGATGTAGTCCACATGCGCTCGCGTCATGCCGCTGTCCTCCGCAATCCGCTGTCCTGCTTGCCGATAGGGCCACAATTATAGAGCCCCCGTTTCGACGATGCCTTCGGGGACGTGTGACGCTTGACGCGACAAGTTCGCCGACGAAGACACCTGACCCGTATCCGTCACCACCTTGTTCGGCCAGGACTGCGTCGGGCGCTTCGACCCGAGCGTGGTCGCCGCGGAGCCGGGCAGTTTGAATTCTTCGGGACTCATGACACCATGCGGGCCAACCGGTTGATGAAGCGAACATGAACGTACGCGAGCGCATACGCGCGGTGCTCGACGCGGAAGCCGAAGCCATCGGGGCGGTAGCGGTCACCGATGAATTCGTCCGTGCCGTGGACTGCCTGGCGGGCTGTTCCGGCAAGGTGCTGACCACCGGCATCGGCAAGGCCGGGCATATCGCGCGCAAGTTCGCCGCGACCCTGTGCTCCACGGCCACCCCCGCTGATTTCATCCATCCGGCCGAAGCCGCCCACGGCGATCTCGGGCTGGTGGGCCGCGACGACGTGGTGGTGGCCTTCTCCACCAGCGGCAAGAGCCGCGAGGTGCTGGAACTGCTGGAAATGGCCCGGCACCTGGGCGTCGCAAGCGTGATCGGCGTGACTTCCCACCCGGACTCGGAGCTGCGCGGGCTTTCCGACATGGTGCTGGACATGGGCACGATCGAGGAGCCCTGCCCCCTCGGCCTGACCCCCAGCGCCAGCATGGCGGTCATGCTGGCCATTGGCGATGCCATCGCGCTCGCGCTGATGGAAGCGAAGGGCGTCACGAGGGAGGAATGGGGATTGCGCCATCACGGGGGCTACCTGGGCCGCCAGGCCCGCACCGACAATGTCCCGCGTTGATTCATCGGCTTGATCGCGACCGGCGGAGCAGTGCAATGTCAGGCAGCACCGACAGCAGGGAGGGACGCATCGCGGTACCGTTGTCCAGGCGGCACATGCCGGGCGATTACTCGATCTCGCTCGAGAAGTACACCGCGCGGGGCACGCCGGAGGAGGCGCGCATACCCCGGGACTTCGGCCCTCGGCAATCCTTGCGCGGATTCGAGGAAACCTACAGGAACATCATCGACTACATCGTTCGCATTACCTACCGCATCTGGGAAGACCGGGAGGTGGAGTACATCCGCGACACCTATTCGGATGCCTCTCACGTCTACGACGACTACGGCCTGCAACTCGGCGACGCCAAGATAGTGGCCGATACCTATCACACCACCGGGGCGTTCTCGGACATTCAGCTCATCGCCGACGAGATCGTCTGGGCGGGCGACGATGAAGTCGGTTTCCACACCTCGCACCGCACCATCATCCGCGGCACCAACGACGGGCCGAGCCGCTACGGCCCGGCGACGGGCAGGAAGGTCGATGTGCTGGTATTCGCCAATTGCGTGGCGCTGGAGAACGAGATCTTCCTCGAGCACGTGCTGTACAACAACTCGAGCCTGCTGCAGCAACTCGGCTTCGACCTGCAGGCAATGGCGCCGACGCTCGCCGCCGACCCGCCCGCCGGCTGGCCCCGGGACACCGCGGTCTGGGCCGACCTGAAAAACGCCGCACGCCCCGCCGCGCCGCTCTCCGTCAGCGAGCCGGCGGACGGCTTCGATGTGGACCGGTTCGTGCGCAGCACCTTCGATGCCCTCTGGAACGGTCGTTCGTTAGACGGCCTTGCCACCGCCTATGAGTCCGAATTCGCGTTTCAGGGGCCCACCGACCGGGCGTTCAAGGGGGCGCGAGCCTACCGGGAGATGCTGGAATCCATCTTCACGGCCTTCCCCGACCTCCAGATGCAGGTGGACGAGGTCTACTGGATGGGAAACGATACGGAGGGGTATCTGACCGCCCAGCGGTGGAGCGGGGAGGGCACCCACACCGGCGCCGGCATCTTCGGCGAACCCACCGGCCGCGAGGTGCAGGTCTGGGGAATCACCCAGCAGCAGATTGCCGCCGGGCGCGTGGTCCGTGAGTGGATGCTGTTCAACGAACTCGACCTGATGATGCAACTCGTGTAGTTCACGTTTGGGAACGGGCATGCGCGAGATTCAAACGGCAAAAACGGTGGTAAGGCGGTTTTTCGATGAATTCGAGGCCGCATCGCCCGATGACCTCGCCACCGTCCTCGACCGCCACGCCGACCCCGGCTACCGGTTCCGGGGCGTGCATCCATTCAATGAAATCGCCGGCGTGCGGGAAACGGCATCCCGGGTGTGGAGCCCGTTGCGGCATGCGGTCGCGCCCCTGCAGCGCCGCCAGAACATCTTCATGGCCGGCCCGAACCGCCTGGACGGAAGCCTGTGGGTAACCAGCATGGGCAAGTTCATGGGACTGTTCGATCGCCCCTGGCTCGGCATTCCGCCCACCGGAAAGATCGTCCTGCTGCCGTACTGCGAGTTTCACCGGGTCGAGAGAGGCCGCATCGCCGAGTCGGCCTTTTTCTGCGACATCGTCAGTGTCATGAAACAGGCGGGGCTCAATCCCTTGCCGATGCAGACCGGCGCGGAAATCGTCAATCCGGGACCGCGCACCCAGGACGGGTTGCTGTACGAAGCGCAGGCTGAGCACGAGTCCCGGAAGACCCTGGACCTCATCATGGCAATGTGCGACGACTTGGTCGAGAAAGACGGTTTCCAGTCGTCAAACTCATCGCTGGCCAACACCTGGCACGACGACATGATCTGGTTCGGGCCGGCCGGCATCGGCGCGACCTGCACCATCGAACGCTACCAGGCCCAGCACCAGGGGCCCTTCCGCGCCGGCCTCGACAACATCGAATTCAACGGCCATGTGCTGGAGCACGCGGAAGGCCACTATGGCGGCTGGTTCGGCTGGCCGAACCTGATCATGAATCAGGGCGCCGGATTCATGGGGCTGCCCGCATCGGAGCGCAGGACCGAAATGCGCGTGGTGGACATCTACCGGCGGGAAGGCGACAGGCTGGCGGAGAACTGGGTATTCATCGACCTGCTGCACTACATGATGCGCCTGGGCGTGGATGTGCTGGCGCGCAGTGCATCCATGCGTCCCTGAAAGCGCCTCGAAAAATCATGCGAATCAGATCGCCGCCTGCATGATCGCCAGTCCCACCACGCACGCCGCGAAATAGGCGAGCAGCCAGTAGCTGGCCCGGTCCACCTTGCCGGGCAGTACGTACCAGCCGTCTTCCATTTCGTCGAGATTCTCCCTGCGGAACTTCTCCTTCTGCCCCTGCACCGTGTATTCGGAGTAGCCGTCCTGAAAACCGTCGAACAACACGCTCGACACCCAGGCCACGACAATGCTGACGATGCCGCCGAGCGCGCAATACCAGGGCCAGGCGATGTCCATGTACATCTCCACGTACCACAGGGCCAGGAAGCCGGCGGCGACGCCGATGAGCAGGCCCCGCTCCGAGGCGTGCTTGGAGTAGAAGCCCAGCCCGAACATCGCCAGCTTCGAGCCCACGAAGAAGGAGCCTACCTTGCTCAGCACCTCGAGCACGGACCCGGCGGCTTTGGTGAACGCAATGGCCGGCACCACCATCAGCACTGCCCAGAACAGCGTGAACCACCGGGACGCTTTCAGGTAGTGCTCCGGCGTGCCGTCCTTTTTCGCAAACTTCTCGTAGAAATCCAGGGTGGTGACCGTGGCCATGGAATTCAGGCTCGAATCCAGGCTGGACATGGCGGCGGCAACCACCGCGGCGGTAAGGATGCCCATTAGCCCGGGAATTCCCACACCGGCAACGAAATTCAGCACGATCAGGTTCTCGTTCTCGAAGATCCGGCCGCCGTAGTAGCTGTAGAAGAGCACGCCGAGTCCGAAGAACAGCACATAGGCCAGGAAAGCGACATAGCCCATGGAGATGTATGCCTTCTTCGCATCGCCCAGGGTCCTGGCCGCCAGGGTGCGCTGCACCATCATCTGGTTCACCCCGTATACGACGACGTGGTAGATGGACATGGCGATCACGCCGGTCCAGATGGTGCCGACCTTGGCGGGATCCAGGGAGTACTCGAAGGGGTCTGTCATGCTCTGGGCCTTCAGCGTTTCCAGGGTGACGGGCAGCGATTCCGGCAGGGCGCCGATCAGCAGCCCGGCCGTGAGCAGGGCGCCGAAGAACAGGATCGATGCCTGGATGACATCGGTCCAGATCACCGCGGAGATACCGCCGAGCATGGTGTAGGTGACCGCCACCACCGCGACGATGAGGATGGCGTCCACCACGTCGATGCCGGTGATGAACTCCAGTACCAGCGCCGTCGTATAGAGCATGATTCCGGAATAGGCGATATTGCCGAACAGGAACACCGCCGACATCACTGTGCGGGAGGTCAGGCCGAAACGACGCTCCAGATAGTCGAAGATGGAAGCGACGCCGCTTCGGTAGAAAAACGGCAGGAACACCGTCACTACCACGAAGATCGCGATGGGGTAGTTGATGTGGATGAAGATGACGGAGAACCCTTCCGTGTACGACCAGGCGGGCCCGCCGAGAAAGGTGAGCGCTCCGAAATAGGTGGCGACCACCGATATGCCGATCGCCCACCAGGGCGTGGTGCGGCGGCCGAGGTAGTAGTGTTCGGCGGTCTGGATGCGCTTGCTGAGGAAATAGCCAAGCACCAGGTTGCCGGCTACATAGGCGACCACGATGGACCAGTTCAGCGCGCCGAATTCGCTCAAGTGCGTTTACCCCCCTGTCCCATGCTTCCGGCGGCCGCGCCGTTCAGATCCATGCAACGGCGCCCGTGACCGTGTCCGGCGGATGAAACAATAGCGGTACTGCGAATGCAAGCTGCGTCAGGAGTCGGCAACCGATCTGCTCAATTCGAATAAAAGTTATCAAATTCAGAAACCTAAATAGATTAAGACGGCGACTCTCGGAAAGAATTCAAGGCACGGCCGCGGGCCGGTAAAGGCGAGATACGGGTAAGCTCGGCCCAATTCTCCAGCGATCGATTGCATGGGAATTCAAGTTTGCTATAGCATCCGGGAAAGTTTCGACAAGAGCTGGAAGGACATTGGCGCAGCCGGAAAGCAGCGAAAAACCGCCCCCGGGCAGCGGGCGCGCCCAACGGCGGGCCACCTCCTACGATGTGGCGCGCCTCGCGGGGGTATCGCAATCCGCGGTTTCCAGGGTGTTCAAGCCCGGCGCCAGCGCTTCCGCCGCCATGCGCAGGCGGGTGATGGACGCGGCCGAGCAGGTCGGATATCGCCCCAACGCCATCGCCAGGGGCCTGATCACCCAGCGCTCCAACATGGTGGGCGTCATCATCTCCAAGCTCGTCAACCTGAACTACCCTGAGGTGCTCGTCGAGCTGACGCAACGGTTTTCAAGGCGCGGCATCCGGGTTCTCCTGTTCGCGCTTGAAACCGAGGGCGACACGGCCGCCGCCCTCGAACAGGTGCTGCAGTACCGCGTGGACGGGGTGGTGACCGCCGCCATGCTGTCGGGGGAGCAGCTAAGGATGTTCGACGATGCCGGCATTCCGGTGGTCTTCTACAACCGGGCGCCCGGCGAACCCTCGGTGAACGCCGTGCGCTGCGATCATGCGGAAGGAGAACGGTGGCTGGTGGGCGAGCTCGTGGAAGCGGGTCACCGGCGCTTCAGCATCATTACCGGCCCGGAGGATTCTCCCGTCAGCACGGAGCGGGCGCTGGGCGCCATGGAAAAGCTCAGGGAACTGGGCATCGACAATATCGCCGTAGCCACCGGCGACTACGGCTATCACAGCGGGCGGGAAGGATTCGCGAGCATCGTCCGGCAACTCGGTGGGCCGCCCGATGCCGTGATCGCCGCCAACGACATGATGGCCATCGGTTGCATCGACGAAGCGAGGGCGGTTCACGGGCTCAACGTGCCCGGCGATGTTTCGGTGGTCGGATTCGACGGCGTCGGCCCCGCCGCCTACGCCGCCTATCTGCTGACCACGGTCTCTCAGCCCGTCGCCCGGATGACCGAGGCTGCGGTGTCGATGCTGCTCGAACGGATCGAGGACTCGGAATTGCCGCCTGAAAAGCGGGTTTTCTCGGGCGTTCGCATTCGCGGCGGGTCCGCCCGGCTGACCGAGGGCGGTTAGCCGAGGCTTGGGGACAGGCCGGGTCATGGCAGCGACTGGAAAATCACCCACACCGACGAGGAACACACCGTGCAGTCAAGCAACGACCGGATCCTGACCACTCACGTGGGCAGCCTGCCCCGCTCGAAGGCCGTGACCGATGTGGTTTTTGCCCGGGAAGACGGCGCAGGGCCTCCGGGTGGGGACGAGGTGATCGCCGCCGCCGTGGATGCGGTGGTCGCCCGGCAGGTCGAAAGCGGTGTCGATGTGGTGAGCGACGGCGAGATGAGCAAGATCAGTTACGCCACCTATATCAAGGATCGAATCACCGGCTTCGACGGCGACAGCCCCAGGGAACCGCCGCGCGACCTGCAGGAGTTTCCCGGATTTCTCGAGCGGCAGGCGGCATCCGGCGGCACCCCCACCTACCGGCGCCCCTGTTGTGTCGGCGAGATCGCCGTCAAGGACCTGGGGCCGGCGCAGCGCGACATCGCCAACTTCCAGGCCGCGCTACAGCGGCACCGGCCCACGGAAGGGTTCATGAACGCGGCCTCTCCCGGCGTGATCGCGCTGTTCCAGCCCAACCGTCACTACCCGGATCACGAGTCCTACCTGGAAGCCCTCGCTGAGGCCATGGCGGAAGAGTATCGGGCCATCGTCGGAGCGGGCCTGGTGCTGCAGCTCGATTCGCCGGACCTGGGGCTCGGCCGGCACATGATGTTCAAGGACCGGACCGATGCACAGTACCGTGCCCTCGCGGAACTGCACGTGGAAGCGCTCAATCACGCCCTGGCGGGCATCCCGGCGGACCGGGTCCGGCTGCACGTGTGCTGGGGCAACTACGAGGGGCCGCACCACTGCGATGCGCCGCTGTCCATGGTGCTGCCGATTGCCCTCGGCGCCAATGTCCAGGCGTTTCTATTCGAGTCCGCGAACCCCCGTCACGCCCACGAGTGGAAGGACCTGGCGGCGATGCCAATTCCGGACGACCGGATCCTAGTGCCCGGCGTGCTCGATTCCACCACAAATTTCGTCGAGCACCCCGAGCTGGTCGCTGAAAGGCTGTGCCGGTTCGCGGATATCGTCGGCCGGGAACGGGTCATCGCGGGAACCGACTGCGGGTTCTCCACCTTTGCGGGATTCGGCGCGGTGGACCCGGACATCGTCTATGCGAAGCTTGGGAGCCTCGCCGAGGGAGCGGGGCGCGCCAGCGACCGGCTCTGGGGCTGACCGGCAATCTGCCGGCCCCGGAGATTCCGCGAAGCGCTCGTATCTGCCTCGACAGCCCAACCTTGGATGGGCCGGCAACCGGCATGTCGGTGCAAAATGCGGTTCAATCGTGAAGCTGGGCGAGCACCGCCAGTTGGTCGAAGACGGTCCACTCCCGGGCGATTCGTGCCGCGGCAATGCGCCAGTGGCTGGCGCCCAGAACAAAAACGGGCTTGCCGGTAGCGATACTCCCGGCGAATGAATCCGCATGTTCGCCGGCCAGGGTCCAGCGCGCGGCGATGTCGCATCCGGTGCGTCCGAAGGGCTGACAGGCAACGTGGTCCACGGACAACCGGGGATGGCCGAAGGCCCGCCTGAGGTCCCCGTAATGGGCAAGCAACGCCTCACGCCCTGAATAACGCTCGACCGGAGACCGGTGCAGTACGGCATAGGGCGCGTAAAGTTCACCTGCACCGCCGGCATCGCCGATCTGCCAGAGGCCCGTGAGCAATCGCCGGGCGAATCCATCGGGGTCGAACTCCGTACCTTCGGCAGTGCCGTGTGCCGGCATCGTCGTCACCGATTCAGTCTTCGTGCGGCTTACTCGCAAAGTCTCCGCGCGCATCCATTCGCGAGTTCCGGCGTCCATACCGGCCACGAGCCGGCGCACAGCTTCCCCCTCGTCGATGCCGAGCTGACGCACCAGCGCGAGATTGTCCCGCAACAGCCATTCACGCGTGATCACGCCGTCCTCGACCATGCAATCGGCGATGTTGGTGATCTCTACCCGTTTCCCCGTCGCCGGCCCGAAGGCGCTCTGCCCGAGATTGGTCATGGGACTGGCTATCCGGTGAGACGAATAGAAGCCGTTCTCGCCCTCCCGAGACCAAATGACATTCTCGCCAATCAACAAACGGTCGGGAAAAGCTTGCAGGGCTGCACGCGTGCCGTCCACCATGGCCTGTGCACCTCGGATCAGGCCTTCCAGGCCGAATACCTCGACATCGGGCGCATAGTAGCCGTGGATCAGATCGACATCGCCCCGCTCCCAGATTTCAAACGTAATGCCGAGGATGAAATCGACGATATCGGAGCCGGGTCCGTACTCGCCCCTCGGTGGTGCTCGATCCCTGCTCATCGTTGCGAAGTCCCGCCCTGGCGCGTCGGCTTACTGTATTCGGTTTGTCGGTGGCCAGAAAGTACAGTGCCGACCGCTGACGAAGGGCATCAAGGCCCAATCGCGTCCGGTCTGCCCACTCCTGTTGACGATGAGCGCGAAAGCGCGCCATAGTCGCCGGCTTTCCGCCGCCGGACCGCAACGATCAGGATGCGCAGAACAGGAAATGACTGACCCGGGAAGCCACCTGGCCAACAAGCGGCGCGCCCACGACTCGCTCAGGGAACTGGCGGCTGCGCCGAACGATCGCCTGGGTTCCGTGCTGGGTGGCATCTATCACGACGACGCACGCTGGTTCGGATCGCATCCGCTGAACGAAATTCAGGGAATCGACGCGATCGGGAAGGTCTGGCGGGAGATGCGCAGGGCGTTCCCCGACATGGAGCGGCGCGACTCCATGCTCTTGGGAGGTTCCTACCGGGGCGCGGACCTGGTCGCAACCCTCGGGCACTACCAAGCTACGTTCACGGAAGACTGGCTCGGCATACCCGCCACCCACGGGGTGGTGCATTTGCGCTATGGCGAGGTCCACAGCTACATCGACGGCAGAATCGCCCACACCCATGCGCTGCTCGACCTGCTGGACCTCATGCGCCAGGCCGGCGTCTGGCCGTTGCCGCCGAGCCTGGGTGCGGAAGGCATGTGGCCCGGCCCGGCAACCGGCGACGGCCTGCGCCTGACCGAGGCGCGCCCCGATGCAGGAGAAGCGACGCTGGAAGTCGTGCTCGGCATGCACCGGGCGCTGTTCAATTTCGACGGCGTCAATCTCGACACCATGGACCAGGCGAAATACTGGACGCCGCACTTCATGTGGTACGGTCCCTCCGGAATCGGTGCTTGCCGGGGCATGCGAGGCTACCAGGCGCATCACCAGATTCCGTTCCTTGTCGCGTTTCCCGACCGCACCGGCGCCGGCCACTACGTGTGTTTCGGCGACGGGCCCTACGCGGTAACCGGCGGCTGGCCCAGTGTGGTCGGAACCCACAAGGGCAACGGGTGGCTGGGGCTCGCTGCCACGGAGCGACCGGTGCGGATGCGGGTAATGGACTTCTATCGCTGCGAAAACGGCCGCCTCGCGGAGAACTGGGTACCGCTGGATGTCATTGACGTGCTGCGGCAGCTCGGTACGGACGTTTTCGAGCGGCTGGATCATCTGTGCGGCAGGCCGCGGTTCACGCTTTGACAGTGCTCTCAATATACTGTGCGCTCGCTCGGATTTCTGTTACGGCGCTGAATTGAGATGCCAAGCGGCTTCCGATCGCGCAACTATCGGCCCCGACATTCAGCCGCATTGCAGGGTTGTCATGGACCTCATCGCTGTCTCCACGTCGGTACGAAATCTTGACCAGGCGGGCACCTGGTCGAGCACACCGTCAATCGGCAGGTTCTCTGCAAGCTGCCTCAGCAGGGCTCCGAATTCCCTTTCGAAGCTCCTCTTTCGTCGAGCGCCTTTCGGAGCAGCAGCAAGAAACAGCGCTCGCTTGAGAGCGTCCTTGGGGTTGCTGACGTTTTCAACGCGTTGTAGCGGTGGCAGATCCAGGTTCTCGGTACCGCTGGGCCGACCAGCGACTCTGCGGATCGCAAGTTCATCGACTAACAGCCATGCCTCCATCGCCCGCACCGGTACGATGCCGACCCATTGCCCGGGATAACCGGCAAACTCCACTTCCTTGGCAATTTCAGCGTATCTCGTATCGGCACCGGCACTATTGGCATCCCGATGAACAAACAGCAGATCCGTCTCGCCATAGTTGGACAATCCATTGCGTATCTTGTCCCTGACCCTGCTACCGAAGTAGGACGCAGCGCCACTCGCCTCGGACGCGCCACAGTCGACCAGCAATCTCTCGATGTGATTGATCAGCGATGTGTCGGAAGACCCTTCACAGACCAGAAGAAACCGTATTTCCATGGTGGTCCGGAACGGTAATCTATAGCTCGAATTCCAGGGGAAGCTTCAATTGACGATTCTCCGGAGGGACGAGATAAGACTGTAGTTCGAGCATGCCGATGCCTCGCGGCGCCTTGTTTCCTTGGCGATTTGCCCGAACTCGCCACGTTCCGGACATCGGATAGCACCTGAGCGGGTAAATCGCTTGGCCGTTCGCAGATCTCGTGGTTGTGTTTTTTGCGAGAATGAGTTCGCCATCGTTCTGAAGTTGAACGAAGTAGGGCGAATGCGTAGCGACGATCACCTGGCGAAGCGGATTGTCGCTTTCGACTGCCTCTTGAGGATCGGCCGCTATATCGTGGAGCAAGCGGTTCATTGCCTCGAGCTTGCCGGGATGGATTCCGTTTTCAGGTTCCTCCATGCAATACACGCCCCCTGCGTCGGTAGCTTCAGCTATAGCAGCAAGTGCAAGAAAGCGCAGGGTTCCATCGGAGATGGAATTGGCCTTCAGGCGTACTCCGGACCGCTCTTCCAACTCCAATGAGAAGAGTTGCCGAACATCGTCGCTGACTGCCCGAATCGACTGGACAGGAACCAGTCCGGACAGTTTGCTGACGATTCTGCTCAATACATCGTTCCCCGCTCCACCCGTATGAGTGGCCAAGTGGTGGAGCGTTGCCGGGATGTGGCCGCCATCAGCGGTTATGCCGGGCGTTTCCGTGTACTTGTCCGGCCTGCGCATTGCCGAGGGCTCCAACGCCAGAACGCGCCACCGCTGCATTTCTCGACGTGCCGCCAGAATTGTGGGCGTCGCTGCGGTATTCTCCGTCCCTATGATGGTTCTAGGGGCGCTTGCGGCCGGCGCGGCCGGGCGAGCCCGTCCGGACGAACCCCCGTCCTGATGTATTACGATAGTCGCCGGTTCGTTTTCGCTACGTGTAGAAATAAATCCCGATCCGCGTCTCTTGTTGAACACAACGCTGTTTCGAAACCGTTGCTTCGAGTGGGGGAACCGCAATTTTTGTGTGGCTGTTCCGGACGGGATATGACGAAGGTCCTCCTTTTCCAGCACCAACCCGCCAAGTAGCCCCACTGAGCTTGAAGGTCCTTCGTGTCGGAATGCGATTTCATACCGTAGAAAGGTGGAAGAAGATTCGCCTGGCCGTCCGAAGTCGTCCACCACCTTTTTGTCGACTATCATCTCCGCGGCAAGTGAAATCCGCTTCACGCGCTCGCCGTTCGCCGAAAAAAACAAATCGGCGATCTCACCCGTATCTTCTCCCGAACTACGCACTTGCAGTGCGGATTCGTGGATCGTGCGATCTGCCAACAGAGAGAGAAAGCGAATAACGTCGAAAATGTTGGACTTGCCCACTCCGTTAGCACCCGCAATGCATGTATATGGGCCGAAATCGAGCGAGAAGTTAACAAGGTTCTTGAAGCCGTCTGCTTCGATTCGCGTGAGCACTGCGGTCTCCTTTTGAAAGCGCCGCTCGGGTGCTGTTAAACCGGGCAATTAACAACGGCCGGCATATTAGCATGGCGTCCGGCAGCCAAGCCCTTGCAGTCGCATAAAGGGACCCCTTCGCCGTCGGACTCATGCAAGTCGACGACGAAATCCGGAGTCGCGCGACGGGGTCCGGGTTGACCACCATGCTCAACCAGACTCACTCGCTGGTTCGAGGCGGCTGTCCCAGACGAAACCGGCGGTCAGTGTGCGAGCCGAAATCCCCGGGGTGATTCGCCCCCATCGACGATGTACGACGCGCAGGGATGGTCGCCCACGTTGCGGAAGCGGCGCGGCTGGTCCACCGGAATGGACATCACATCCCCCGGGCCCAGGTGAAATGCGTTGTCGTCCACCACGAGGGCCAGGGAACCCCGGTGCATCATCAGCACCTCCTCCTGGGGACGGGAGTGCAGGACCGTCTGCGCTCCCGGCTGCATCATGAGCTTGCGCAACTGGAAACCGTGGGGCCAGTCGAGCTTGCCCGACGGCATGCCGTCCTCCCGGCCGGTGCCGATGATCGGCGTCTCGGCGATGGCTTGCGCTGTCAACAGCGATTGCGCGGCCGGCGGGCACTCGGCCGCGGCAACCACGCACCCGCGCAACGTCGCATCGTCCAGTTGCCGGAACCGGGCCGCATCCTCCGCGGTCGTTGGCGCCATTTCGGCGACTCCGTCCGGTACGGTCTGGCCCCGCACGAGATCCACCAGCCTGCCGTTCTCCAGCAGCACCAACCCGTTGCGTTTTGCGGCCTCGAACACATAAGGCGCCCAGGTCACCTGGCCGGGGTCGTCGCCGCCGAGCACGGCGAACAGGAATCCGACCTCGTCGCCGATGTTTTCGAATCCGCGAAACACGTGTATCGGTATTGAAATGATATCGCCCGGCGCCAGAACCACCCTGGCGCCGTCCGCGTTCTCTCCCAGGTAGAACGCCCAGCGTCCCGAATGCACGACGAACACTTCAGCGGTTTCGTGGCTGTGCTGGGAGTTGGTGCAGTGGGGAGGCTGGCGGGCGCCGCCGATGTTGAAGCCGTGCGGAATGTCTATGTGCACGTGCTGGTCGGGGCTTTCCGATACGCCCGGGCCGATGATGGTGAAATTTTCCTTCCGGTCGCTGCCGGGAGTGCGGGTGTCGACAAAGGCCGTCGTGCAGGGAATGAGGTCGCTGTAACGCACCAGCCGCTGAGCGAGTTCGTTCCTCGAACACGAGGAACCGGCGGAAGTTTCGGCCATGAAGTCCTGTCCTTGTCGGCCGCGCAAATTAACTTCGAATGCAATACGGGGTCAAGTTGGATGGGTCGGCGGTTCGGCGGCGCAAGCCCTTGGCGGAGCCCATCCGGAACCCTGTGCGAATTGCGGCCGAATCGAGCGCACAAGCGTTCCGGACGCACGGCCCCAAGTCAGTGTGAGCAGAGAGCGGGGAGACCGCGATTCGATGCGGATGTGGCACACTGGCCTCGCAATTGGATCGAGGATCTGCGCACACTGCTCAACGCACCGCAAACCCTTTGGCGAACCGGCTGGCTCGCTTTGCTGCTGCTGCACTCGAGCGCCGCCGCCAGGCCGCCGCCGCTGTCCATCGAAGAGATGCGTGCCCGGGAACATGTGACCCGGCTCGAACCGGTGCGTTCGCTGATCGGTGGCCCGGGTTTCGATGCCCGGCTGGTTTCCTATCTGTCCTCAGGATTGAAGATCCATGCACTTGTCGCGACGCCCCGCACCGGCAGGCCGGAGAGCGGCTTTCCGGTGCTGGTCGCCAACCACGGCCACCATCCCGACCCACCGCGGTACGGCATCACCGCGCAAGGACTCGATGCGCGACCGGGGGACTACTACCGTCGCATACCGGAACTGTATGCGAGTCTCGGTTTCCTGGTCGTCATGCCCGACTACCGGGGCCACGGCGAATCCGAAGGGCTGGAATTCACCGAAGGCATGCTGGAATCCCTCTACTACACGGAGGACGTGCTGGCGCTTCTCCCGGAACTTGCAGACCTTTCGGACGCCGACCCGGAGAACCTTTTCATGTGGGGGCACTCCATGGGCGGGGAGGTCACCCTGCGTGCGTTGCTGGCCACCGACCGCGTCAGGGGCGCCTCCCTGTGGTCAAGCGTCGGCGGCGAACTCTGGGACCAGGCGTTCTACTACTCGCGCTACGAAGACGACCTGGCCCCCGACAGCGGCCGAGTGCCCAAGCAGGTTGTCGATGGGCTCA
Source organism: uncultured Pseudomonadales bacterium (assembly GCA_964638775.1). Lineage (GTDB taxonomy): Bacteria > Pseudomonadota > Gammaproteobacteria > Pseudomonadales > Azotimanducaceae > Azophilus. The sequence goes on from CAZWZH010000086.1 coordinate 21,425, forward strand.
AACGGGACATCGCCGCCCTCGACGGGCCATTCGACTGGCGCGGCAGCGAACCGCTCCGGCACCTGCATTACCTCACCACGCCGCTCATCCTGCATCACGCTTTGGGGGACCGGGGCGCACCGTATGAGTGGTCGGCGCGGCTGGCCAAGGAACTGTACCTGCGCTCAGTTCGCTACGAGTTCTACAGCTATCCCGGGAAGGATCACCTGTTCCGCGGCACCTCCCTCGAAGAGGCGGCGGAACGCGATGCCGCGTTTTTTCGCTCCCTGATCAAGCCTTGATCGTACTGCGAAGTCATATCTGGTTCGCGCCTGTTGCTTCCGTGCCCGTCACGACGAATGGAAGCATCTGCCCGCCCGACCCGGTCCTCCATCGCGGATAAAAAATAACTTACTGATTTATAACAATAATGTTCCGAAATCGGTGCAATCGATCCGTTCAAAAGACTCGTCCGAAAACCTTACATTCGAAGTACAATCGGCGTATATTGGCGGCTTCCGCGGGGCACCCAACACTTCAGAATCATGGAGAGATTCGAACGATGAGACCATCCAACGCAGCGAAACCACCGGTACCGATTTCCGCACTGGCCGCCGCCGTGGCGACGGCGCTGACAACGCCGGCCTGGGCAGAGCAAGCTGCAGGCGTCGGCATGATCGAGGAAGTGATCGTCACGGCCACCAAGCGCGAGAGCAGCGTGCAGGACCTGGCCGTGGCCGTCACCGCCATCAGCGGCGACCTGATCAACGACCTGCAGATGGTGAACGTTCTCGACCTCGACAAGGTGGTTCCCGGGCTGAAAGTGCGCTACGTGGGCGCCGACCCCTCGATCATCGTGCGCGGCGCCGGCACCGCGGGCACCAACGACGTGGCGGTGCCGATCTATGTGGACGGCCTGTACCGGCCGCGCTACGGTCAGGCGCTGGCGAGCTGGCTCGATGTCGAGCGGGTGGAACTGCTGCGCGGGCCCCAGGGAACGCTGTTCGGCCGCAACACCTTCGGCGGCCTGGCCAACATCATCGCCAGGAAGCCGGACCCAACGGAATTCGATTTCGGCGCGGCGGTGACCATGGGCAACTACTCCTACCGCCGCATCGAGGGTTTCCTGAACGTCCCCTTGAGCGACATCATGGCGTTTCGCGTCACCGCCAGCGACACCTTCCGCGACCCGATGATCAAGAACGTCTACAACGACGACGGCGGCATGCGCGACGACAACAGCGTCTACGGCCGGGCGCAGTTGAGCTTCGAGCCCACGGACACGTTCGACATCACCCTTTCCGCCACTTACTGGAAGGACGACTCGAACGGCAACGCGGACTATGCCGGCGTGATCCTCGGCATTCCCGTCAACCCGGAAACCGGCCTCACCGACGGCGTCAACGGCGTCATGCAACCCCGCCAGGGCCGCATCCCCGGCACGGAAAACGACAGTTGGCCACCCACCGGAGGGCGCAATCAGGCAGGCACCTTCGGCGTCGACCCCGCCGCTTCGGTAACGCCCGGAGTCTACCGCATCAGCAGCGACTTCACGCCCATGCGCGACATCGAGGAAACCTCGTTCAGCGCCCTGGTCAACTGGGACATCGGCCCGGTGGCGGTGCGCGCCAACGTGGGCTATTTCGACTACGAGGAATTCCGCCTGACCGATTCGGATTTCTCGCCCAACCCCACCGGTTGGGGAGAGCGCAACCAGGGCGTGACCCCGCCGACCGCCACGGGGCCGGGCTACTGGTCGCAGTGCTGGGGCGGCCCCTCCTGCGGCCTGGCCGCCGGCCAGCGGGTCAACTCCAAGGCCTGGCAGACCGACATCAACCTGACCTCCGTGCACGACGGGCCCCTGCAGTGGACCCTGGGCTATTTCTACTACAACGATTCCGGCGACGGCGACACCTCCAGCGAATTCGTCTGGGGCTACACCGATGCGTCAGCGCCGCAGAACGTGACCTGGGGGCACTGGCTCTACCAGGGCAACGGCGGCACCAAGTCGACGGCCATCTACGGCCAGGCCGAGTATTCGCTGACCGACCGGCTGCGCGTCACCGCGGGCGTACGCCGCTCCACCGACAAGCGCCACTTCTTCAACAAGTACGTCGACTGGGGCCCGAGCGTGCACGGCTGGGCCGCGGGCTACGCCAGTGCGCACCTCTCCGACCCCGGCAGCCGCTTCGCCGACTGGCCGGTATTCGTCGAGACGCAGGCCAGCATCGACGGCCGAAACACCGGCAAGGCCTCGCACACCGACTGGAAGGCCGCCGTGCAGTACGACATCGGCGACAGCACCATGGTGTACGCCTCCGCGGCCACCGGCTACATCGCCGGGTCCATCGAGGGCGGCGGCTCCACCGACCTCACCGACCCCAACGAGGTCGACTCCTACGAGGCGGGCCTGAAGAGCACCCTCATGGACGGCACCATGCGGCTGAACATGGCGGCCTACTACAACGACTACAAGGGCCTGACGACATCGTCGTTCGTCGCCCAGGGCCAGACGATCGTGGCGGTCGGCACCGTCGCCGGCACCATGACCTCCATGGGGCTGGAAGCGGAACTCCGCTGGACGCCCAACGAGCGCCTGAACGTGACCGCCGGCCTCGCCATCAACGATTCCGAGCTGGACGAGTTCGGACGCTCGGTGCTCAACCGGGTGTTCCGCAGCGGCGGCGACCAGCAGATCGTCACCACCGATCCCTGCGATCACACCTGCTCCCAGGTCTATGTCCTGGACGGCAAGAAAGCGCGGTTCTCGCCCAGCTACACCGTGGCGCTCGACGTCAGCTACCTGTTCGACCTCGGCAACATGGGCGATCTCGAGCCGGGCGTGTACCTCTACCATTCCGACAACTACAAGACCACCAACATCGAGTACTTCTTCACCAAACAGGACGCCTACGTGACCCTGGACCTGCGCGCCACCTGGCGGTCGCGGGAAACGCCGCTGACCGTGCAGGCGTACCTCAAGAACGCCACCGACAAGACGGTGCAGGTCGGTGGCGACCAGTACAGCCAGGGCCGCGCGGTGGCGGATTTCAACAATCCGCGCACCTTCGGCGTCCGGGTGGCCTGGGATTTCTGACCGGCGGCCGATCCTCTCAAGCTGGTAGAGCCCCGCCTCGCGCGGGGCTTTTTTGCGGCGCCGGGGTGGCGAAACGGCCGCAATCCGGGTAGATAGACGGGCATGCAGGAGTCGATCGTCCGCGCCCTGGAAGCCGGGTACCGGGCACAACAGGCCGGCAACCTGGCCACGGCGGAAAAACGCTACCGGGGCGTCCTGAAACGGGATCCCAGGAATGTTCACGCGCTTAACCTGCTCGGCATGCTCTGCGTGAACGCCCACCGTCCCGCGGAGGCTGTCCGGTACATTTCGCGGGCGCTGGCCGTGGATGACAACGACCCGGACGCCCACGCCAACCTGGCCCTGGCCTGCAAGGACACCGGCAAACCCAGGGAGGCGGTCCGGCACTTTCGCGCATCGATCCGGCTGAATCCCGACAACGCGGTCGTGCACAACAACCTCGGCAACGTGCTGCGCCTTCTCGACCAGCCCGGGGAAGCCGCCCGTTGCTACGAGCGCGCCCTCAAGCTGCAGCCAACGTTTGCCGAGTGCTGGAGCAACCTGGCGGCGGCCATGAACGAGTCCGACCGGCACGAAAAGGCGTTCCGGGCCGTGGACAGGGCCTTGCAGCTCGACCCCGGGCTCGCCCAGGCCTGGAACAACAGGGGCGATATCCTGCTGGCCCAGGCCAGGTACGGCGAAGCCCTGGAACACTACAAGAAGGCCACCGGGCTGAGCCCCAAATACGCCGCCGCCATGATCAACATGGCCCGGGTCCAGCGGGACATGGAAGCGCCGGAGGAGGCCCTGGCGACACTGGGGAAAGTCCTGGACATCGAGCCCAACAATCCCGAAGCCCACCACGTTCTGGGCGTGCTGCACGAACAGATGGGCGACCGCACAAGTGCTGCGACCCATTTCCAGGCGGCGATCGATACGGCGCCGGAGATGGGTATCGCCCACTACCAGCTTGCCCAGATCAATGGCCGCGCGGGCACGGACACCGAACTCGCCGCGATGCGTGCGGCCTGGGAGATGCCGGATCTCTCCCGCAACAACCGGATGTACCTGGCTTTCGGCCTCGCCCGGGCGCTTGAGCAGCGGGGCGAATACGACGAGGCCTATGCCCATGTTGCCCGCGGCAATGCCGTGAAGGCCGAGACCCGCCCCTACGACGATATTGAAACCGCCGAGTACGTAAACGCGCTCCACGACCGCGCCGCGGCCGCGGTTGCGCGCATCGGCCGCGAATCCGGATGCCCGGACGAGCGGCCGGTTTTCGTGGTGGGCATGCCGCGCTCCGGAACCAGCCTCACCGAACAGATACTGGCGAGCCACAGCGCAATCGCCGGTGCGGGCGAGTTGAGCTACGCCTACGACAGCGCGCATCGGGTACGCGAGGTCACCGGACAAAAGTTTCCCGACAACATGGATCTCCTGTCCCCGGCGCAGTTGAGGGATCTGGGCGAGTACTACCTGTCAAGGCACGCTCCCGACAACCTCGCCGCCCGTTACGTGGTCGACAAGACTCCGCTCAACTTTCAGTACATTGGCCTCCTGGGCATTGCCCTGCCACGAGCCCGCTTCATCTACTGCCACCGGGACCCGATGGCCAACTGCTGGGCCATTCACCGGATACCGTTCGACGAAAAGCAGACCTACGCCCACTCCCTCACGGCCCTCGGCCAGTACTACCGGCGGCATAGTGACCTTCTCGAGCGTTGGAAATCGCTCTTTCCGGGCCGGATCCTCGATGTTCGATACGAAGACACGGTGGCCGATGTGGAGCGCCAGGGCCGGCGCATGCTCGACTTTCTCGACCTGGAATTCGAGCCCCGAGTGCTGGCGTTCCACCAGACCCGCCGGCTCGTGAAAACGCCCAGCGCAAGCCAGGTCCGGGAACCGATCTACGACGATGCGGTGGCGGCCTGGAAGCGTTTCGAGGGGCACCTGGGGCCGCTCAAGGAGGCCCTGGAGTCAGGCGCCTGACCGCACGCCCGCTTTCGCTCCTTCGGCTCGACGGGGCCAGCAACGCGCATCGACCGCTTCAGATCACCGAGTCGAACCCATACAGAAACAGTAGCGTCAGTACGAAGAAGCCCAGCAAGGCATAGGCGACCGGGTCCACCTTGCCCGGCACCGCATACCAGTTGCCGTCCTTCAGGGGCCGTCCTTCCTCGGCGAACCGGCGCAGTTGCCCCCGTACCGTGTACGGGGACCAGTCGGCCTGCTTCCCGTCGAGAATCCGGCTTGCCGCCACCGAGACGGCCACGTTGACCGTGCCACCGATCAGGCAGTACCAGGGCCAGGCGATGTCGGTCTGCGTGGCGACGGCCCAGATCACGACAAAGCCGACGGCCACCCCGGCCAGGACGCCTTTTTCGGTTGCGTGTTTCGAGAAGAACCCGAGCCCGTACATGCTGAGCTTGGCCCCCACGAAATAGGAGCCGATGCGGCTCAGCGTCTGCAGGATCGAGCCTTCGCTCTGGGCATAGAGAATGGCCGGCAGCACGATTGCCGCCGCCCAGAACACCGTGAAACCCCGGGAAACCGCCAGGTAGTGCGCACCGTCTTCATCCCGCCGGAAATACCGCTGGTAGAAATCCACCGTGGAGACCGTGGCCATGGAGTTGAGGGACGAGTCGAGGCTGGACATCGCGGCCGCGATCACAGCGGCGGCAATGACCCCCATCAGCCCCGGCAGGGCGTACTCGGCGGCAAACTGCAGGATGATCGTGTTGCCGTTCTCGAACTCCGCCCCCTGGTAGTACGCGTAGAACAGGATGCCGAGGAACATGAACAGGAAGTAGATGAAGAACGCCGCGAAGCCCATCATGAGGTAGGCCTTCTTGGCATCGCCGATGTTCCGGGCCGCGAGCGTCCGCTGTACCATCATCTGGTTGGCGCCGTACACCGTCGTGTGGAACAGGGTCATGGCGATGACGCCGGACCAGACGGTGGCCTCCCGGGTGAAATCGAAGGAGAAATCCAGTGTCGTGGTCTTGCCCTGGGCCTTGAGTTCGCCCAGCACTTCCCCGACCGGCGCCGGCAGTTCCCCGAGCAGCGCCACCAGGATGATCCCCGCACCGACAAGCAGCACACCGGCCTGGATCACGTCGGTCCAGATCACCGCCGCGATGCCGCCCAGCATGGTGTACACCAGCGCGATGACGGTCACCACGAGGATCGCCTGCACCACGTCGATACCGGTGATGAACTCGATGACCAGCGCCGTCGCATACAGGATCGCCGCCGAGGTCAGCCCCTGGGAGACCAGGAATATCCCGGACATGACCGACCGCGAGGCCGGCCCGAAACGCCTTTCCTGGTACTCGTAGATCGAGGCGACGCCGCTGTTGAAGAAAAAGGGCAGAAAGATCGTGATGACCAGGAAGATCACGATCGGGTAGTTCAGGTGAATGGCGATCACCGCCAGGTTTTCGCTGTACGACCAGGCAGGGCCTCCGAGAAACGAAAGCGCGCTCACGTAGGTGGCCACTACCGAAACGCCGATCGCCCACCAGGGCGTTGCGCGCCGGCCCAGGTAGAAATCCTCGGCGCTCGTCACACGCCTGCTCAGCACGAAGCCGAGCAGCAGGTTGCCGAGAATGTAGACGATCAGGATCGTCCAGTTGAGAGTGCCGAATGCGGCCATGAAGTCAGATCGAAATATCAGCGGCGGCCCGCGACGCCCGAACAATGCTCCCGCGTACGCTTGATGTAATCCACATACGGTCGCGTCATGCCGCTGTCTCCCAAACTCCGCTGTCCCGGTCACCGGTGCGGCCACAATTATAGGGCCCCGGGTTTGACGATGCTCCGGGGACGTGTGACGCTTGATGCGACAGGGCGCGGCATGACAATGCGCCGCATCCGCCCGGGCTCGAGACGCGACGGATCGACTCACCTGAATGCTCGGGGAATCTCATCTCCAGCGGAGACTTGAAGCATGCTCAACACGACGAGACGGATACTCGCCAGCCTTGGGCTGGCCGCATTGCAGTTCGGCTACCCCGCGCTGGCCGAAGAAATCCGGCCAGGGGTGCTGCGCACGCCGGAAGCCCGCTTCGAGAATCTCCTGGGGTTTTCCTACGCACCCAACTACCTGCAGGTGGGCGATATCCGGCTGCACTACGTCGACGAGGGGCCGCGGGACGGCGAGACCCTGCTGCTAATCCACGGCGAACCGACCTGGAGCTACCTGTTCCGAAAGATGATCCCGGTCTTCACAGACGCCGGGTACCGGGTGGTGGCGCCGGACCTAGTCGGATTCGGCCGTTCCGACAAGTTTGTAAACGAAGACGCCTACAGCTACCCCATGCAGGTCGAGTACATGCTGGAGCTGGTGCGCGCCCTCGATCTTACCGGCACTACCTTCTTCGGCCAGGACTGGGGCGGGCTCATCGGCCTGCGCGTGGTCGCCGCGGAGCCTGACCGCTTTTCCCGGGTTGTGGTTTCCAACACCGGGCTGCCCGCCGCCGGCGGCATTCAGGGCTGGATCGCCTACCCGCTGTTCAAGCTGGCGGTCTGGTGGGAGGGGGCGATGACCATGGAGGAGTTGGCGGCCGACCTCACGTTCCCTCGCTGGGTGGCCTACAGCTACCACGTCGAGGACCTGCCCATCGGGCGGCTCATGTCCTTCCTTGGCGGAAGCGAAGGGGTCGTGGCCGCCTACGAGGCGCCGTTCCCGGACCGGAGCTACAAGGCCGGCGCGCAGATCATGCCCTATCTCGTGCCGTCGCAACTGCGCGAGAACGAGGCCGCCTGGGCGGTATTCGAGAACTGGCACAAGCCATTCCTGGTCGCCTTCACCGACTCCGACCCGATCACCCGGGGCGGGGAACAGGCCTTTCTGTCGCGGGTGCCGGTTGCCCGGAACGTCACGATCCGGGGCGCCGGGCACTTCGTTCAGGAAGATGCCGGCTACCCGCTTGCCAGGCTCATGGTCGACTTCATGCAAGGGCACGCGCTGCCGGATGAAATCCATGCCGACCCACCCGCGCCGGTCGAGCGGTATTGACGGGCCTGGCCCTCAAATTGTAGAGCCGGTTCCGACAGCGGCTCTGGCATCCCGGCAGCCTCACCACTCCGGAGTGAGGCATAGCCGCAGCTCCCCACCATCCGGCTTGAAGCCGGCCCTGGCAAGTATCGATGTGCCGGGAACGGAGGCGGCAACGATTTCCTGAGCCCCCTTGGTCTCGCAAACGCCGATGGCATGGCGCAACAGCCAACTGCCCAGGCCCTGCCCGCGGTGAGGTGGCGCCACCGCAACGGTGTCGATTCGAAACTCCACCGGCGAGACCGGATGCACCGCGTACACGCCGATGACCTCGCCGTGGAGCTTGGCAACCCGCACCCATTCCGGATCGATGTCGTCCGCCGGCAGGAGTTCCCAGGGTATTTCGTCCCGGTAGGCGCGGAAGACGGGAACCTTGCGAGGGTCGAAGCGGCTCACTAATCCTCTCCATCCCAAATCGATGGTGTGCGACGGGTTGGATTCGGGCTCGCTGGCAAACTACCCTCCGCTCAGGAACGTATCGAGCGCCACTGCCGCTTTCCGAACTTCGACCATGGTATAAGAATCCCCTCGCGAACCCGACGCAACGATGAGGAATTTCGTGTTTCCCGCCGTTACCGTCAAGGGCCCGTCGGAATCTTCGGCAAGACCGGTCCCGGGGCTGGAACCGTGGAGGGCAGTCGACAGGTGCGAGAGTGGGAATCCATGGACATCCGGGCGCTGGGGGGTGGATAGGCAATGCCCGAAACGGAGGGCGTCATCCAGTTCGACTTCGAGTTGCAACCAGCGGCGGGCCCGCCCGTCGGGGCGCACGTTCTGCAAACGCTCCTGGCGTGGCGCACGGTGCTGCGCCGGCTCGAGTTGCTCGGCCAGACGCCCGGCCGCTACGGCGGGCTCGGTTACGGCAATCTCAGCGCTCTCGACCCCGAGCGGCCCGCCGAATTCGTCATAACGGCCAGCCAGACCGGCGGCATCCGCGATCTCGATGAAAACGGCCTGTGCCGCATTCGCGACTACGATCTCGACCGGTTCCGGGTCTCGGCGGCAGGCACGCAGCCCCCGTCATCGGAAAGCCTCAGCCACGCCATGATCTATGCCGCCGACCCTGACGTGAGCTGGGTGTTCCACGTTCACAGCCCCGAAATCTGGCGCCGCGCGGAGGTACACGAGACACCGGCCACCGCTGCAGACATCGACTACGGTTCCCCCGCCATGGCCCGCGCCATCCAAGGCGTGCTTGCAACAAACGACGACCGGCCGCTGGTGTTCGTCACCCTGGGTCACGAGGACGGCGTTTTCGCCTGCGGCAGCACGGCCCGGGAGACGGGCACATCGCTCGTCGGCCTCCTGGCGCGGAGCATCGCCGCATGATGGTTCCTCCGGCCATCCGCTGGTCCGAAGGCAAACTGACGCTGCTCGACCAGCGCCGCCTGCCCGAAACCGTGGCCTATCTCGACATTCCCGATATTCCCTCGGCTGTCGATGCGATCAAGAGCCTCACGGTACGTGGTGCGCCGGCCATCGGGATCGCAGCGGCCTACGCGCTTGCGGTTGCCGCCCGCGATGCGGGCGACAGCGCCGGGGTCGCCGGGGTGTTGCACGACGGCGGCGATGCCCTGATCGCCGCCCGCCCCACCGCGGTAAACCTGCGCTGGGCCGTCGAGCGCCTGCGCGAACGGGGGGCGGCGGAACCCGATCCGGCAGCACTCGCCGCGGAAGCCGAAGCCATTCATCGGGAGGACGCTGCCCAGTGCCGGGCCATCGGGGAACATGGCAGGAGGCTGATCGCGCCAAACGACAACGTGCTCACCCATTGCAACGCCGGCGCCCTGGCCGTCTCCGAACTCGGCACCGCCACCGCCCCGCTCTATCTCAACCACGACGCCGGCGTACCCTTTCATGTTTACGTCGACGAAACCCGTCCGCTGCTTCAGGGAGCCCGCCTCACAGCCTGGGAACTGGACCGGGCCGGCATCGATGTGACGCTGATCTGCGACAATGTCCCGGCCAGCCTGATGGCCGCCGGCAGGATCGACCTGGTCATCGTCGGAACCGACCGGGTCACGAGAAACGGCGATGTGGTCAACAAGATCGGGACGCTCAACCTGGCCGTGCTCGCCCGTCACTTCGGGGTGCCCTTCTACGTCGCCTGCCCCGCGTCAACATACGACCCCGACACCGACACCGGCCACGACGTGACCATCGAGCAGCGCCCGGTCGATGAGGTACGCCGCGGCGAATCGGCGGCGGTCGCCGCCTACAACCCAGCCTTTGACGTGACGCCCGCCCGCCTCGTGACCGGTATCGTCACCGATCGCGGTATTGCCGAAGCGCCGCTCGAGTCGTCGCTGAAGAAGCTTTTCCGGGAGCCATGAACCCAGGCCAGCCGTCAGGGACCCGGCACCAGTTGGAATCCCTGCTCCGAGAAATCGTCGTCCAGCGCAAGCGCGTGCGTCAGCCCGTGGCGGCGCATCAGCTCGAAGCTTGAGCAGTCGACCAGCGACAGCCTGCGTCGGCCCGCCGTAAAGAGGGCGGCTACCGCCGCCGCATGCAGTTCTTCATCGATCCACAGCGGCCTCAGCATGGGCAGCAGTATGTCGGCCAGCGCGCGCAGGGCTTCCAGCCCCAGGCGGCGCTGCACGAGCGCGAATGACTCCACCAGGACATAGTTCGAAGTGAACATCGGCCGCTCCCCGAAAGCCGTGCGCTCCCAGGCATCGATCACCGCTTCATGGCGCGGCTGATCGGCATCGAGAAACGCGATGAGGGCGGAGGTGTCGACGAAGACGCTCACCGGTCGAAGGCATCGTCGAGATAGCGGTCGTGCGCCTCGGCCAGATCGCCATGCCCGGACCGGAATCGCCCCTTGAGGCCACGCGCCCGGCGAAGGAGTTCCGGGGTATCGGCGCTACGCCGCTTCCCGAGGTATTCGGCTACGCTCTCCCGCACCAGTTCGGCGACCGAGCGTTCTTCCATGAGCGCCTGTGCCTTGAGCGCCCTGGACTGTTGCTCGGTCAACTGTATCTGCGTCCGTTTCATGCCATCATGTTAGCAGATCTTTAAGCATGCGTTCATTCGCGATCTCAGGGCGTCCCCGGGGCAGTTTCGCAAGTGTCTTCCGCGACGGAACAAGCGACCCTGTCTCGTATAAGGTGACGCACCAACAACAGGCAATCCAGATGAAAGCACCGACGCTATTGATCCCGGTCCTGCTCGCGGCAAGCGCGGCGGCGTTGGCCGAGAAACCCCACAAGCGCTGGCAGGGCCCCATATCCATCGAGGAAGCCGAGGCCAGGGCAGCGGAGCGTTTCGACCGCAACGATGCCGACGGGGACGGCAGGCTGACCAGGGAGGAGCTGTTTTCCGAGGAGCGGCGCAGGGAACGGGGCGAGGAACGGCGGGAACGCATGTTCGACCGCCTCGACGCCGACGGAGACGGCACAGTCTCGGCGAAAGAATACGCCAGGCGCATCGAGAGGCTTGTTGCACTCGACAGCGATGCGGACGGGCAGGTGACCCGCGAGGAGCTTCGTGCCGCCAAGCAGCGCAAGAAGCCCAAACGGCAGCGGGACGGCTGAGTCCGGCTTGTCCCAAGAGAGCGACGAGGAACTTGTGCGCCGCATCCACCAAGGCGACGAACAGGCATTCGCCAGCCTGCTTCGGCGGCACCTGAACGCCATCCACCACTACCTGTTTCGGCTGACCGGTTCCAGGGCGGACAGCGACGACCTGGCCCAGGAGACGTTTTTCGCGGCGTGGCGCAGGGCGGGCACCTACCGCCCGGGGCGGGTGAAGTTCAGCACCTGGCTGCACCGCATCGCTCACAACCAGTTCGTCGATCACTACCGCAAAAACCGCAAAACGACGCGAGAGGCAGACGAGGAACTGCCCGATGTCGCCGACAGCTCCCCCGGGCCCCGGGAGAGGCGCGGCATCGCTGAGGACAGGCGGCGCCTGCACGCGGCCCTTGGCCGCCTGCCCCCGAACCAGCGCGACGCCGTTCTGCTCTGCCATCAGCAGGGCATGTCGAACCGGGAAGCCGCCACGGTGCTCGGCGTGGGCGTGCGCGCCCTCGAATCGCTGCTGGCCCGTGCAAGGCGGGCATTGCGCAAGGACTTTCAGGAGGGAACAACCGCATGACCAGAGACGCGTTCGAAGACCGGCTGAACGCGCTGCTCAACGAGGAGCACCACCTCACCCCCGGGCTCGAGCAGCGTATCCGCAACGACCTGCCGGCGCAGGACGGCCTGCAACGGTTGATCGACTGGGTCGCCACCAGTGTAGCCCGCGCGGCGCTGACCGCCGCCGTACCGCTCGCAGTCGGCTTCCTGGTCGGTTTCGACCTGGACGACGCCACCCTGGATGCGGGCGGCGAAGTCATTACCCTTGCATTCGTCGAATCTTTCGAGGAGTTCGACTATGAATAGATTTCGATGGCTCGTGGCGGTCCTGGCGGTGTCCCTGATCGTGAATCTCGTCCTGATCGGTTTCATGGCCGGGCGGTTTTCCGCCGGGTCCATGCATCGTCCCCCGTTCGACCCGATGATGGGAATTCGCGCGCCCACCCGATTCCTTTCCGAAGAGCGGCGTGAAGAACTCAAGCCCGTGATCCGCCAGTTCCGCGAGGCGGTACCCAGCCTGCGCCGCCTGCGGGGCACCCAGCGCGCGCTCTACGATGCCCTGACCGCCGACCCCTTCGAGCGCCAGCCGCTGGAAGCAACGCTTGCCAGGTTCAGGAGCAATCTGCTCGCCGGCCAGGAAGCCGGTCACGCCGCGTTCGTCAATCTCGTGGAGTCCCTGACACCGGAGGAGCGCGCCCGTATGCTGGAGGGCATCCGGGCGCGCAAACGGGAGCGGCGCCCGGACGGCCCGCCTCCGGCCCGCACTCGCGCGCCCCTCGACCCTGTATCCGCCGAGCCGGCAACAAGTTCATTCACTCCGGAAAAGGGGACGTAAGGGAATTCCTCGAGGGGATTTGACAGGTCAGAACGCACCAGCCAGGTACCTCAGAACGCCATCCGCAATCCCGCCTCGATGGTACGGCCCGGTTGCGGCACCAGGTCCTTGACAATCGACGTGTGCAGCCGCTGCTCGTCGTCGGTCAGGTTTCGGCCCTGCAGGAAGACCGTGAACGAGGTGGTGCCCCATTCGCCGGCCCAGCCGACGTAGGCGCGCAGATCGTCGTAGGCGTCGGTCGCCAGCTCGAAATCTGCCACATCGTTCTGCTTGAAGGCCCGCACGTAGTCGACGTTGGCGTCAAAGCCCCCCCAACGAAGTTCCACGCCCAACCCGGCGCGCTCAGGCGGAATCCGGGGCAGGTTGTCGTTGCCGGAGATGTCCAGCTCCGCGGAAACGGTGTCGTAGAAGGCGCTGACGTTCAGATGTCCGCCCTCCCAGGACGCGACCGTTGCGGTGCCGTCGAGATCGAGCCCTATGAAGGTGGCGTCCGCCTGGCTGAACAGCAGGACAGCCAGCCCGCGCTCTTCCTCACCGGTGGCCTGCTGATAGATGAAGTCGCTGAACTCGGTGAAGTAGAGACATCCGTGCAACGACCACCTCTCGCCCCGGGCATCCAGAATCGCCGACAGATTGATGGCCTTTTCCTCGTCAAGGTCGGGGTCGCCGATTTCGAAGCTGCTCGTGGCGGCGTGCGGGCCGTCGGTGTACAACTCTTCCCCGGCCGGGGCGCGCGTCGAGTAGTCCGCGAGCAACCGCGCCTGAAAGATGTCCCCCATCGGCACGATGGCGCCGAGCGATGCGCTCAGGCCGCTGAAGCTGTCGTTGCCGCCGGAAATGGGAGAGCCCTCAGCCGGGGAGCGCGAGGGGGCACCCCTCGCATACAAAGATTCAGCCGGGGAGCGCGAGGGGCTTGCCCCTCGCAGGGGTTTGTGCTTCACCCGGTCGTAGCGGGCGCCCGCTTCCAGTTGAAAGCCGGAAAACGAACGCTCCCCGACCCAGAACACGCCGAACGAGCGGGTATCCACCGGCGGGGTAAAGGCCTCCTCGCCGATTGCGGAAAACTCGCGGTCGCCGTACTGCGCACCGAAGGCACCGTTCCAGCCCGCCCAGTCCCGATGGGATAACTCCAGGCGCGCTTCCCAGGCTTCGTTGGCAAAGATGGTACCGTGCATTGCGTCGCCCTCAACGTGCTCGTAGTCGTTGATGCCGAGCCGCAGATTCGCGCTGGTGAAACCCGGCAGGGGTTCGTTCAACGCGGCTTCCACATCGATTCGCGTCTGTTTCATCTCGAGCAGGGGCAGGGCTTCCTCGCCGTCCTCATCGTGATCGTCGCCTTCTTCCCCGTGTTCGTCCTCGTCGTGATGCTCCTCCTCGTCGTGGTGTTCATCTTCGTCATGATGATCGTCGTCATCGTGACCATGCTCGTCTTCGTGGCCGTGCGCGTGGCTGTGCCCCGGTATGCCGTATTCCGAGTCCAGTCGGCTTACCGACACACCGAAAAAGCCGCGCTCTCCGACAAACGAGAAACCCGCCGCGCCGCCGTATGACTCCAGACCGCTGCCGGGCACCGTTCCGTACGCATGCTCTTCCTCTTCGTCGTGGTGTTCATCCTCGTCGTGATGTTCGTCCTCGTCGTGGTGTTCGTCCTCGTGATGGTGGTCCTCATGGTCCTGCAACGCCTCCATGGCCATCAGCCGGGACGACTCCGCGTACCCCGGAATGTCGTAGTCGTCCCGCTCGCGGGCGAAACCGTCGACGTGCCAGGCGAAGTTGCCAATGCCGCCATCCACTCGGAACGCGCCGTTCCTGCCGTCGCCGTTGTCTCCCCCCAGCGCGTGGAGCTTGCCGGTGATGCGATCCGGCACCTGGTGCGGGATGCGTCCCGTGTGCGTGTCCACCACACCGCCGATCGCGCCGGATCCGTAAAGCAAGGTCGCAGACCCCTTGAATATCTGCACCCGGTCCGCGACGAGCGGATCCACCGTCACCGCATGGTCGCCGCTGGTGACGGAAACATCGAGGGTGTCGATCCGATCCTCGAGCATGCGCACCCGCGGCCCGGCTAGGCCGTGAATGACGGGACGACCCACCGCGACCCCGAACGAACCGTTGTGGATGCCGGTTTCGCCGGCGACCGTTTCACCGATGTTGTCGATCGCCCTGCGTTCGAGTTGCTCGCCGGCAAGCACGGCATGGGGTTGGACGAGGCCTTCCGAGGCAAGTGGATGGCCAATCACAAGAACTTCTTCAATGCGAGAAACCGTTCCGCCGGATTCCGATTCCTCCGCGTAGACGGGTGCCGCCAGCCAGACCGCCAGCGCAAAAAGTAACGTCTTTGGTTGCATGAATGTCTCCTGTTGACAGATGGACGGATCGAACGGCCTCGCGGCGAGGCCGCGCATTGACCGGTACTGCATCGATCAGGAGACGGGGGGTGCGCGGGAGGGTCGGGCCTCGTATGAGCGGGGTGCAAGTGTGGTTGAGAACACCGGCACGGCATGAGTCCGGCACCGCACGGGCGGCTGGGCGTCAGCCCATCCGACCTCCGAAGCCTGTCCGGGCTCGGAGATTGCACAGAGTGTGCAGGCCTGCTCTTCTTCTGCATCGAAGTGCAGGTGCGCGTTGACGACCGACTGCCCGACAAACAGCACCATTGCCGCGAGCAAAGCCCATCGTTGCAGTTGGCGTTGAAGATCGAGTCTCGCGCTCGGCATCCGTTTCGCAACTGCGATGTCAGCGAGGCGCCGGTTGTGCCCGGTCACGGAGTACGGCTGCACCGGCTGACCGGAGCAGGGGCTGGCTTCGTTGACACGATTGCCGATGTCGTACTCTTGCATGGAGCGATTCTTTTAGTCTCTGCTTCAGTTCGACGAGCCGCATGCAAACTCTTTTCCCAAATCCGGTGTTGTTCCTTCCACATCGATGGGCCAAGATGGGAACTGTCATCCGCATGTCCCAGCGATGCGGTCTCCAAGCCTCGTTGCTGCGACCGAATTTACGTTATAACATAACATTTTTGCGGAAGGAAACGGCATCCGCGACCGGGTTGGAACCCTTCCGCGATGCTACGTTCATTCATGAACAGGTCGGGCTATAACGATCCATCGTATCCGGCGGCACTTGGAAGACCCCGTCTGGACCTGTATGCCGCCGGGCTCTCGGGGCTGTGCCTGCTCCACTGCCTGACCTTGCCCCTGCTCGTGACGGTCATGCCGCTGGTTGCGCAGACCGCCGAGAGCGAGCTGGTGCATCGGCTCCTGGTCGCCGCCACGGTTCCCGTGAGTCTCCGGGTCATCTGGAAGACATCGGCCGTGCACCGCAAACGGCTCTTTGTCGCCGTGGTGTTGGGGGGGCTCGGCCTGCTGCTGCTGGCGGCCTTCGTCGAGCCGGTGTCGGCGTACGAGGAACCGGTCACCCTTGTCGGCGGCGTGCTGCTGTGCTCGGCACACCTTTGGCACTGGGCGCGACAACGTGGTACCGGTGGAATTGGCGGCCTCCCGGCCGCGACGCGTGAACATTGATTGTCGGAATCGGAATCTAACAGCGGAGAGGGAGGCGAATTGTCCAGGCCATCAGCGAAATCGGCACGACTTGCGCCAAAGTGGCGCGAACTTGCCGAAGCGCGCTGCGTGGAAAAGGGCGAGCGATTGACGCCGGCCCGGCTGGCCGTTTACGCGGAACTGCTCGCCTGCGACCGGCCCCTTTCCGCATACGAACTCATCGCGCTGCTCGAGCAGCGCCAGGAACGCAAGATCGCGCCATTGACCGTCTACCGGCACCTGAACTTCCTCATGCGAATCGGCGTCGTCCACCGGCTTCAATCCGCGCAGTCTTACTTGCCGTGCGACCATCCGGACCATCCTCACGACAGCCAGTTCCTGCTATGTTCCTCGTGCGGCCATGTAGACGAGGTGGAGTCGAGGGGAATCGAGACGATGCTGTCGGAATTGGCAGACGAGCGCGGATTCAGGCCGGACCACACCGTTGTCGAGATCAAGGGGGTATGCGGCGCCTGCACCGGCAGCGGCCCTGGCTGAGCACCTCGTACCCGCGCGGCTCGCAATGTCCCGCGCACCCCATGCAGGCCCGCTCGATCAAGTTCCTGTGACGCCTGCCGTCATCAACCGACGGCTTTCGCGGGGGTGAACTCCCTCCAGGCGCTACCCAGCACGCGAATCGCCGATCGGAGAAAGATAGCCAGAAGGACCACGGCGACAAGCAGGTCCGGCCAGGGCGAGGCGAGCATCCAGACCGCCGCAGCCGCTCCGATGACCGCGATACCCTCGATGACGTCGTTGCGCGAGCACTCCCAGGACGACGACATGTTGATGTCGTCGTGGCGATGCGGCGAGAGCAGTTTGAGACAGGCCGCGTTCGCGATCAGGTTGAGCACCGCCGCCGCGGACATGGTGGAGGCTTCCGGAGCGTGCAAATCCGTGAGCCGCCAGACGATCTGCCCGGCGACAACCAGGGCGGCGCCCAGAATCAGCAGGCCCTTGACCAGGGCAACGCGCGCCTTGGCGTGGGCGGAGGCACCGACGACGGCGAGGCTCAACGCATAGGTGAGCGCATCGCCCAGATTGTCCAGGGTTCCGGACAGCAGGGCGGACGAGCCGCTCAGCACCGAGCCCGCCACCATGACGGCGAATGTGACGACGTTGATGCCGAACACCCACGCCAGCATCCGCCGTTGTCGGGCGTGCAGGCTGGCGAGATCAAGGGTGCTGCTGCAGGAATCCGACATTCGGACTCGATTCACGAAGCCGGTGCGTTCGGACATTAGTGCAATTCCGTCAGGATTGACAGGTTCCGCCGCGACGCTCCGCGGCTCGGTAGCGTTCGCCACGCTTGACCCGTCGTTCTAGAACGGCTTTTATGCTGACGCGGCTCTGCTGACGCGGCTCTGCTGACGCGGCGGCGCCCCGGCCCGGTGAGCCTGCGGTGCGCGGGCGCGAACCCGACTCGTTCGACGACCCGGCCCGCTACGCGCAAACAAACGGTGCAACCGCAACTTTGGGACTTCATCGCCTCACAAGGACGCTCCGCAAATGGACACCTACACGGACATCGAATTCAGCATCGACGACCCGGTCGCGCTCATTCGCCTGAACCGGCCCGCCAGGCTCAATGCCTTCACCAACCGGACGCTCCGCGAAATCAGGAGTGCCGTGAACGTGGCCGCTGCCGACCGGCGTGTAGTGGGCATTGTCATCACGGGGGAAGGGCGCGGATTCTGTGCCGGCCTCGATGCCGAGGAACTGACTCGGGTCACCTCTTCAGACAAGCCCCCGGAAGCCACGCCCGATGATCAGGTGCCGGGCCTGTTCACCTATTTCCTGGAAGTGCCGAAACCCATCATTGCCGCACTCAATGGCGTAGCGGCTGGCGGCGGCCTGATTCTTGCCCTGATGAGCGACCTGCGGTTCGCGTCTTCGGCGGCGAGCCTGGTCACGGTGTTCCTCAAGCGCGGCCTGGTCGCCGAACACGGTTCAACCTGGCTCCTGCCCCGTCTGGTGGGCCTCGGCCGCGCATTGGACCTGCTGTGGATGAGCGACCGCATCAGCGCGGAGGAAGCCCGGGAACTGGGGCTGGTGGACCGTGTGTTCGAACCGGAAACCCTCCTGCAAAGCGCCTGCGATTACGTGCGGCGCCTGGCAGAGACCTCGCCGCCGGGAGCAATCGCCGAGACCAAGCGCCTGGTCTACCGCCATGTCGGCACCGACTACCTGACCGCCCTGCGCGAAGCGGAAGTGGCTCAGAACCGCCAGGTGGTCGCGCCAGACGCGGCCGAAGGCGCCCGCGCCTTCGTCGAGAAGCGCGCGCCGTCGTTCCGGCGCATCGGAGAGTAGCCTCATGTCAATGCTTAGCCTTTCCATCCCGGACCACATTCGTCCCTTGCGCGACAGGGTGCTGCAGTTCATCGAGCAGGATATCTACCCGGTGGAAGCGGAGGTGCTGGCCGACCGCGTCTCCAGCCGCCGTGACGGGACGCTTCGCGGCCTG
>CAZWZH010000087.1:0-32681 GCA_964638775.1 uncultured Pseudomonadales bacterium
CTCCGGCGTTTTTGGTTTTCCAGTGTTTTTATTGGCAAAACAAAACCACAGGATATCGGAAACGCCGGTTTTACACCACCCTAAACGTCAAATTTTTTAACAAAATCAATCCGTTACGAATTCGCGGACAGGAACTAGCTACTTTGGTAGGCGGGTGTGACGTGTTTCAGGCGGCGATTGAGCGCCCTGCCGTGGACTGAATGGCAGAGTGAATGTGTGAGCTTTTTGGGCTGGACAAAAGCTGTCATCTTGTCCCGACACTATGAGAGCGGTTGAGTTAGCGGAAAACGCCGGCTCAAATTCCAGCAAGAATTCCAAACCAACATCCAGCCGGTATGATCGACTTGTGGCATTGAAGTGACCGCGTGGGGGAATCACATAATTGACGTTTCTTACATTTCTCCGGCGATGTGGAATTGCTCTGGTCGCAAGTCTCCCAAGGTCGCTTTCTGGATCGAGGTAGTGCTTCCGGCCTATTCGGCAAAGGCTATTCAGAAGCAGTATCGGTATTCGACGTTAGCTTAAAAGCCCATTAAAATCAATAAGTTGATTGGAATGTGTCGCTGACGCGCAGGGGAACAGATCCCGCTGGGAGAGAGTAGGTGTGCGGTGCGTGCATCCGGCACCTTTAAGGGTCGCCACCGGTCGGGCGTAGCCCGAGCCGAAGCACAGCTTCGGCAGGTGGCGACGCCCCGCAACTGGTTGCGGGGCCGGTCTGCCGAACAACCGACACACTAGCCGAGCACATACAGCATTGCTGTCGGCCTGATGGCCGGATGCCCGTACCGCATACCTGCTCTCGGTGCTTGATCGAAGGAAACGTATGACACGTCGACTCCCGAAGCTAAATCATTACAAATCAATGAGTTGAGGCATTGTTCCATGAAAATTCAGCTTCCCGAAACGCGCCGGTCCTGGCCTGCCCAGAACGGCTCGCGAAGGTCCTTGCGCTTGATCTTGCCTACCGGGCTCTTCGGCAAGGGTTCCGTCTGTATGGTGACGCTGCCGGGTTTCTTGTAGGAGCCCAGTTCCTTCGCGGCCAGATCGATGATTTCATCCGCGGTCAGACCGTCCGGGTCCTTCACCACGCAGACGGCGTGCGGAGTTTCACCCCATTTGGCATGAGGCACGCCGAAAACGGCGACTTCGATCACGGCCGGGTGATTGGCGATGGCGTTCTCGAGTTCCGCCGGCCAGATGTTGAAACCGCCGGAGATGATCATGTCGTCGGCCCGGTCGACGATGTAGAGATAGCCGTTGGCATCGAGGCGCCCGAGGTCGCCGGTCTTGATCCAGCCATTGACGATCCGCTCCCGAGTGGCTTCCTCGTTGTTCCAGAAACCGCTCATCATGCCGTCGGCCCGGGCGACGATTTCGCCGACCTCGTTGGCCGCCACGGGCCGGTTGTCCTCGTCCCAGATCTCGACCTCCGCGAAGGGCAGCGCCAGGCCGCAGGAACGCAGCGGCGTCGAGCCCTCGATCTCCGCAAACCACTGGCGCGGTCCCATCATCGACACCGGCAGCACCTCGGTTTGCCCGTAACCCTGGTAGAGCACGTCCCCGAACACCTCCCGGGCCGCAAGCGCCGTGGCATCCTGAATGGGCGCCGCGGCGATCAGCAGGCACTTCAACCTCGAGAAGTCCCGCCCACGAGCGCTGTTGTCCTGGACGATGGCATTGGCCATGGTGGGCACCATGAAACCGTAGGCAATGCCTTCGCGTTCCATGAGGTCGAGGGTTTCCCGAGTGTCGAAATGGTCCAGCATGACGTTGCAGCCGCCGCTGAGCCAGATGGGCAGGTACTGGTAACCGGAGCCATGGGAAATGGGGCCGAGGTGCATGCACTTGTCGCCGGGCTCAACCGGCGGAAACGCGTAGAACCAGTCGCGCCCCGCGTCGAGCCAGGCCTTGTGGGTGTAGGCGACGCCCTTGGACTTGCCGGTAGTGCCGCCGGTGTGGCGGATGATGAAATTGTCGTCTTCGGCGATTGCGAGGTCCGGGTCGTCGTCGGGGTGTTGCGCCAGCCAGTCTTCGTAACCCGAATCGCGGACCCACACCCCTTCTAGATCGGGCAGCTCATCGGCGATGCCGTCGACCTCCGCGGCATGGTTTTCGCTCACCAGCAACAGCCGGCACCCGGTGTGACCGAGCATGTGCAGGTGCGCGTCGCGCCCGTTGCGCGGGTAGAGCGGCACCCGAACCAGGTTGGCCGCCGCGGCGCCGCCGAAAAGGTCCGCCGCCTCGATCGAATTGTCTTCGAGCACGCCGATCCGGTCTCCCGGCTCGAGACCGGCGGCCAGCATGGCATTGGCCAGGCGCAGCGAGCGCCGCCAGGATTGCCCGAAGGTCAGGCGCCGGTCGCCATGCACCACCGCTTCGAGATCCGAGTAATGTGAGGCTGCCCGACGCATCAGGGTACGCACGTCCATTTTCAGTCCCTTCTGTTGCCCCCTTAAGCCACCGGAAAGTAGACGATTCGCGCTGCCTGATTCAAGTCGCGGCCGGGGTTGAGATCAGTACTTGTAGGTTTCCGGCTTGAACGGCCCGGCCGTGTCCACCCCGATGTAGTCGGCCTGGGAAGAGGTCAGCCTGGTCAGAGTTCCGCCGAAACCCGCCACCATCAGCTCCGCCACCTCTTCGTCGAGCTTTTTCGGCAGCACCTCGATGCTCACCGGCGCCCGCTGGTTTTCCGGTTGGCTGGCCCAGCGCTCGTGGTAGAGGTGCATCTGGGCAAGTACCTGGTTGGCGAAGGAACCGTCCATGACCCGGGAGGGGTGGCCCATGGCGTTGCCCAGGTTCACCAGACGCCCTTCCGAGAGCAGGATGAGGTAGTCGCCGGGTTCTTCGCTGCGGAACACCTGGTGCACCTGGTCCTTGACCGTCTGCCAGCGCCAGTTTTCGCGCATGTAGGCCGTGTCGATCTCGTTGTCGAAATGGCCGATGTTGGCCACTACGGCGCCCGGTTTAAGGGTCTGCAGCATGGCGGCGTCGCAGACATTGGTGTTGCCGGTGCAGGTCACCACCAGGTCGGTGTCGCGCATCAGCCGGGTGTCGATGTCCTCCACCCGGCCGGTGTTGTTGCCGCCGCGGTACGGCGAAACCAGCTCGAAGCCGTCCATGCAGGCCTGCATGCCGCAGATCGGGTCGACCTCCGCCACCCGCACGATCGTGCCTTCCTGGCGCAGGCTCTGGGTGGAGCCCTTGCCCACGTCGCCGTAGCCGAACACCAGGGCGCGCTTGCCGGCGAGCAGCATGTCGGTGCCGCGCTTGATGGCGTCGTTCAGGCTGTGCCGGCAGCCGTAGCGGTTGTCGTTCTTTGACTTGGTGACCGAGTCGTTCACGTTTACCGCGGGCACCCTGAGTTCGCCTTCACGCAGCATGTCGTGCAGCCGGTGCACGCCGGTGGTGGTCTCTTCGCTGATGCCGTGGATGTTGCGCAGCATCGACGGGTAGCGCTCGTGCAGCATCTGCGTGAGGTCGCCGCCGTCGTCGAGAAGCAGGTTGGCATCCCAGGGCTCGCCGTTCCTGAGCAGGGTCTGCTCGATGCACCAGTCGTACTCTTCCTCGGTCTCGCCTTTCCACGCGAACACCGGAACCCCCCGGGCCGCCATGGCCGCGGCGGCGTGGTCCTGGGTGGAGAAGATGTTGCAGGACGACCAGCGCACCTCGGCGCCGAGTGTCATGAGCGTCTCGATCAGCACGGCCGTCTGCACGGTCATGTGGATGCAGCCGATGATTTTCGCGCCGGCCAGCGGGCGCTCTTCGGCGTACTTCCTGCGCAGCGCCATCAGTGCCGGCATTTCCGCCTCGGCCAGCGCAATTTCCCGGCGCCCGAAATCGGCGAGCCCGATATCGGCCACCCGGTAGTCGGTGAAGCGGGCGTCAGGCATGGTTGGTTCCTTGCTTGTTCGGGCATTCGGCGCACAGTCGTTGCCGGGCTGTTGCGCCGTTTGCCGGGCCGGGGTTTCAGGGGCGGCGGATGCTACCAAAGGTTATGGGAGAACGGAAAACCGGCCCGCCGGCGCTTGTTCCACGATAACGTGCGTTCGCGCTGCCGCCGTTCGCGACTGGCCTGGAGCGGTCAGCCTGTTTGGGTGGCCTCGTCGAATACCTTGCGCATCCTCTGCAAATGCTGCTCCGCGTCGAGCCCGCCGCCAAGCGTCCTCAAGCAGAGATGCGTCAGGCCGGTTTCGCGCCAGCCCCGGACTCGCGCGCGCCATTCCGCCTCACGCCGCCCCACCACGGCCACACCGGCCTCCATGCCGATGCTCGCGGGATCGCGGCCCGCTTGCCGCGCGGCCCGGTCGATATCGCCCTTGACGGCCGGAAACTCCTCCGGCGAGCAGAGCACGAACCAGCCGTCGGCCTGGCGGCCGATACGGGTGCGGATGCGGGGGGCAGGGACGCCTCGAGCCCCGATCCACACGGGGATGGGCCGTTGCAACGGAAGGGGGGCGAGCCCGCTGCCTCGCACGGTGTCCCATCGCCCCTCGAAGTCGACCGTCTCGTTCGTCCACAGCGCCTTCAGCAGTTCGATCTGCTCCTCGATGCGCGCACCCCGGGTATGGAAGTCCTGCCGCATCGCCGCGTATTCCTCCGCGTTCCCGCCCACGCCGATGCCGAGCCGCAGCCGCCCGCCCGTGAGCACGTCCAGTTCCGCCGCCTGCTTCGCGAACAGCGCCGTCTGACGGGAGGGCAGCACGATCACGGAAGGCACCAGTTCTATCTTTTCCGTAACCGCCGCGACCCAGGCGAGCAGCATCATCGGTTCGTGCAGTTCGCCGCTGCCCGGGCGGAGCACGAGGTCGGGCACGCGCAGGTGCGTGTAGCCAAGTTCGTCCGCCACCTGGGCAAAAGCCCGGATGGCGCCCATGTCGTTGCCCAGCTCCCTGACCGGGAGGGAAATGCCGATTCTCATCGTTGAACGTCAGTTCCGGATACGTGGACTTTTCATCATTCGGTTGTCGGCCGGGGAAAGTCAAATCGGCGCAGCGGCTCGTGTCATAATCGCCACCGCTGTCCGTGAACGGGCAGCGGTAGCGCGCTTAAGGACAACAGCCTGGGAACAGATAGCGACTTGACCGGCTCGACTCATCGAATCTTCACGGAGTCTCCCGCCCTTGACGATGCCCTCGTCGATACGGCCCGCTGGGCGGACGAGGGTTGGGTGCACGCCCAGTTTGCCTGGCTGCGGGAGAACGAACCGGTGCGGCGGATGGCGCCAAACGGTTTCGACCCGTACTGGTCGGTCACCCGGCACGCCGACATCAAGGCGATTGAAGGCAACAAGCGCCTGTTCATCAACGACCCGAGGCCGATACTCGGCGGCCGGTTGCTCGATGCGTTCGTCCAGCAGCTTTTCGGGCGCCGTCACCTGGTGCGTTCCCTGGTAACGATGGACGACCCCGATCACACAAATTACCGGTCGTTGACCCAAGCGTGGTTCCGGGGGCAGAACCTGCGCAGGCTCACCGGGCGCATCGAGCAGCTTGCCGCGCAGTACGTCGACCGGCTTGCCGATCTGGGCGGCGAGTGCGACTTCGTCAGGGATGTCGCCATCTGGTATCCGTTGCGGGTGATCATGTCGATTCTGGGCGTCCCGGAAGAGGACGAGCCGCTCATGATGAAGCTCACCCAGGAGATGTTCGGGTCCACCGACCCGGACAACCGGCGCTCCTTCGAGATATCGTCCCTGGGGGAAGTGATCTCGGACTTCGAAGCCTACTTCAGCGATCTCAGCCAGAGCCGCCGGCGGAACCCCACCGATGACGTGGCGAGCCTGATCGCCAACGCGCGGATCGACGGCGAACCGCTGCCGGAATTCGAGACCAACGGCTACTACATCATTATCGCCACCGCCGGCCACGACACCACCAGCTCATCGGTGGCGGGCGGCCTGCTGGCGCTGATCGAGAATCCCGGCGAGATGGCGAAGCTGCGCGACGACCCGGACCGTCACATGGCCACGGCCCTGAACGAGATCATCCGCTGGGTCACGCCCGTTCGGCAGTTCATGCGCACGGCCACGGCGGATTGCCGGGTGGGAGGTGTCGACATCGCGGAGGGGGAAGCCTGCGCGCTGTGGTATCCGTCGGCCAACCGGGACGAGGCCGTCTTCGATGCACCTTTCGAGTTCCGCATAGACCGCAGGGACGCCGGCCACCTGGCCTTCGGGTTCGGCGCGCACGTGTGCCTCGGCCAGCACCTCGCGCGCCTGGAAATGGCGATTCTTTACCGGGAACTGCTGCGGCGTGTCGATCGCATCGAGTTGAATGGCGAACCGCTCTATACCCAGTCGACCTTTGTGGGCGGTCTGAAGAGCCTGCCGATCCGCTATCGCATGACATAGCCGCGCTGGCGTGGTGAAGGCATGGCTTGCGGTGCCGTTGGTGCCTTGGGTCAGGCGGCCGTGCCGCGCAATGCCGATACCTTTTCCCTCAGTGCCACTGGCGTGGCTTGTGTGGGCGCGACCGGGTCGCCGGCGATCACCTGTACGCGGCTCCAGATGCGGCCGGTGTTTTTGAAGAATCCTTCCTTGAAGCTGAAGAAACTGCCCCACAGGCCTTGTAGCGCCACGGGCACCACGGGAACCGGTGTCTCCTTGAGAATTCGCTCGATGCCGGGGCGGAAGGGGCCGATTTCGCCGTCCCTGGTGAGCGAGCCTTCCGGAAAGATGCAGAGCAGGTCGCCGTCGGCCAGGCCCTCCCGGATGGAGTGGAACGCTGCCTCGTAAGTCTGGGCATCGACACTCCTGGGGGAGATGGGAATCGCCCGCCCGGTGCGGAAGACGAAGTTCAGCACCGGGATGTCGAAGATCGGCTTGAACATGATGAAGCGGATGGGGCGGCGCACGGCTCCGGCCAGCAACAGCGCATCGACGTAGCTCACGTGGTTGCACACGATCACCGCGGCGCCCTTGTCGGGAATCTTGTCCAGGCCACGGTGCGTGACCCGGTACATGGTGTGGGAGAGCACCCAGATCAGGAAACGCATGGCGAATTCCGGGACCCGTCCGAATATGTAGGCGGCGACGGCCACGTTGGCCACGGCCACGGTGAGCAGCAGGCTCGGGATGGTCAGGTCCAGGAAAGCCAGCCAGACGATGGCCAGCGCCGCTCCCGCCACCATGAACAGCGAATTGAGGATGTTGTTGGCGCCGATGATGCGGGCGCGGCGGTTCTCGGGGGTGCGGGCCTGGATGAACGCCATGAGGGGGATCACGTACATGCCGCCGCAGGTGCCGAGCACCCCGATGTCGATGAGCAGGCGCACGCTGCCGTCGGCGGCCAGGAATGCCCAGGCGTTGCGCATCCCCGTTCCTTCGATGGCCTCGATGGCGAAGTAGGCGTCGATGCCGGCGACGCTCAGCCCCAGTGAACCGAACGGCACCAGCCCGATTTCGATGCGGCGCCCCGAGAGACGCTCGCAGAGCAGCGATCCGATGGCCACCGCCACGGTGAACACCGTCAGGAACAGGGTTACCACCGTCGGGTCGCCCGCGAGGTGCTCCCGGGTCAGGTTCGGAATCTGCGCGATGTACACGGCGCCGGTCAGCCAGAACCAGGAGATGCCGAGAATCGAGAGGAAAACGCTCTTCTTCTCCCGGGCAAGGTTGATCACTTCCCAGGTTAGCGGCAGCGGGTTCCATCGCACGGACTGCCCGGGATCGCTCGCCGGCGCCTTGGGGATCCAGCGGCTGGCCAGGTAGCCGCTGACGGCGACGGCCAGCACCAGTGCGAAGAGCCAGGCGGAAACCGCATCCGCGCCGCCGATCAGCGTGCCGAGGATGGTGCCGAGCAGTATCGCCACGAAGGTGCCCATCCCGACCATGCCGTTGCCGCCCACCAGCTCCGTCTCGTGCAGGTGCTGTGGCAGGATGGAGAATTTCAGCGGGCCGAAAAGCGTGGACTGGAACCCGAGCATGAATAGCACCGCGAACATCAGCGTCAGGCTCTGCAGGTACAGGGCCGCCCCGGCGAGCAGGGCCACGGCGATCTCCAGGAGCTTCACCCGGCGAATCAGCCGCGACTTCTCGACACTGTCGGCGATCTGTCCCGCCATGGCCGAGAACAGGAAGTAGGGCAGCACGAAAAGGCCCGCGGCCGCATTCACGGCCAGGTCGGTCTGCTCCGCTGCCACGATGCCGCCGTAGACGAAGAACACCGTGAGCGCCGCCTTGAACAGGTTGTCATTGAAGGCGCCGAAGAACTGGGTTGTGAACAGCGGCCCCAGGCGCCGGGTGAACAGGAGCTGGAACTGGGTGCGGCGCTCGTTCATGGGCGCAAAGGTAACACGGGCCCGGTTCGTCAGCCTGGTGCGCCCGGGCACCAGCGCAGCCGATTCGGGTTTTGCGGGTCGGGCGCAAGCGACTTGAGGCGCGAGTAGCGGGCCATGGGATAAAACGCACACCGGTTTCCGAGATGTCTGACTGACTCCAGTCGAGCAGAGGCGTATGCTGTGACCGCGTTTCAACCGAGCGAGGCAGTACGGGCCATGAATGACGCAAGTTATCGAATCGAGGATCGGGAAACTTTTTTTGCCGAGGGTTTGCTGATTCGAATGCAACCCGCGCTCTTTCCCACCGAAGACCAGTTCTACGAGTTCTGCCGCATCAACGCGGATTTGCGCATTGAGCGGAATCCCGATGGCGGCGTGCTGGTGATGGAACCGGCGGGATGGGAAACGGGAGAGAAGAACGCGGAACTCACGTTTCAATTGAAAGCCTGGGCGAACAAAAACGGCCAGGGTCACGCTGTCGGTTCGTCTACGGGTTACCGGCTCCCCAACGGGGCGATGCGCTCGCCGGACGCGTCCTGGGTCAGCAACGAACGCCTTGCAACCGTTTCCCCCGAAGAGCGCGCGAAGTTCATTCCGCTTTGCCCGAATTTCGTCATCGAGTTGCGCTCCCCCACGGACAGGTTCCGCCGGCTTCAGGAAAAGATGGCCGAATTCATCGCAAACGGTGCGGAACTGGGCTGGCTGATCGACCCTTTCAAGCGGGAAGTGTTCGTCTACCGTTCGGGGGCGAGTGTCGAACGGCTCGACGCACCAGAGGCGGTTTCGGGGAATCCCGTACTCGAGGGGTTCGAACTCCGGCTGGAGAAAATCTGGCAGGCCCGGGCTAATTCGGCGCAAACCTAGCAGCACCTGTTCACGAACGAACTACTACTCCTGCCAGCCTTTCTACGTTCATTCATGCATAGGTCCGGCTAGGGGCCGGCAGCCGGCGCGCATCCGCAGCCCGATTGACCCGGGTACCGCCAGTGCCCATATTAGTCGCCTCCAATTCAAGGCGGCGGAGGGCTGAGTGGGCAAATCGATCTGTATGCTTCTGGCGCTGGCGGCGGGCGCCGCGGCGGCGGAAAGCGGGATTCTGCGGTACGTGGAAGAGAGCGGGGACGCCGCGGTGTCTGTGGCACAGGATATCTGGGGCTATGCGGAACTGGGCTACCTGGAAGAGCAGAGCACCCGGCGCCTGCAGCGGTTTCTGACAGACCGGGGCTTCGCTATCGAGACCGGCGTGGCCGGGATACCCACGGCGTTTCTGGCGAGCCGGGGCTCGGGCAAGCCGGTGATCGGCATACTGGCGGAGTTCGATGCCCTTCCGGGGCTGTCCCAGGCAGCCGTGCCGCACCGGCAGCCGAGGGCGGAAGACGCGCCGGGCCACGCCTGCGGTCACAACCTGTTCGGGGCGGCGTCGGCACTTGCGGCCGCGAGTGTCGCGGAGTGGCTGGAAGAGACCGGCGCCGAGGGCACGGTTCGCCTGTACGGCACCCCGGCGGAGGAAGGCGGCTCCGGCAAGGTCTACATGACCCGTGCGGGGCTGTTCGACGATGTGGACGTGGTCCTGCACTGGCACCCCTCCGACCGCAACGACGCCTCGCCCTCGAGCAGCAATGCGAACAAGTCCGGCCGCTTCCAGTTTCACGGCATAGCCGCCCATGCAGCTTCCGCCCCAGACCGGGGCCGCTCGGCGCTGGACGGCGTGGAGGCGATGAACTTCATGGTGAACCTGATGCGCGAGCATGTGCCGTCGGATTCGCGCATCCACTACGTCATCACGGACGGCGGCGATGCACCCAATATCGTCCCCGAGTTCGCAGAGGTGTACTACTACGTGCGCAACCCGGATCCGGAGGTCGTCAAGCGCCTGTTCGAACGGGTGGCCGATGCCGCGCGGGCCGCCGCCCTGGGTACGGGCACGCGGATGGAATACGAAGTCATGCACGGCAACTACCCCGTGCTGCCCAACGAGGTTCTGGCCAAGCAGGTGGATGCTCACCTGAGGGAACTCGGCGGTCTTGAGTACAGCCCTGCGGAGCAGGCCTTTGCCGAAACGATCTACCAGACCCTGATCGAGCCGTCGCTGGAACTCGGTTCCCAGGCCCGGGTGCAGCCGTACGTCTATCGGCAGCGGATGGGTTCGACCGACGTGGGGGATGTGAGCTGGACCGTGCCGACGGTGGGGTTCGGCACGGCCACCTATGTGCCGGGAACGGCGGGGCACAGTTGGCAGGTGGTGGCGGCGGGCGGCATGAGCATCGGCCACAAGGGTATGCTGCTGGCGGCCAGGTTGCTGGCCCTGACCGCAACGGATCTTTACACGAACCCGGCCCTGATCGAGCGCGCCTGGAAGGAGCTTGAGGAGCGCCGCGGCGCTGATTTCGAGTATTCGGCGCTGCTCGGCGAACGGGACCCGCCCCTGGACTACCGGTTGTGACAAACCGTTCCTTCGATTCGGCTCCGAGAGCGGGTATGCGGTACGTGCATTCAGGCGTGTCAGGCCGGCCGGGATGAAACTGGGCCTCCTGCATCCCGGAGAGATGGGAGTCACCATCGGCGCGGCGCTGGTTGAGTCGGGGCATGAGGTGCATTGGCTGTGCGCGGGGCGCAGCGCCGAGACGGCGGCGCGGGCGGAGGCATCCGGTTTCCGCCCCCACGACTCGCTGTCGTCTCTGCTCGATCGTGTGCGAGCCGTCCTCTCGGTGTGTCCGCCCCACGCCGCGGTCGAGGTGGCGGGCGCCGTCGCAGACCGGAAGTTTTCGGGAATCTATTTGGACGCCAACGCCATCGCACCGGCAACGGCCCGGCTACTCGCGGCGATTGCGGGCCCCGGCTACGTGGACGGCGGCATCGTCGGTCCGCCGGCCCGCTCGAAAGGCACCACCCGGTTGTATCTCTCCGGGCCGGGCGCCGTCGAGGTGGCCGCCTGGTTCAGCCGCGGTTTCGTCGAAGCGGTGCCGCTCGGCGAGGGCCTGGCCGAGGCCTCCGCACTGAAGATGTGTTATGCGGCCTATACCAAGGGCAGTGCCGCCCTCATGCTTGCCATCCGGGCGCTTGCCGAGCGGGAGGGCGTGGCCGCGGGCCTGCTGGCGGAGTGGTCACGCTCGCAACCCGGGCTCCCCGAGCGCTCGGAGCGCGTCGCTGCCAACACCGCGCCCAAGGCCTGGCGGTTCGAGGGCGAGATGCGGGAAATCGCCGCAACATTCGAGAACGCAAACCTGCCCGGCGGTTTCCATGCCGCTGCCGGCGAGATCTACGCCCGCATGGAGGGCCTGAAAGACGCCAGGCGCCCGGATTTGCATAAAGTACTTGATGCCCTCATGCGTTGAGCCAACTCGGCAACCTAAGACATCGCTTACAGGGTTTTCAGACAAACGCCAATGGCGCTGCCACTGCCTGTATTGCACCCTCTTTTCTTGAGATTCGCCAGGTGCGGTGCCGGCGGAAGTGGGGAGCGCATGAAGTGTTGATAACAGATTCCTGGAATGTTGTTCTGGTGTTGGTTGGCACCGTGGTTGCGGTTGCCGGGTTATACTGGAGAATCAGAATTGAGAGGATCAGGGCGGAAGAGAAGGCGGAGGAGCAAAGACACGCTCAGATCGCCTCGATCGAAGCGTCAATGAAACAGGAAACTGACCAGCTTCGAGGCCAGTTGAACGCCACCGATGAGCGCTTGCGCGAGTTGGAGTCCGGCGTACAGCGCGCTGTGGGTCGGCTGGAAGGCGCGGTTGAGGGGCTGTGCAGGTCGAAGTAACTGTTGGTTCAGCAAGGAAGGCACAAGCCATGAATGTTGAAAAAGACCGTTTGAACGCGGACCCCGGGTCTCGGCCTCAGGAAACGCTCGGCTACGATCTGCAGAGGAGCTTCGAACTTGCCCGCATGGCCGTGGAGAAGCAGAACGAATCGATTGCCAGGGTCACGCGCTCGCTGGATGAGCTGGTTGAGGTCCTTGACAAGGCCATGCCGATACTCCGCGGGCACGCACAGACCGATCGAGCGGGCTGAATCGCGTTTGACGGGTCAACAACGCGCCCGTCCTCGAAGAACTGCCGGGCGATACGCCCATGCGCCAGTACGCCGTGCCGGTGAGGCACGGCGTACTGGATGATCGGATATGGCGGCTTGAGCCGCCGGGCGGTCAGGCGCGGGTGCCGCTGAAACTGGCGGTGCCGAAGGCGCCGAGCTTGACGTTGCCGCTGATGCTGTCACCGTCGAGCGTCGCGGAGAACTCCAGCGTCATGGCCATGGGCGTGGTGATGTCGGCTTTCCAGGACAGCGAGTCGCCGTCGGCGGCGCCGTCTTTCAGTTCGATGGTGCCCTGGGGGCCGCTCATCGTGCCGGTCAGCGAGCTGCCGTCGGTCTTGAGTTCGAGCGTGGCCTGCTGGGCGCCCATGGGCGTGTTCATGGTGGTGTTCCAGGTACCGTCTGCACTCATCGTCTATTCCCCGTTGAAGTTCATGGAAAATTGAAGGCGGCGAAGTATGGCACAGGGCTTTTGCCGGGTCATCAGCGGCTGATCCGGACCGGCTGGGGTCATTCTTCCGCCAGGCTTGCCACCCGCACGTGGAGATCAAGTAACGGGAGAACGGTTTCCGGCGGCCGTCGGCCGAATCCGCACTCCGTGGCGATACCGAATGCGGGTACGGCCTCGCGCGCCGCCGCGATCCGCCGGCGGGCGCCCGGTTCCCCGTCGGTCAGGTGAACCAGGCCCAGGAAAAGCCGTGTCTCCGCTGACAGTCTCAAATGCTTGAGCGGATCGAAGAATGCCGCATCGTGCCGGTCGATGGGCACCGGCATGTGGATCCAGCCGAGGGTCCGCCCGGCGGACTCAGTGATTCCATTGGCGAGCCGGGTCAGGATACCCGCGTCTTCGGGTTCGACGATATGCTTGTGGCCCGGGTCGCCATAGCAGAGGTGAATGCCCACGTCGACGCCACCGGGCACCGTGGCGCACAGCCTGCCGAGTTGCCCGAAGGTAAATGACTCCGGGTCGTCGCCGGGTGCTGGAAGCCTCCCCTCGCAGGCGATGACTTCCATGCAGACATCCCATTGGATGGCCAGGCGCCGGGCCGGAACGGCATCGGC
Source organism: uncultured Pseudomonadales bacterium (assembly GCA_964638775.1). Taxonomy (GTDB): domain Bacteria; phylum Pseudomonadota; class Gammaproteobacteria; order Pseudomonadales; family Azotimanducaceae; genus Azophilus. The sequence continues at coordinate 13,369 of CAZWZH010000087.1, forward strand.
GATCAGCGCGACCTCCCGGGCAATGGCCCGCTCGTAGGCGGGCAGAAAGACGGGCCAGGATGCCGGCGCCATGTAAAGGCTGGCCACCGCGTAGGGTGTGGGCAGGCTGACCTGGAACCGGGTGCCGGACGCGATTCGCCCTGCCTGCCGCAGGCTCTCAAAGGTTCGGTAGGACCGGATGGCGTGGGCGGCGTATTGGGTTTCGAGGTCGAGATCCGCTGCCTCGACGCCCGGCACGACCCTCAGGAAACGAAATTCCGGAGCATCGACCGCCAGTCCGTTATCGGCGGTCGTCCGTCCGGGCGCAGCGCTGTCAGGGTCGGGCTCCAGGTTCGGGTTCGCTTCCAGCAGGGGCAATTGCCAGGCGACCCAGTTGCTGCGCTCACCGGTTTCTCCGTCGGGAATGCGCGGTACCCTCGAGCCGAACAGCCCGGAGACCGTAACGAAAACTTCTTCGGCGTTCGCGAGAGGGACGCTTCCCACCAGGTGCACCTGGGTAGAGTCGGGGTCGGTCATGGTCGTTTCGTCCTTCCGGTTTCAGAGTGCGGCCAATCCGCCGAGGGTTTGGCGAATGACCTGCCGGGCGCGCCACCACACCATCTCCCGCCAGTCGAGCGTGGCGGGGTAGTAGACCCTGTGCATTTCGCTGCGGATCCGTTCGGCCAGCGCCGGTTCCGCCTGCGGGTTGTTGTACAGCCACAGGTCCGCGATCTCGGCGGCGAGTACCTCATCGAACGGCCGTGTGCCGAACTCGATGCCGGCGGCAACGACGTTCACCTCCGGCAGGCGCTTGATGAACGCACGCATAAGCAGCCCGTCAATGAAGTTGTTGTAGTCCGGGTACCCCGCATGCTCTCCTGCTTCGGCGAAGGTCGTCATGGCCGGCCCGTACCAGGCTCGGCTGTAGCCCGCCTGGATGCTGTCCGGGTCGTTGGCGACCCCCACCAGCCCATGCCCGAAATAACCCAGGCCGGTGTGCAGGTCCATGGTGGCCAGGTGCCGGCGGCGCCTGCAGTGCTCCTCAATCAGGCTGTCGACCACCCGGGCGGACCAGGCCGGCTCGTGGCCGCCGAAGTTGATGCCGTCCGGATGGCTGTACTGGCCCAGGATGGCCAATTGGAACACCGTCTCGCCGCGTTCCCGCCGAAAGGCCCCGACACCCTCATCGGTTTGCAGGCGCACCGGCCGTTCGGCGTCCGTGGGGATCAGCAGATCGTGCAGTTCCCCATAATGGGGGTTCTCGAAGTGCGGCCTGCCGTGATCCACGAAGTTGCGGTTGAGGTCGACGTTGTCCTCGTTGACGCGGCGCCGCCAGGCCGCTCCATAGGGGTTGATGCAGTGGATCAGCAGCACCGCGCAGTCTTCGGGCAGGTCATCGAATTCGCCTTCCAGCAGCCAGCCGGCCTGAATGCCTGAGCCGCACAGGGCTTCGACGCCATGGGTGCCGGAGATCGCCACCAGCAGCTTCGCGGCGCCGGCAGCGCCCAGGTAAGCCGCATCGGTGGCCAGCGGCTCGCCGTCGGGCCCGGTGCGGTCGTTGACGAACGACTGCAGGCTCGCCCCCGCGGCCCGGGCGGCGCCCAGGAACTTTCGGCGCGCCTCGGCGTAAGCCGATGAGAAACAGTGGGCGAACACCGCGGTCATACCTCAAAGGCCTCCCGCCCCGGCCGTCGCCGCGTTGCCCGGCGCCCGGGTGCGGGCCCGGCGGGTTGGGCTGTCGTCCTCAAGAAGCCCCTGCAGGGCCTGCGCGATCACCTGCCGGGACCGCCAGCGCACCATGTACTGCCAGTCTTCGTCGTCCGGAAAGAACTTCTCCAGCCAGTCGCGGGCGATCTGCCGGCCCAGGGGCGAGTCGGGCTGTCCGAACTCGTGCAGCCAGGCATCCGCGCGCATGGCGGGAATACAGTCGTCAAAGGGATAGGTGCCGAATTCCAGGGCGATGGCGGTGGTGACGGTACCCGGCAACTCGGCCGCAAACGCGTCGATCATGGCGCCGCCGGTCAGGGCATCGCCGTCGGTATCCGCATCCGGCTTGTCCAGCGCGTACATGGAGATCACGGCATCCCCGTACCAGGCGTGAGCCCGCTCGAAGGCGGCGTCGTCCGGGCGATACGGGGCGATGGGCATGCCGTAGCCGTAGGGCCCCATGCCGCTGTGAAAATCGATCAGCGCGGCATGGCTCGCGGCGCCCGCGTACTCCTGCCACAGCTTCTGGATCAGCCGCTGCGACCACTCGGGCTCACGGCCGCCGAAAAGCACGCCTCGCGGGTGGGAATGCTGGCCGCCGAATGCCCGCATGTAGGCGGCATCGCCATGTTCCCGTCGAAAGTCGGCAACCCGCTGATCTGCAGCCTCGATCCGCTCCGGTTCGAGGTCGCCGAGCAACAGGGCATCGTGCAGCGCCTCGTACTCGGGATTGTCCCGGTAACCCTTGCCGTGATCCACGAAGTTGCGATTGATGTCGACGTTGTTTTCATTGACGCGCCGCAGCCAGGCAGCGCCATAGGGATTGATCAGGTTGACGACAACGGCGGCGACATCGCCGGGCAGACGTTTCGCGCCGTCGCCATGCAGCCAGGCGATGAGCGCGCCGGCGCCGCAGTAACCCTCCACGCCGTGTGTACCGGTGACCAGAAACAGGACCCGCGATGCCCCCCGGCCCCCGAAACGCGTCACGTCGGTGGCGAGAGGTTCGCCCCCGGGACCGGCTCCGGGGAGCGGATAGGTCTGCACCTTCCCGCGGCTCATCCTGACCGCATCCCGGAACGCGCTGCGCACCGCAGCATAGGATCGGTGAAATTGCTGTCCCGAATCCGATCGCATTCCTCAGAACCTCCAGCCTGTCCAGTGACTGCACGCCCGATGTTTGCGGGCTGGCATGCGTTTGCGTCGGTATTCAACCGGCGCTTCGGCGATACGCCCTGGCAGGCCCGGCGAAATTGCCTGCACCGGAATCGCCGGGCTGCGAAGCGGGAGCGGCAGACCTGGGCGCTGACGGTTATCGAAGCCGAAAACGCACCTGCAGCCCGATTTCCCGGGGCCGGATGACGAATTCCTGAAGGCCGAGTACCGAGGTCGGCGCCGTACTCGAGACGACGCCGCGCTCGTCGGTGAGGTTTCTGACGAAGAACTCCAGGTCGAACCGTTCCTGGCCGATCAGGGCGCGCAGGTTGATCACATCGTAGCTGGCCAGACGCACCGAGGCGCCGGTTCCGGCCTCGGCGGCGGAAAGCACATCGCCGACGTGGTTGTAGTCGGCCCGCAGATAGCCGCCCCACTCGGTGTTCAGCGCGTAGTCGTACTGAATTCCGATGCTCAGGCTCTCCTCGGGCGACCCGGGCACCCGGGCGCCTTCCTGGAAGCCGGAGCGCGGGTCTACAGTATCGAATTCCGTATTGTTCAGCGATGCGGCAACGTCCACCCGCAGGTTGTCGGTCAACAGCGCCGTGATCTCGATCTCGGCGCCCTCCCCGGTGGCATCGCCCGCGTTGACGATGGGCGTGAATCCACACAGCAGTTGCAGCGTCGTCTGTATGTCTTTCCAGTCGGTGCGGTAGACGGCCGCATTCAGTGTCGTGCGGCCGTTGCCCAGCGTCCACTTGCCGCCGAGTTCGTAGTTCCAGAGGGTGTCCGGCTTCGTCAGGCTCAAGTCTCCGAGTTCCGCCAGCTCCGGGCCGCAGGGCCCGGCGGGAACGGTCTCGTTGATCACCCCGGTGCGGAAGCCCTGTGCCGCCTGGATGTACCCGAAGAAGCGTTCGCCGGGAGCGTAGGACAACTGGAATTTGGGATTGATCTCGTCCGAGGAGGCATCCCCGTCATCGAGAAGCGGGAACGGCGATTCGGCGATCAGCCCCACCTGGCTCTCGGAAAATTCCAGGTCCGTTTCGAAATAACGCAGCCCCGCGCCGATTTCCCAGGCGTCGTTGATGGCGTAGGTGATTTCGCCGAAGAACGCAAGCTGCTTCTCGTCGAACTCCTTGGCGCTTTCGAACAGCGGGCCCCCGGGGCCGAAGAACGTATAGGAAAGGCAGGAAGGGCAGGCGTGGTCGATCAGCGACTGGGCGGAAGACTGTTCGTGTTTCGAATAGAAACCGCCCACCAGCCATTGCAGGGCGCCGTCGTGCCCGGACTGCAGCCGGACTTCCTGGGTCAGTATCTCGTCGTTCTGATTGTCGTTCAGCCCCCAGGGAAAGTAGACCCCGAAATTCAGCACGGGGAAGGTGGAGGCATCGCGCCGCTGCACGAGCTTGCGTTCGGTGTACGAGGTGGAGGAGATGAGCGAAACGTCGCCGAAGCTGTAGTCGATGACCAGGTTGGCGATGTCGAGCTCATCCCCGAGTTCCTGCTCCTGGAAATGATCGATGCCGTGGGAGTTGGCGTACTCGCCGATCGTCGAATCGATGTCCGGCGACCCGGGGCCCATGCGGGTGTCCTGAGTCATGTAGGTGAGTTGCACGTCGAGTTGCTCGGAAGGGCGCCACAACAGGCTGACCCGGCCGCCGGAGGTATCCTCTGCATTGATGTCCTCCGCCGTGGACGCGGGCACGCCCGGTGAGACGATGGTTCCCGGCGGGAACGGCGCGCCTATGAAAACGAAACCGAAGATGGCGCTCAGGTCGAACTCCGGGTTGCCCGGAAAGCGGTTGTCCACGAACCCGGAGAGAGAGTAGTCGTAGCCCACTGCCCGCAAGGCCAGCCGATCTTCGATAAGGGGCAGGTTGACCATGCCCTCGAAACGGGTGTTGTTGTCATCGCCATGAGCGGTCTGCGACCAGCTTCCGCTGACCGCGACATCGGCCTCTTCAAGGTTTGGCGACGCCGGAATCAGGCGCACCGCACCGGCCAGGGCGTTGGCGCCGAACAGGGTGCCCTGAGGTCCTCGCAGGACCTCGACGCGTTCCATGTCCACCAGCCGCGGATTGGCGTTGCCGTTGATCTGCTGGCCCGTTGCCGTGGTCGGTACTTCGCCGAAGTACGTGGCCACTGTCGGCGGCGAACCGAACTCACCGGTGCTTATGCCGCGGATCTTGATGCTGTTGCGGGCAGGGCCGGTGTCTTCGATGTGGACGCTTGGGAGGGTATTCAGGTAGTCGCTGAATTCACGGAAGCCTCGCGCTTCGATCTGCTCGCCGCCGATGGCGGAAACCGCCAGCGGCACGGCCTGTACCGACTCGCTGCGCTTGGTGGCCGTGACCAGGATCTCTTCGAGCACCGGTTCCGCCTCGCCAAGACAGACTGCCGCCGGCAGCAGAAGCAATAGGCTCGAGACCCCGTGAATCGACGTTTTCCAGTTGCGCATGATCAACTCTCCTGGACCTGGATACAGAAACTGAACGGTAAGCTCATGGGCTATTGAGATTCCCTTCCCCTGCAGGGGACGTGGAACGTTCTGCGCGCTTGCAGAGCGACCGGTGACACGACAGATCTTCGGATCAGTCGGATGCCTCCCGCGCGGATTGGGGTTCCCCCTCCTCGGACCCGGCTTTCCCGTCCGGGTATCGTAAAGCATAAGGAATCAGCAGGACAATGCTGACCAATACCGCCGTACCCCCCAGGACAGTGACCGCCGACAGCGCGCCGTCGCCCGCCAGAGTACCGGCCAGCACCGGTCCGAGAGCGATGCCGGCGGCCTGAAAGGGCGTGACCAGCACGATGTAACGGCGCGCCCGGTCCAGTGCCGCCACGATGGCGACGATGTAGGGGATTGCGAAGTTCCAGAAGACCTGGAACCCCGTCGCCGCGAGGAGGAAAAGGCCCGCAGTGATGGGGCCCTGCAATATCCAGAGCGTTATCAGTTGGCCGGCGGCCACCACCGCCAGGGGCAATGCGCGCCCGTACCTGTCGGCGATGAGACTGGCTGCCAGGGGGCCGGCGAGGGCCAGGCTGACCGATATGGCAAGCATCGTGCCCACTGTTTCGGGGGCTAGCCCGGCCTGTGTCGCGAACCGTTCCAGGAAGGCCCAGACACCGCTCTGGGCGATGAAGAAAATCGTGTTCGCAAACAGCGCCACGAAGACGTGCGGCCTGCCGGGGGCCTTGCCGGGGGCCTCGATGGCGGGAGATTCGGTGCCCCTGACCAGGCGCGTGGCGGCCAGTAGCCCGATGGTGGAAAGGAGGGCCAACAGCCCGAACAGGCTTGGGAGTCCCCAGGATTGAACGGCGCCCGGCATCGTCCAGAGCGCAGCGGTACTGAAGGCGACCTGGGCAGCGATGGCAAGGGCGAAGGCGCGGTCGGGCTTCGTGACCCGTGCCAGGTGGGCCATGCCGATGGCCATCAGGTTCCCCGCCGCGAAACCGAGCAGGCCCCGCAGTACCAGAAGCGGCACGAACGCATCGATCCACAGGCAGGCGACGTTCCCGGCGACCATGAAAGCAAGGCTGAACAGGGCGACCCGACGCCAGCCGGCCCGGCGAATCCAGGCCAGGGCAGCGATGGCAGCGGCGAATATGCCGGCGAGGTCGGCGGAAGCCACGGCCCCCGCCTGCGCCATGGTCAACCCCCCTGAATCCACCAGGGCGCCGACGAATACCGGCAGGATCAGGAACACACCGCCTCCGCTCACGATTACCACGATGGTTGCCGCGATGGCTCCCGGGGTTGAAATGCTCATGCGGGAATTCTCGTTCGTTGAGCGTCAGCCGGTGTTGCCGAGTATCAGGTCTGCGGCCCGCTCGGCCACCATCATGGTGGGGGCATTGGTATTGCCGGAGGTGAGCCGGGGAAACACGGACGCATCGACAACGCGCAGCCCGTCGATCCCGCGTACCCTGAGATGCGGGTCGACGACGGCCCCGCTGTCGGAACCCATCCGGCAGGTTCCGCAGGGGTGGTCGCCGCGCCATGCCGTGGCATGCACGTACTCGGCCCAGGCCGCGTCGCTGTCGCCCGTGCCGGGGACCACTTCCCGAACGACCTTGCTCCCGAGAGGTTCCGAGGCGACGATGCGGCGCGCCAGCCGGCCCGCCTCGATCAGCCGGGCGACCGAATTGGGCGATCCCACCAGTTCGTGCCGAATGACCGGCGGGTCGTTTGGGTCCGCCGAGCGCAGGCTGACGCTGCCGGTGTTGTCAGGATGCAGGAATACGCTGCCGATGCCGATTCTGGAGGTGTCCTGAAGCGTCCAGCTCGAACTGTCGACACCCCGGTCTGCCGCGTATCCGACGGGCATGAACACGAGTTGCAGGTCGGGACGGTCGACAGCGGGGGACGAACGCACGAAGACCTGCGCGTGACCCACGCAATAGGCGAGCGGACCACGGCCCCTGGCCAGCCAGTTGACGGCGTGGCCAAGAGCCCTGAAGGAGAGGGGTTTCTCGTCGTTGAGCGTCGGCGCCGTCACTTCCCAGTTCTGCATGATGCACGGGTGCTCCTGCAGGTTGCGGCCGACGCCGTCGAGCGCGTGGCGCACCTCGATTCCGACGGAGCGGAGGTGCTCGGGAGGGCCGATGCCGGAAAGCATGAGCAGTTTCGGTGAAATGAGGGCGCCCGCGGACACGACGACCTCGCCCACGCAATCGGTGCGGCGCTGCTCGCCACCCATGTCGTATTCGACCCCCAGGGCCCGCTCACCCTCGAGCAGAATCCGGCGGACGTGGGCGCCGGTCATGATCTTCAGGTTGCGGCGCCTTCCTGCCGGCCGCAGATAGGCCCGTGCCGCGGACTGGCGCAGCCCGTTGTGGATGTTGGCCTGCACCAACCCCACGCCGTCTTGGCACTCCGCGTTGTAATCTTCGGTACGCGCGATGCCGAACCGCTCGGCCGCTTCGATGAACTGTTCCGTCAAGGCGTGCCCAACCCGTTCGCCGTTGACGTGCACCGGGCCGCTGCCGCCCCGATAGGCGTTTTCACCGCCCTCCCAGGCTTCGAGCCGCCGGAAATAGGGCAGGACGCCTTCGTAGTCCCAGCCCGGGCAACCCGCCTGCGCCCAGCCGTCGTAGTCGAGCCGGTTGCCGCGCACGAACATCATGCCGTTGATGGCGCTGCTGCCGCCGAGCACGTTGCCGGCGGACCAGACATCTTCGATGCCGTTGCGGGAGGGGTCAGGCTCACCCGTGTAGAACCAGTTGAACTTTTCGGCGCCGAGCAGCAGGCCCGCGGGCACAGCCAGAGTCGGAGAACGTCCCCGGCCCCCGGCTTCCAGCAGCAACACCCGGTTGTTGCGGTCGGCTGACAGGCGATTGGCGAGCACCGATCCCGCCGATCCGGCGCCGACGATCACATAGTCGTAATCAGCCTGCATGGCAGTTCACTGTTACGGCCTCCCCGGGGGCAGTAGCGGGTTTATACCACCAATCCGCGATTTGCCTTTGTGCGCTCCGGTGCTCGCTTCTTTGCGGACCGAGATGATTTCGGGGTCATGTCACCGCGCATGACCTGCAAAGCATCATGCCGTCGGCACATGGCTATTCGGGCCTTTCACTCCTCTATACTTGCCTGTACCGGGCCGGGAAGCCCCAAAGCCCGCAAACTCGAGGAACGTAGATGCCGCTCGTGGAACCCCTCCCTCCGGACGCCGACGAGGACGTCAAGAAGCTCTCCGAATTCTTCGGCGGTCCACTGGGATTCACACCGAACAGCGTATTGACGATGCAGCGGCGGCCGGAAATCGCGCGCGCCTTCATCGAGCTGAACATCGCCGTCACCCAAACCGTGCATATCGGCGACCAGCTCAAGCGCATGATCGGCTACATGGCGAGTTACGCCGCCGGCTGTCGCTACTGCCAGGCGCACCTGGCGTTGGGGACGAGCCGGTTCGGCGCCGACGACGAGAAGGTGGCGGCACTGTGGCAGTACAGGACCAGCCCCCGGTTTTCCGACGCCGAGCGCGCCGCCCTGGATTTCGCCCTCGCCGCCGCCAGCGTGCCCAATGGCGTGACCGAAGAGATCGCGGCAGAGTTGAAACGGCACTACTGCGACGATGCGATCGTCGAGATACTCGCTGAAGTGGCGTTGATGGGATTTCTCAACCGCTGGAACGACAGCATGGGAACGGTTCTCGAACCGGAACCGGGCAAGTTGGGGGAAGAATTGCTGGGGTCTTCGGGCTGGACGCCGGGCAAGCACCGCTAAGTGCGATCCGCGGACCGCAATTCGACAGGAAGTCGCGACAGGGAGTTCGATGCAGCCGGCTGAAACTGGCGGGTCAAGGGAGCGAGGATGAGCCACCTCGAACAGACGCTCGAGAAATACTTCACGGCCCTGGACTCGGCGGACCTCCAGGCGATCCTGGAGGTATTCGCCGACGACGCGAGGGTCCACTCGCCGTTCCTTGGCGAGTTGTCGGCCCGCGAGTTCTTTCCGAAAGTCTTTGCCGCCTCTTCCGCTTCGGATATCACGGTGTTCGATGTGCTTGGCAGCATGCGGGGCGAGCCTCGCGCAATCGGATATTTCCGGTACGACTGGACCTTGGCGGACGGTACGAAAGTCCAATTCGATGCCGCCGACGTTTTCGATTTCAACACGAAGGGCGAGATCGTCAGGATGACTATCCTGTACGACACCCACCCGTTACGGGAGACGGTGGGCGACAAGTACGCCTGACGCCCTGACTGCCGATCGGGAACTGCGGCCAATGCGGCGGTGCCCTCCTGCCGGCACGCTTCAGGCAGGGTTACAGCCCGATCGCTTCCTGCAGCACTTCGCTCAGGTCGCTGACCAGGGTGATGGCCATCTCCTCGCGCACGGGTTCCGGCAGCTTCCTGAGGTCGGCTTCGTTGTCCTTGGGAAGAATGACCTTCCGCAGCCCCGCACGGTGCGCGGCGAGTATCTTCTCCTTGATACCGCCTACCGGGAGCACGAGGCCTGAGAGCGTCAGTTCGCCGGTCATGGCCAGGTTTTCCTGTACGGGCTTTTCGCAATAGGCCGATACCAGCGCGGTGGCCATGGTTACGCCTGCGGAAGGCCCGTCCTTGGGCACTGCCCCGGCGGGTACATGGATGTGCACACCGCAATCCTCGATCCTTTCCCGGTCGAGCCCGATCTTCTCGGCGATCGACCAGATGTAGCTGCGGGCGGCCTTGGCCGACTCCTGCATGACCTGGCCGAGATGGCCCGTCAGCGTCACCTTCTCGTCTTTCTGGGTGAGGGTCGCCTCAACGTATAGAACATCGCCGCCGGCTTCCGTCCAGGCGAGCCCCGCGGCGACGCCCGGAGCCATGTTGGTGCGGCCGTTGTCGGACTTGAACTTTTCCGGCCCGAGCAGTTCGCCGAGGGTTTCCACGGCGAGCGTATCGTCGATGTCCTGCTTTTCAACCACCTGCCGGGCGCGCTTGCGGGCGACGCGGCCGATGACCCGCTCAAGTTCCCGCACGCCCGCTTCCCGGGTATGGCGCCGGATCATGTAGCGCAGGCCCTCGTCGGAGATCTCGAGCTGTTCTTCCGCCAGGCCGGACTCGCCGCGCTGCCGGGGAATCAGGTATTCCCGGGCGATGGCCTGTTTCTCCATGTCGCTGTAACCGGACAGTTCCAGCACCTCCATGCGGTCGAGCAGCGGGCGGGGAATGCCTTCCAGCGTGTTGGCGGTGGTGATGAAGAGCACCCTGGAGAGGTCGTAGGCGAGGTTCAGGTAGTTGTCGCGGAATTCCTTGTTCTGTTCCGGATCCAGGACCTCCATCAGGGCCGCGGCAGGGTCGCCCCGGAAGTCGCGGCCGAGCTTGTCGATCTCGTCGAGCATCAGTATCGGATTGGTGACGCCGGAGCGGCGCACGCCCTGCAGGATGCGGCCCGGCATGGCGCCGATATAGGTGCGGCGGTGGCCCCGCAGTTCGGATTCGTCGTGCAGGCCGCCGAGGCTCATGCGCTCGAACTTCCTGCCCATGGCCCGGGCTATGGACTGACCGAGGGAGGTCTTGCCGACGCCGGGAGGCCCGACGAAACAGAGAATGGGCGCCTTGGCTTTCGGGTTCAACTGCATCACCGCGAGCGACTCGAGAATGCGTTCCTTGACGTCGTCGAGCCCGTAGTGATCTTCGTCGAGCACCACACGGGCGTGTTCGAGGTCGAGCTGGTCCTCGGTCTGCTTGTGCCAGGGCAGTTCGGCGATGAGTTCGAGGTAGCCCCGGGCCACCTGGTAGTCGGCGGCGTTGGACGACATGCGGCCGAGGCGCTTCAGCTCGCGGTCTACCTCGCTCTTGACGTGGTCCGGCAACTTCGCTTCCTCGAGCTGCTTGCGCAGTTCGGCGACGTCCTCGTCTTCGCCGGACTCCCCGAGCGCCTGCTCGATGGCCCGTTTCTGCTGCCGCAGCAGGTGCTCGCGCTGCTGCTGGTCGATATCGTCCCGGGCCTGCTCGGCGATCTGGCGGCGCAGTTCGCTGACCTGCACCTCGTGGCGCAGGATCTCGTGCACCCGTTCCATCAGTTGCATGGTGGATTCGCATTCGAGCACCGCCTGTTCCTGATCCAGCGAAATGTTGGCCAGGTTGGCGATGCGGTACATCTGGGTGACCGGATCGTTGATGGAGCCGATGAGCTGCTGGTAGATCTGGTCGCCGTCGCCGCCGCCGTAGAGGCTGGCGATGCGCTTGGACAGTTCGAGGTTCTCCCGGAGAAGCGCGTCCACGTTGGCGGCATCGTCGCCCAGTTCTTCCATGGACAGCGAAGGCAGCCGCTCGTACTCCACCTCCAGGTGGTTGCCGCCGTCGATGGCCGGGCCGAGACGGATGCGCTCGACGCCCTGCACGATCACCTGGGCGCCCTTTTCGCGTTTCTCGACCCGATTGATGGTGGCGATGGTGCCGATGGGAAAGAGGTCGTCCGGGGACGGGTCCTCGATGGCGGCCTGTTTCTGCGCCACGGTGACGATACGGCGCCCGGACTCGATGCCGGCGTTTACCGCCGCCAGCGACTTGGGCCGCCCGACCGCCAGTGGGATGACGATCTGCGGGTAGACCACCGTGTTTTTCAGCGGCAGTACAGGATAGGTTTCGGCCATGAGAAACGCGTGCACTTTGATTAGGGCCTATTTAGCGATATGTGGGCAGTGTTGTGCAATTCAAGGTGCGGCGGTTGCCTGTGGCTGGTCTCATTGCGTTAGACGCCCACAGGGGCGAACAGTTTCCGCGCGCATCGGGATTTTCTCGGCTTCAAGAGCGGGCGCGGCGCGAAGTGCCAGGAATTCCGGCGTCAGGCCGTCAACCGCTGGGCGCGTGCGGCCTCCTCGCGGACGAGTTCGGGCGCGCCGAGCATCTGCCGGTTGAAGCCGATCCGCTTGAACCAGTAGTGCAGGCCCAGCAGGTCCGTGAAGCCCATGCCGCCATGGACTTCCGTCGCCTTGCGCGCCACGAAGGTGCCCACCTCGGCCACGTGGGCCTTGGTATGGCAGGCGGTCAGGTGCGCTTCCCCGGGAACGTCGGACAGCGCGTGCGCCGCGTACCAGACCATCGCCCGGCAGGGTTCCAGGGCAGCCGCCATCTCCGCGCAGAGGTGTTTCACCGCCTGGAACGAGCCGATGGGCCGATTGAACTGGCGCCGTTCCTTGGCGTAGGCGACCGCCTGATCGAGCATGTTCTGGGCGGCGCCGAGGGTGTCCGCCGCCAGCATGACCCGGCCCGTGTCGATCAGGTCGTCAAGAATGTCCGGATTTTCGGAGAGCAGGGTTGCGGGAGCACCGTCGAAAGTCAATTCGCAGGTGGGCCTGGTTCTGTCGATGGTCGGAACGACGCTAACGCGCGCCGCGGCGGCCGCTACCAGGAACAGGCGCCGATGCCGGTCGGCAACGAGGTACTCGTCGGCGGCCGGGTCGAGTACGAACAGCGCCTTGCCGGTCAGTCGCCCCTGACTCGAGCGGATGCCGGCATCGGCACGGGCCGCCACCGCTTCGGCGAGCGCGATGCCCATGCGCAGTTCTCCCGCGGCAAGCCGGGCCAGCCGGTCGTCCTGGTCTTCGGCCCCGGTCAGCGCCAGCGCGCCGAGTATGGCGGAACCGAGGAATGGCGACGGCGTGCAATGGTAGCCGAGGCATTCGGCGGCCAGCGCCGCATCGAGGGGCGCGAGGCCCACGCCGCCCTGCGCTTCCGGAACGAGCAGCGCACCGGCCCCGATTTCGCACAGGGCCGACCAGATGGCGGCATCGGTGTCGTCGCCAGCGGCCACCCGGCGCACTGCGTCCAGGGGGGCATTGTCGTCGAGGCACCGGTTGATGCTGTCCTGCAGCAGCGCCTGTTCTTCCGAGAGCCCGAAATCCACGGTCAGGCTCCCGCGGCCTTCGCGGCCCAGGGAGCCGAGCCCGGGAGGGCCTTCGGTTCCCGCGGGAGGCCCAGGCCCCGTTCGCCGATGATGTTCTTCTGGATCTGCGAGGTGCCGCCGCCGATGATCAGCCCGAGATAGAACATGTAGTGGGTCTGCCAACTGAAGCGTTCCGAAGCATCGGGGCCGGTCTTCTCGCCGTAGGCGAGCCCCCGTTCGCCCATGACGTCGATGCCGAGCTGTTCGAGTTCGTGGCGGAGTTCCGTGCCCTGCAGCTTGACGATCATGCCCGCGAGCGTGGCATCTCTGCCGTTCACCTTCGCGGAGAGAATGCGCAGGTCGTTGAAACGCATGGCCATCACCCGGCCCTGGATGCGCATCAGCCGGTCGCGGTAGGTGGGATGCTCCATCAGGGGGCGGCCGTCGACGGTTTCCGATTGCATTAGCCGAATCAGCGCATACACCCGTGCCAGGCTCTCGTCGGGGTCCCCCAGGAAGTTCCGTTCGTGGCCGAGTATGGTGTTGGCCACCCGCCAGCCTTCGCCGCGCTCACCGATCATCTGGTGCCTGGGAACGCGCACGTCGGTGAAGAACACCTCGTTGAAATTCGCGGCGCCGGTCATGTCCACCAGCGGCCTTGTCTCGATGCCGGGCGTGTCCATGCGCAGCAGCAGGAAGGAGATGCCCTGGTGCTTGGGGGCATCGGGCTCGGTGCGTACCAGGCAGAACATCCAGTGGGCGACGTGCGCCCCGGAGGTCCAGATCTTCTGGCCGTTGATGACCCAGTGGTCGCCGTCGAGGTGTGCGCGGGTGCGGAGGCTCGCCAGGTCGCTGCCGGAACCCGGTTCCGAGTAGCCCTGGCACCAGATCGTCTCGCCCTCGATGGTCGGCCGCACGTGTTGCCGCTTCTGTTCCTCGGTGCCCAGTTCCAGAACCGTCGGCACCAGCATCGACACACCGATGCCGCCGATGCCCGGGCTCACCCGGGCGGCGGCGAATTCTTCGGCGATGATGCGGGATTTCAGGATATCCGTTTCGGCGCCATAGCCGCCGTATTCCCTGGGGATGGTGCGGGCCGCGTAGCCGTTCGAGATCAGGAGCTTCTGCCACTCGACGACGGCGGGGGACGGCGGGTTCGTGCCTTTCGGAGCGCGGTGGCCGTGAGCTTCGAGAAACTGCCTTACCTCGCCCCGAAAAGCGTCGTACTCGGCTCCGTAGGCCAGATCCATGCATCTGCTCCAGACAGCAAAGCGGCAGTGTAGCCGAAGCGCCTCGCAAGGTGCGAGAGCGCCCCTGTTGCTCCATAATCCCCGGCTTCCCGACCTTCATCCGGGGTGCCTCCAGGCAAATGGACAGGGCAGCCATGCTGGAAACCATGGCCGCCATGCAGGATGCGCACAACACCCAGGTGCATCCGCATTGGCGCAGGAGCGGCTACGAGTACTACCGGGCCGTGTGGGTCGAGTGTGCCGAGTTGCTCGACCACTTCGGCTGGAAGTGGTGGAAACGGCAGCGGCCCGACCTCGGCCAGGTGAAGCTGGAACTGGTGGACATCTGGCACTTCGGCATGAGCGACCTGATCCGCGCGGATGCGTTGAACCCGGACACCGCAGAGGTGCTGGATGTGGCCCCGGAAGCGGACGCGGAGCCCGAGGCGTTGCGCCTGGCCGTGGAAGATCTCGCCCGGGAGACCCTGGCGGCCAGGGCGTTTGCCCTGCAGCCGTTCGCCAGGGTCATGCGATTGCTGCCGCTGACCTTTGACGAGCTGTTCCGCCTGTACGTCGGCAAGAACGTGCTGAACCGGTTTCGCCAGGACCACGGCTACAAGGCGGGAACCTACGTGAAGACCTGGGACGGCCGCGAGGACAACGAACACCTCATGGAACTGCTCGACGGCCTGGAACGGCCGGAAACGGCGGTTGCCGACCTGTACGGCCGTCTTGAGTCGCGCTACCCCGGCGGTCGCGGTAAAACGGCAGGCTGATTCATGACGCGTTGCCCCGCGGGTGCTTCCCGGCCTGGCCCGGTGGCTGCGATAGGCTCGCGGGGCCTGCCAGGTGAACGTGCCGGGCCGCAGGCGTTTCGCGAGTGCGCGCGCCGGTGAAAAAACTCCTGCTTGTCACCGATGCCTGGGAACCCCAGACCAACGGTGTCGTCACCACCCTGCAACAGGTGGTGCGTCATCTCCCGGACTTCGGGTTCGAGGCCCGTGTCGTGCATCCGGGCCGGTTCAAACAGGTGCCATTACCGAGCTATCCGGAGATCCGAATCTCCCGGAACCCGTGGAAAATCCGGGAGATTCTGCAGTTGGAGCAGCCCGATGCCTGTCATGTGGCCACGGAAGGGCCGCTCGGGCTCTATGCGCGCAGCCTGTTCCGCCGCCAGGGCATTCCCTTCACCACCTCCCTTCACACAAAGTTTCCGGAATACGCGCACCAGCGCATTCGCCTGCCCCTGCGCCTGGGGTATGCGTTCATCCGCTGGTTTCACCGTCCGGCCGAGCGCACGCTCTGCACCACGGCGTCGTTCAAGCAGGAACTGCTCGGCTGGGGATTGCGCGATCTCGTCGTGTGGAGCCGGGGGGTGGACACGGAGAGATTTCGGCCCGCCACGAAGCGGCTCGCTACGGTGCGGCCCGACACGGAGAGTCCCGGCGCAAACGGTGAAGCTCTATCCGGCAACGGCGAGGCTTCGTCGGGCGGCGGTAGCGCTCATTCGGACGGCGGCGATGTGTCCGTGCGCCGGCGGCCGCGGCTCCTTTACGTGGGCCGCATCGCCGTGGAGAAGAACGTCGCCGCCTTTCTCGACCTTGACCTCGACGCGGAGAAAGTCATGGTCGGCGACGGGCCGCAGCGCGCGGAACTACAGGCCAGGTACCCCCACGCGCAGTGGCTCGGTTACAGGAAGGGTCAGCCGCTGGTCGACGAATACGCGGCGGCGGATGCCTTCGTGTTCCCCAGCCGCACCGACACCTTCGGCCTGGTCATGCTCGAGGCCCTGGCCTGCGGCACTCCGGTGGCGGCCTATCCGGTGACCGGCCCGAAGGATGTGGTGCGTCAGGGCGTCACGGGCTGGCTGGACGAAGACCTGAACGTCGCCGTGCGCAAGGCGTTGCAGGTGAGCCGGACAGACTGCCGCGCCTACGCCGTGGCCAACGGCTGGGCTGCAATCGCCGGAAGGCTCGCCGACAATCTCGCCGTCTTCGACTGGCAGCACGTTGACGGGCGCTGACCTCACCGATCCGTCGTTGCGGGCGGAACTGGAGCGGCGCCTGGACGGTTGGCAACCCGATTACACCGGCACCCTCCTGTTCGTTCGCGACGGCGGCCGCCTGCTGCTCATCCGCAAGAAGCGGGGCCACGGCGCCGGCAAGATCAACGCGCCGGGCGGCAAGATCGATGCGGGAGAGACGCCCGAGGAGTCAGCCGTTCGGGAAACACGGGAAGAGGTGGGCGTGCAGGCGCTGAACCCGGTGCACATGGCCGTTCTGAGGTTCGTGGACCGGGTCGACCCCCAGTGGCTCGGCCATGTCTTCGTCGCTGCAAGTCACGAGGGAACGCCGCTCGAGACGGAGGAGGCAGAGCCGTTCTGGGTGCCGCTGGATGCGATTCCCTACGCCGGGATGTGGGAGGACGACCGCATCTGGCTGCCGGAAGTTCTGGCCGGTCGGCCCGTGCGCGGCGACTTCCTGTTCGAGTCCGGAAAGCTGCTGGGCTACGCCCTGCGGGAGTGGTAGCGGGGGAGTCAGCGCTCGACCAGCAGCAACTCCAGCAGCGCCTTCTGGCTGTGCAGCCGGTTGCCGGCGGCCGTCCAGGCGCCGCTGCGCGGGTCGTCGAGGACTGTCTCGTTGACTTCCTCGCCGCGGTGGGCGGGTAGGCAGTGCAGAAACAGCACGTCGTCCTTCGCGCAATCCAGCAGGTCTTCGTTCACCTGGTAGGGCGCAAACGCGCTGCGCCGCTTCTCGCGTTCCTCATCGTGGCCGATGGACGACCACACATCGGTTACCACCAGGTCGGCGTTTTCCACCGCCTCCCGAGGCGCCTCGGTGAGGGTGGCAGCGTTGCTGCCGGCCAGCAGGTCCGCCTCGGGCTCGAAGCCCGGTGGGCAGGCAATGTTCAGGTGAAAGCCGTATTGGCGGGCGGCGTTGATGTAGGACTGGCACATGTTGTAGCCGTCGCCCAGAAAGGCGACCGTGCTGCCTTCCAGGGGCCCGCGCAGTTCCTCGTAGGTCTGCATGTCGGCCAGCAACTGGCAGGGGTGAAAGCGGTTCGTCATCGCGTTTACGACGGGAATGGACGCCGCCCCGGCAAACGCTTCGACATCGGCGTGGTTCTGCGTGCGGATGATGGCGATGTCCACCATCTCGGACAGGACCTTTGCGGTATCGGTAATCGGCTCGCCCCGCCCGAGTTGCGTGTCCGCGGCGCCCAGGAAGATTGCCTGGCCGCCCAACTGGTTCATGCCCGCCTCGAACGCGACGCGCGTGCGGGTGCTGTTGAGCAGCAGCATGAGCGCGGCGGTACGGCCGACCAGGGGCCGGTAGGGCTCGCCTTCATGGAGGCTGCGCTTCAGTTCGCTGCCCCTGGCGAGCAGGGCCCTCAGTTCCTCCGGGGAGCAGTCGAGCAGCGAGAGGAAGTCCCGCTTGCTCATTGCCGCGCTTCCTCGTTCGAATTCCAGACCGCTATGCGGGCTGAGGCGTCAAAGCTCCCGCGGCGAGCATTGAATGCTGGACTGTTCATCGGTGCACCGCCGTTCGCCCGTTTCAGGACGCCTGGCCTTCGATTACCGCCGCAACCCGCGCAACAACCTCGTCGGCTTCTTCGTCGGTGAGGTTGAGGGGCGGCAGCAGCCTGACGATGGTGTCGCCGATGGCGTTGATGAGGATTCCCCGCTCGAGGCCCGCGTTGACCAGCCCCGGAACGGGTTCGTTCAGTTCGACGGCGATCATGAGGCCCTTGCCGCGAACTTCCTTGATTCGGTTGTCGCCCTTGAGGGCCTTGCCGAGCCCGTCCACGATCCGTTTGCCGAGTTGCCCGGCGCGCCGGACGAGGTTTTCGCTCTCGATGGTGTCCAGCACGGCGTGGGCCGCGGCGCAGGCGATGAAGTTGCCGCCGAAGGTGGAGCCGTGGTGGCCGGGCTGGAACAGCTCCGCGGCTTCCCCCCGGGCGAGGCACACGCCGATGGGGATGCCGTTGCCGAGGCCCTTGGCGGTGGTGACCACGTCCGGCAGGCAGCCGGTGTGCTGATAGGCGAAATAGCGGCCGGTGCGGCCGTTGCCGGTCTGTACCTCATCGAGCATCAGCAGCCAGCCGTTGGCGTCGCAGGTGGCGCGCAAGGCATCGAGGTAGCCGTCGTCCGGAATCCGGATGCCGCTCTCGCCCTGGACGGGTTCCACCAGCACCGCCGCGATCTGGGGGTTGTCGGCCGCTATCTGCTCGACAGTGGCCGGATCGTTGTAGGGGGCCCGGACGAATCCGTTGAGCAGCGGCTCGAACCCGGCCTGCGCCTTGCGGTTGCCCGTGGCCGTGAGGGTTGCCATGGTGCGCCCGTGAAAGCTCTGGTCGGTGACGACCACCATCGGCGACTTGATGCCCCGCTTCTGCCCGTGCAGGCGGGCGATCTTGATGGCGGCCTCGTTCGCCTCGGCGCCGGAGTTGCCGAAAAATGCCCTGTCCATTCCGGAAAGTGCGGTGAGCCGCTCGGCCAGCGCTGCCTGGATGGGCATCTCGTAGAGGTTGGATGTGTGCAGCAGCGTTTCGGCCTGGTCGGATACCGCCTTCGCCACCGCCGGGTGCGCGTGACCGAGCCCGCAGACGGCAAGCCCGGTGAGCGCATCGAGGTAGGTGTTGCCGTCGCTGTCTTCGACGGTCGCGCCGCTGCCCTTCACGAATGACACCGGCAGCCGCGCGTAGGTGTTCATCAGGCTGGTCATGCTGTTCGTCTCCGCAAAAAAAAACGATCCGCAAAAAAACGATCTGCAAAAAACAAAAAAGACAGCCGTGCTGCCTTGTGGGGATAAGGAAACGATAAAAGCGAAATCCTACTTTAGCGCTTCAAGCAGTTCAACGGGGAGTTTCGGAAGTGGTGGTGGTACGGGTTCGCAGGGAACTGACTTTCCAGATCGTTGTTA
>CAZWZH010000088.1:0-3119 GCA_964638775.1 uncultured Pseudomonadales bacterium
TCGAGGCGCTCGCCGAACGCCGGCATCTCTCCGTGGCGGCCCAGGGCAATGGAGTGGCGGACAGCCTGCGCCGAATTCCCGTAAAGGCTAACGTCGTCGGTGAGATCCGATGCCCCCAGCAGCGGATTTCCCGACCCGTCCGGCGCGTGGCAGGCGCTGCAATAGAGCCTGTAGGGCTGCGCCCCCGGATGGCCTTCCGCCTCGCCGCGGCCGAGCGCCAGCACGTAGTCGGTCAGTTGATCCACCGTCTCTTCGCCCGCTACGGGCAACCAGCCGACCATGACCGCCTGGCGCCCGTGCCGGATGGAGTGCTCGACTTCGGCCGGGTCGCCGCCCCACTGCCAGGCCGCATCGCGCAGGTCCGGGAACAGGGCCGCCTGGCCCCGGGCATCGTAGCCGTGACAGGTGGCGCAGTTGCGGTCGTAGATCCGTTGCGCCGAGGCCATGAGCCCCGGGTCGGACTGCAAGGTCTCGAGCTTCGCTTCCGCCACCAGCCGCCGGGCCGGGCCGAACTCCGCCGCATAGCGGGCCTGGCGCTCGCGCAGTTCACCGCCCTGGGACCATTCAAGGGCGCCGCCGAAGGCCCCGAGACCCGGGTACAACATCAGGTAGACGACGGAAATCACCAGGGAAGCGAACAGCAGCCAGAACCACCAGAGCGGCGCCGGGTGCTCGCCTTTCTGCAGGTTGCCGTCCCAGATGGGGCTCGCTTCCTCCCGGTCCCTGCCGCCGCCGAAATACAGGCTGAACGCCAGCCAGACCAGCCCCGCCAGGCTGCCCAGCGTGAGCGCCAGCACCCAGCCGCTCCAGAACCCGCCCGGCAGCTCAGCCATCGTCGCGCTCGTCGTCCAGGGGAATGCCGGCGATGCGCTCGACCGCCTCGTCCGAGGAACCCCACAGCGCCCAGACGGCGAGGCCCGCCATGAAGGCCATGACCAGCATGTCGCCCGCGAAAATGAACCATGTCATGGCCGGCCTCCCGTACCGGTCGCTCCCAGGCTCTGCAGGTAAGCCACCAGCGCATCCACCTCCATCAGTCCCTCCAGTGCCGCCGGCGCCGCCTCGATGTCGGCGTCCGTATAGGGATGGCCGAGCCGGCGCAGCGCCCGCATCTTTGCCTGGATGGAGCCGTCCGCATCCGCCGGGCGTTCGCCGAGCCAGGGATAGGCGGGCATGATCGAGTCTGGCACCACCGAGCGCGGGTCCAGCAGGTGAACCCGGTGCCAGATGTCCGAATACCGACCGCCCACGCGGTGCAGGTCCGGGCCGGTGCGCTTCGACCCCCACAGGAAGGGCCGGTCGAAGGCGAACTCCTCCGCCTTCGAGAAGGGGCCGTAGCGCCGCACCTCGGCCAGCAGCGGGCGCACCTGCTGCGAATGGCAGGTGCCGCAGCTCTCGCGGATGTAGATGTCGCGGCCGGTCAGCTCCACCGGACCGTAGGGCGCCGCGCCCGGCGCCGGGGTGGCCAGGCCGTCGTCGAGGACGCTCGGCAGCACCTGCACCAGCCCGCCGATGGCCGAGACGAACAGGATGCCGAAGATCAGCAGGCCGCTGTTGCGCTCGAGCTTGCGGTGCAGGTCGACGGCGCTCACGCGCTGCCCTCCGCGACCGCCGGCGGCGCCACCCGGACGATGCCCCGGCCCCTGACGGTCATCCACAGGTTGACGGCCATCAACCCCGCGCCGGCGAAGAACGCGAGCCCCGCCACCAGCCGCAGCGCATAGTAGGGCGCCATGCTCGCCATGATGTCCTTGAAGCTGTAGCTGAGTTCGCCGATCTCATCGAGGCTCAGCCACAACAGGCCCTGGGAGACGCCGGCCCCCCACATCGCCAGCACGTAGAGCATGACGCCGGCGAGCGCCAGCCAGAAATGCCAGTTCGCGAGCCGGTTGCTGTAGAGTTCCGCGCCCACCAGCCGCGGCACCAGGAAATAGAAGGTGCCGAAGGTGATCAGCGCATTCCAGCCGAGCGCCCCGGAATGCACGTGGCCGATGGTCCAGTCCGTGAAATGGCTGACCATGTTGACGCTCTTGATGGACATCATCGGCCCTTCGAAGGTGGCGAGCCCGTAGAAGGCCAGCGACAGCACGATGAACTTCAGCGCCGGATCGGTGCGCAGCTTCCGCCAGGCGCCGGCGACCGTCATGACGCCGTTCACCATGGTCGCCCAGGACGGCGCCAGCAGGATGAGGCTCATGATCATGCCGAGCGACTGCACCCACTCGGGTACGGCGTTGTAGTGCAGGTGGTGCGGCCCGGCCCAGATGTAGCTGTAGGTGAACGCCCAAAAAGCGACGATGGAGAGCCGGTAGCTCCAGATCGGCCGGTCGGCGTGCTTGGGCAGGAAGTAGTAGAGCATGCCGAGGAACCCGCCGGTCAGCAGGAAGCCCACCGCATTGTGGCCGTACCACCACTGCACCACGGCATCCTGGGCGCCCGCGAACAGGGAGTAGGACTTCGAGAGGCTCACCGGAATCGCCAGGCTGTTGACGATGTGCAGCATGGCGATGACGATGATGAGCGCGCCGTAGAACCAGTTGGAGACGTAGATGGGCCGGATGCGGCGCCGGGCGATGGTGCCGAAGAAGACCACGGCGAACGAGACCCAGACCACGGCGATGGCGATGTCGAAGGGCCACTCCAGTTCGGCATACTCCTTGCCGCCGTTCCAGCCGGCCAGGAGCGAGATCCCCCCGAGCAGCACCCCCGCCTGCCAGGCCAGGGCGCAGAACCAGGCGAGCCCGGGGGCGAACAGCGGCACGTGGCAGGTGCGCTGCACGCTGTAAAACGCGGTGGCCATCAGCGCCGAGACCCCGAAACCGAAGATCACGGCGTTGGTGTGCAGGTTGCGAAGCCGCCCGTAGCTCAGCCACTCGCGGCCGAAATCGATGGTCGGCCAGACCAGTTCCGCGGCGATGTAGAGGCCCGCGGCCATGCCGAGCAGCGACCACAGCACCGCGAAGCCCGTGAGCCATGCCGCCACCCGGTCGTGATAGCGCTCCCTGGCGGCCATCAGACCCCCAGCGACGGGCCCATGCCCCCGCTCCAGAGCGCAACGGTAATGCCGAGCAGGCTGACGAAGGCCACCAGCAGGTAGGCCACCAGGGACGACGCCATCA
>CAZWZH010000089.1:0-20492 GCA_964638775.1 uncultured Pseudomonadales bacterium
TGAGCGACGACGAACTTCGGCGTGTGCTCGCGGAACCGGCTCGCGAGCTATACGTGTTCAAGGAAGGGCAGGAGCGAGGGGACGCGGGCCTCCTCGAACTCGACTTCGGTACCGAAGGGGAATGCGAGTTGGCTTTCTTCGGGCTGATCCCGCACATGATCGGCCTTGGCGCCGGTCGCTGGCTGATGAATCGGGCACTCGACATCGCCTGGTCCCGCCCCATCCGGAGGCTGTGGGTGCATACCTGCACCTTCGACCATCCCGGCGCGCTGGATTTCTACATCAGAACCGGGTTCGTGCCGTACCACAGGCAGATCGAGGTGGCCGACGACCCCAGGATTACCGGCGTGCTGCCCGAATCCGCAGCGCCTCACGTGCCGTTGCTCGGAAGCGGATGAGCAGCGGGGGCGCGGCTTTCTCAAATCGGATGGAAATCGGATGGAGACGACCGTGTCGCGCGAACGCTCGGCCGGTTGTCCTCCCGGCGCGCGGCTGCCGGTCAACGGCTGACGCTGCGCCTGATTCCGCCTCGGTACTGCTCCCACTCCGGACCCGCGTAGAACTGGCGGAAGAAGTTGCGGAATTCGTTGATGGGGCCGTCGCCCGCGCACAGGGGCGGCGCTTCGATGTACTTCTGCCGGTCCCACACCACCTTGTCCTGGTCGAGTTGCTTGCAGATGTCCTTGATTATCGCCCGTGCCAGCCCGCCCCGCGGGCCGTCGCGGTCGGCCTTGAGCTGGGTGAAGGCGAAGCGCAGGTGGGTGATGTCCCGGGCAATGGGCGTAACGCCGGTGACCAGCAGGGTCTCGCACATTCCCGTAAAGCGCGTCCAGGGTTGGGCGCTGCCGTTTACGCCGTAGGCGATTGTCCCGTCGACGGTGCCCTTCGGCGTTCCCATCCTGATGTGCACTTCGGCGGTGCGGCGGTGCCCGTCGAAGCGGATGTCGTAGTCGGGATAGTCCGCGACGCCGTGGATGTACTTGAAATGGGCGCTGTCGGCGCCGTTCTCCGCGATCGTCTGCATGGGGCCGTGCACGATCCACTCGTGCTTTTCGTAGCCGGTCCAGTCCGGGTGGCCGACCTCCTCGAATTCGGCGACCTCGTAGCTCGGCGCCTCGTGCCCGGGGTGATACCAGGCCCACACGAAGCCGTTCGCCTCCCGCACGGGGTAGGCGCGTTCGCAGGACGGCTTTTTCATCGCCGGGGGTATGGTTTTCGAGTAAGGGATGCCGACCGCGGCGCCGTGGCCGTTCCACTGCCAGGAGTGCAGGGGGCACTGAAGATGGTTGCCGTTGACCTTGCCGCCGTAGCCCATGTGGGCGCCGAGGTGCGGGCAATAGGCATCGAGTACCCGCGCCTCGCCGTCTTCGCCGCGCCAGGCCACGAGTTCGCGTTCGAAGTAGTGCAGGGGTTTTACTTCACCCACCCCCAGTTCGTCGCTGTAGCACATGACGAACCAGCCGAACGGCATCGGGACGGTAATGTTCCGCTCCTCGGCGCTGCGGCCGTTGACCACTGGCTCGAGGCGCCAGCGGGCCAGGGCGGCCTGGTCCAGCTTCTTGAGTTGGTCCCATACCAGTACCGGCGGGGTGCGGGTGTCCCGGATGTCTGTGGCTTCGCTCATGATTGTTTAGACTCCGATACAACGAGTTCGCATACGGCGCTTCCATTTCGGCGCACGGCCCCACCATCCTGCCGCATTTAAGGCTATCGGACGAGCTTAACGCGCCGAAATGGAAGCGCCGCATACGAACTCTTTCCCGAGATTCAGTATTGTTCCTTAAACGTCATCGTTCCGGGGCGCCGGGTTCTCGACTCGCATGACAGCCCCCGTCATGAAGTTGCGGCGCCCCGGGCGTCCGGCGGCGGCAGCTTGAAAACGCGGCGGGCGTTGTCGCTGAGGAACTTGCGCCAGACGGACTCGTTGCGGAACGGCACCTCTGGCAGCTCCCTGAAAATGCGTTCGAGGCTCAGTCCCTGGGGATAGTAGCCGGCGTACATGATCCTGTCGGCGCCCCGGGTGTTGGCGTAGTCGACGATAGCGTCGGGATAGTAATTCGGGGCGAACGCCGACGTGGAGTAGTAGAGGTTCGGCCACTTCAGCATGAGCTTCACGGCCAGTTCCACCCAGGGCTCGCCGCCGTGGCGCATGACGAACTGCAGGTCGGGGAAGTGGTAGCAGACCTCGTCCACCAGTTCGACCCGCTGCGGCGCCATGGGGATGCGCGGTCCGGGGACGCCCACGTTGACGAGCACCGGCAGGTCCAGGTCGCAGCAGGCGCCGTAGATCAGCCACATGCGGCGGTCGTCGATGGGCACGGGCGGATTGCAGCCGCAGGGAAAGACGGACACCGAGTGGATGCCGAACCCGTCATGGACGCGCCGGATGGCCCTGACCGCCTCCATGCCCCGGTTGGGGTCCACCGGGAAGTCGAAGGCGAAGCGCTCCGGATACCGGTCTTTGGCGCTCCGGGCGGCTTCCGAGCCCTCGAAATAGCCGACCAGCGCGATATCGATTCCGTAGCGGTCCATTTCCCCGATCAGGAACGCGACGTAGTCTTCGGTCTTCTCCAGGGTCGGCACGTCGCGGAACATGTACTGCACGGGCATCCTGAACTGCTCGATGCTTTCGCGGTCCTTCAGCAGCGGCAGGAAGCTTGCGTACCACTCCTCGTTCGTCTCGCTGACGGGGATGCCCATCATCAGGTCCACGATGGGTATCTGCCGGATGATTTCGGCGCTCACTCGCGGGATTCCGGGCCGGTTGCATCGGATCGCCGAATCATCCCATGTTCCGGGCCTGCAAGATAATGCCCGCGGCCTTGGCGATCCCGCTCGGGCGCATGGCTGAACCGGAGGAGATTGCCAAAGCGGTTGATCTACTCTTCCGGCGCCACCGTCAGCGGAAGGCCGTCGAACGCATCGCACACCCGGAGCTGGCAGGTCAGCCGGGAGCGGCCGGTATCGTAGGCGTCCAGGCAGGAAACCAGGTCCAGTTCGTCTTCGCCCGGCGCGCCGACTTTTTCAAACCACTCCGGCTCGATCAGGCAGTGGCAGGTGGCGCAGGCGCACTGGCCGCCGCAGATGGCTTCGATGCCCATTCCCGCATCGCGCAGCACTTCCATGAGGACGCTGCCGTCGGCGGCCTGCAGCCGGTGGGCGTTGCCGGTACGGTCCGTTACGTGGATGACGGGCATCAACGAACCCGGATGTCCGGCGCGAACAGGTTGACGTGGGCATCGAGGTCGCGCATGTCCAGCGACAGGGCGTACTTGGCGACGAGTTGCCGGATTTCCTCGATGGATTCGAGCCGGTCGATGCGGTCCTCGTGGTTTCGCGGAGAGGCCATGGCGAATCGGATAGCTTCGAAATGTGCAGATTATCCTATAGGCCTCGGCTCGATGCCTCTATGTCAATTCCGGCGTAAATCGCGTATTGGGTTATCTTTTTAGCCTGCAACTTCCATAATTCGTTTTTTTCGGTCAGGAAATTACGCAAATGGGTAGAATTACCCGTCGTCCTGTGAAATATTGCCGGATAGTCGGGCGAAGGTAGGAAATCATGGCCGAGGCGCCGGCTCAGGCAGCACAGCATCGGTCTTCGTGGAACCTGGTGGAGGAAGTGGGCGCCAGGTCCGGGCTTATCGCCGAGCGCGCCGCGGAAGGCCGCGCCCGGCGGCAGGTGAGCGGGGATGTCGTCCACGCGCTCAAGGAAGCCGGCTTCATGCGCGCGGTTCTGCCCAGGCGCTGGGGCGGGCTCGAGGCCACGCCGCAGGAGTTCTTCGCGGCGATTCTCAAGATCGCCGAACAGGATATGAGTTCGGCCTGGATCGCGGGAATCGTCGCGGTGCATGCGTATCAGCTCGCCTTGATGGCTGAAGAAGCCCAGGCCGATGTTTATGCCGACGATCCCGATACCCTGATCTCGAGTTCCTACAACCCGGTGGGCGGACGGGCGGAGCCGTGTGACGGCGGCTTCCGCCTGAGCGGCCGCTGGGGCTGGAGTTCCGGTTCGGCGCACTGCACCTGGGTGCTGCTCGGCGCGGTCGTGCCGGGGGACGGCTACCGCACCTTCCTGGTACCCCGTTCAGACTACGAGATCGAGGACACCTGGTTCGCCTACGGCCTGCAGGCGACCGGCTCGAACGACATCGTGATCGATACGCCGGTTTTCGTGCCCGAGCATCGCACCCATCGCCAGATGGACGGGTTCAACTGCGTGCACTCCCAGGACAACCCGATGTACAGCATTCCCTGGGCGCAGCTCTTCATCCGTGTGGTGTCCACGCCGGCCATCGGCGCCGCCCGGCACGCCGTCGACCTGTTTGTCACCAACGCCGCGGCCTCCAGCACCGATCCCACCAAGCTGCAGGGCGACCCGGACATTACCCGGCGGGTTGCCGAGGCGATCAACGACATCGATGAAGTCGAGACCATCATGTTCCGCAATTTCGAACGCATGATGGAACTGGTGAACGCCGGTGAGCCCATTCCCATGATCGACCGGGTGCGCTACCGCTACCAGGCGAGCATCGTCATCGACCGCATGGGCGCCGTGGTGGACCGGCTGTTCGAGGTGGCCGGCGGAAAGAGCGTGTTCGACGGCGCCGGCATCCAGGACATCTGGCGCGACATCCACATCGCCCGTGCCCATGTCGCCAACAACCCCACGCCCTTTGCCCGCAACCTGGGGGGCATGGCCCTTGGCGCGGAAAACGGCGACGTGTTCGTCTAGGGCCGAGCCGTGTCGATTGACGGCCAAGGGCCGCCGCGCGGAGAAACGGTTACCGTCGGCGACCTGGATATCCACTTTCGAAGCCAGGGCCCGGCGGACGGCGATGCGGTGGTGTTCGTCCACGGCAGCGGTCCGGGCGCCAGCGGCTACAGCAATTTCAGGAAGAACGCCCACGCATTCGCGGAGGCCGGATACCGGGTTGTGGTGCCGGACCTGCCCGGCTTCGGGTACTCGTCCAAGCCCGTCGACCGGGACTACACCACCGGGTTTTTCAGTTCGCATCTGGTCGGGCTGCTGGATGCGATCGGAATCGGGAGTTTTGCTCTCATCGGCAATTCGCTGGGGGGCGCCATCAGCATCCGGGCGGCCCTGGACCACCCGGACCGGGTCGCGAAGCTGATCCTCATGGCGCCCGGCGGCATTGAGGAACTGGAAACGTACCTGGCCATGCCCGCCATGGCGAAAATGATCGCCAACTTCGTCGATGGCGCGCTGGACCGCGACGGCTTGCGCCGCGTCCTGGAAACCCTGGTGTACGATCCGGTGCATGTCACCGATGCACTGGTGGACGAGCGCTGGGCGATTCTTCAGCAGCAGCCGCCCGAAGTACTCTCCCGCATGATCATCCCGAACATGGAAGCCGAACTGTCGGAGATTCGATGTCCGGTGCTGAGTTTCTGGGGCGCCGACGACGAGATGTTACCCGCCAGCGGCGGCTTCAAGATTACCCGCGCCTGCAAGCCGGCCCGCCACATCGAAATCGCGGAGTGCGGGCATTGGGTGATGGTGGAGCACACCAGGCTCTTCAATGCCGCCTGCCTCGATTTTCTGGCCAACGACTGATGCTCGACGAACGGGGTCGTCCGGCTCGCCCCTGCGTTGCATCGCTCGATGCTCGAGTGTGCGCCGACGGTGCCCTGCGCCCGGCAAAGCGGAAGGAATCGGCAGCCTGATGTGCCGTCCCACGAATGTGTTTGCATTCAGCGTGCCGCACAAGTTCAGTGGCAGGGCGCGGCTCGCCGGCAATGGCCTGTCCGGTCGCCAAGGGTCGGATAGTTGAGGATCGAGGTGGCATGACGAACCGGATAGGAATCGCGTCCCTGGGGTATGTGCGCATCGGCATGGGCGACCCCCAGGCCTGGGCGGATGTCGGCGAAGAAATTCTCGGGTTCAGCGCCTCGACGCGGCCCGGCGGTTCGATTCATCTGCGGATGGACGGGGCGCCGGCACGCTTTATCGTCGAGCCGGCCGAGCAGGACGGATTCGTCTGTGCCGGGTGGGAATGCGCCCCTGCGGACTTCGCGGCGCTGGTCGGCAGGCTCTCGGAACATGGCCTGGAACTCGCTGCCGGGTTGCAGGAGGAGTGCGCCGCTCGCTGCGTTGACGCCTTCGTTCGCAGTACGGATGCTTCCGGCAATGTCTTCGAGCTCTTCCATGGGCGGCAAGGCGCGCATCCAACCTTTCGCTCGCCCATCGACGGGGTCCGGTTCGTCGCCGACGGCCTCGGCCTCGGGCACCTGGTGCTCCCCGCCGCCAATCATGCCGAGACCAGTGAGTTCTACCAGCGACTGCTCGGCTTCGGCATGAGCGACGAGCTGACCCTGCCGCCGCCGGTCGAGGGCGCGCCGGAGATGCGCATCCACTTCCTGCACGCCCGCAACCCAAGGCACCACAGCCTGGGGCTGTTCAACGGCCCGGCGCCATCCGGGGTGGTGCATCTCATGGTGGAGATGACCACCCTGGATGCGGTGGGTGCCTGCCTCGACCGGGTACTCGCGGCCGGCCTGCCCATCACCGCGACGCTCGGCCGCCACGTCAACGACGGCATGGTGTCCTTCTACTTTCTGGCCCCGGGCGGGATCCCCGTGGAGGTCGGTTACGACGGCAAGCAGTTCGACTGGGACGATTTCAGTCCCACCCGCAGCACGGTCGGCGACCTCTGGGGGCACGCCTACCGCTTTCCGGAGTAAAACGCGGCTGATGGACAAGACCCGCGGCATCGGCGACATCGTCCGCGAAATCGAGAGCGGCATGACCCTCGCCATCGGTGGCTGGGGCGCGCGACGCAAACCCATGGCCTTCGTCCGGGAACTCCTCAACAGTCCGGTCACCGACCTGACGCTGCTGAGCTACGGCGGCCCGGACGTCGGCATGCTGGCGGCGGCTGGCAAGCTGAAAAAGCTCGTGTTCGGCTTCGTATCCCTCGACCTGCTGCCCCTGGAGGCTCATTTCCGCGCCGCCCGCCAGGCGGGCGCCTTCGAGGTGATGGAACTCGACGAAGGCATGTTCCAGCTCGGCCTGAAGGCCGCGGCGGCCCGGCTGCCGTTTCTGCCAACCCGGGTCGGTGTCGGCTCCGACGTACTGACCACCAACCCCGAACTCAAGATGGTTCGCTCGCCCTACGGCGACGAGGAACTGGTGGCCGTGCCCGCGCTGCCGGCGGATGTTGCGGTATGCCATGTCAACCAGTGCGATCGTGCGGGCAACTCGCGCATCAGCGGCCCCGATCCCTTCTTCGACGAGTGGTTCTGCCGGGCGGCGTGCAAAGCCTTCCTCACCACCGAGGAGCTGGTGCCGACGGATGCGTTCGACGACCCGCTGATCGCATTGCAGATGCCCATCGAGCGCAACCTGGTGCACGGCGTCGCGCTGGCGAAACACGGCGCCCATCCGACCTCCTGCGCACCGGCCTACGGAATCGATGTGGAGCATCTGCGGCACTACAGCGCAGCCGCCAAGGGGGGCTGGCCCGATTACTGCTCCGATTACGTCGACGGCGTGGGCCTTTCGGACTATGTCGAGGCCGTGGGCGGCGCGGCCCGCATCGATGGCCTGCCACTGCCGGTGTTCTGACCGGGACACTTCATGAACAATCTACCGCCTTTGTTGACAGCATTCCCGGCCTGGAGCGGAAGATGACGTACTCGCTCTCGGAACTCTGTATCTGCGCCGCCGCGGAGGCGTTCCGCGGCGAGGGCGAAACCATGATCACCAGCATCGGCCTGGTGCCGCGGCTGGCGGCATCCCTGGCCAAATCCACCTTCGCGCCGGATCTCATGATGACCGAGGGAGAAGCCTACCTGGTCAGCGAGCCCGTGCCCGTGGGCCCGCGGGGCGACTGCCGGCCGAAGATCGAAGGGCTCATGACCTACGAGCGCGTCTTCGACATCATTTACCGGGGCCTGCGCCATGCGATGGTCACGCCGGTACAGGTGGACCGGTACGGCCAGATGAACATCTCGGTGATCGGCGACTACGCGAGGCCCAAAGCCGCATTGCTCGGCGTGCGCGGCTATCCCGGCAACACCGTCAACAACGCCAACTCCATGTTCGTTCCGAGTCACGACAGGCGCACCTTCGTTGCCGGCGAAGTCGACATGGTGGCGGGGGCCGGATACAACCCGGCGCGCTGGCCGGGTGGGCGGAAACCCGAGTTTCTCGACCTCAGGCGCATCGTTTCCAACCTGGCGGTGATGGATTTTCAGGGCGCCGGCAACGCCATCCGGGTGATCAGCCTGCACCCGGGCGTCACGATCGATGAGGTGCAGGAGAATACCGGCTTTGCGCTCGAACGGATGGCGGGCCTGGGCGAAACGGCGCCGCCGACGGCCGATCAGCTCGCCGTGCTGGAACGGCTCGACCCGCACAACCTCAGGGCGACTGTGTTCAAGGGCAATCCTCCCGGCCACAGGGACGAATAAGGGCGCCGGGTGACGGCCACGCTTGGAACGCCCTTGACGCGAGCGCTGGGATGCCGCGCGCCGATAATCCAGACCGCCATGGGATGGGTAGCGACGCCCGATCTGGTCGTCGCGTCGGTATCCGCGGGGGCCATGGGTTTTCTGGCGGCCGCGGTGATGACGCCTGAGGAGTGCGCTTCGGCTCTCAAGGAGATCAAGCGCAGGACTCCCGCGCCGTTCGGTGTGAACCTGCACTCCTTCCAGCCTGGCGTCGACCGCATCGTCGATGCGTGCATCGAACAGGGGGTGTCGGCCATTTCCTATGGCCGGGCGCCCTCCGCCAAGCTCATCGACAGGGTAAAACAGGCGGGCATCCTCTGCGTTCCGACCATCGGCGCCGCGAAACATGCGAAGAGGGCCGTGGCACTGGGCGCGGATGTCCTGGTCTGCCAGGGTAGCGAAGGCGGCGGGCACACCGGCGAGACGCCGACCTGGCTTTTGCTCGCCCAGGTACTGGACATGAACCTCGGCGTGCCGGTGGTGGCCTGCGGCGGCTTCAGGGACGGCCGTGGCCTCGCGGCGGCGCTCACCTTCGGCGCCGACGGCATCGCCATGGGCACGCGCTTTCTGCTCACCGCCGAGAGTCCGACGCCGGCAGCGACCAAGGCCCGTTACCTCGAAGCCGAGGTGACCCGCATCAGGGTTTCCACCAGGCTCGACGGCCTGCCGCAACGCATGATCCTGAACCGGCGGCTCGAGTCCCTGGAGCGGGCATCGCGCCTGCGCCTGTTGCTGATCGCCCTGAACAGCGGCTGGCGTTTCAAGCGGCAGACCGGCGCGAGCCTCGCCGTAATGCTGAGATCCTCCTGGGCCATGGCCAGGCAGTCGGAACTGTCGTTCGGCCAGACGCTGCTGGCCGCCAATTCGCCCATGATCATTCAGGATTCCATGGTGCACGGCCGGCCGGACGAGGGGGTGCTGCCCAGCGGGCAGGTCGCCGGGCTGATCGACGACCTGCCGACCTGTGCGGAATTGATCGGCGGAATGGTGACGGAAGCCCGGGAGCGGCTTGCCGGAAACCCGGCGGTCACTGTCCATGCGGATGACTGAAAGGGGAGGGAATGGCACATGAGCGGTATCTGCGAAGGGCGAACAGGATTGCCAGAGAGGAAAATCGAATGCTGAAAGACCACTTGGCGGCCATCGGCCGCATCCATGATCGGGCGCTCGCCGGGCTCGGGCGCCTCGACGGTGCTGCCTCCCTTCTGATGCGGCTCATTCTCGGGCCTGTGCTCATCGCTTCCGGCTGGGAGAAAATCACCGGTACGAACTGGTTTGTTCACACGCTGGATTCGTTCCCGTTCCCGTTCAACGTGCTGCCACCGGAGTTCTCCTGGTTTCTCGCCTCCTGGACCGAGTTCCTCGGCGGCATTCTGCTGCTGTTCGGCCTGGCGACCCGGTTCGTCGCCATACCCCTGGCAGTGACGATGTTCGTCGCCGCCTGGTCGGTGCACCTCGACAACGGCTGGGCGGCGATCGCCCCGTCGCGCCCGGCGGCCGTCTGCATTCCGGGCAGCGAAGCCCACGCGGCGTCGAGCCGGTTCGAGCGCTTCGTCGAATGCCAGAACGTGAACGCGCGAACCATCGAAGCGTCGAAGCGGCTCGCCAGGGCGAAAGCCATCCTGCGCGAGCACGGCGACTACCGGTACCTGAACGGCCGGGGCGCCATCGTCAAGCTCAACAACGGCATCGAGTTCGCGGCGATCTACCTGGCCATGCTGCTCGGCCTGCTCATCATCGGCGGCGGCCGGTACTTCAGCCTGGACTACTATGTCCGTCTGTTCCTGGAGCGCTCGGTTCTGAAGGACACGGGCGGGTAGCTGCGGCGTCTACCCCTGTCGTTCCGGCACTGCCGACAACCGCGGCTCCGGACCTCCACGCCTCAAGCGGCTGAATTCAGCAGACCGCCGATTCGAACGGCCGCTGACGAATCAGCGGGCGAACGGGAGCACAGGATGGTTTTCGCCATCTCGTCGGCAGCGACCATTGCCGGCTGTCCGCTGCGCGCAGCCGCATCGAATATCGCGGTGAGCCTTTGCGGGATGCGGTGAATCTCGTCGGCCAGCCGTTGCCGGGTGCAGCCGCCGAGATACTCGCGGGCGATGCTGATGACCCCACCGCTGTTGATCACGTAGTCGGGGGCGAAGAGTATGCCGCGCTCCTCGAGGCGCATCGCGTCCGAGGCGGTTTCCAGTTGATTGTTGGCGGAGCCGGCGACAACACTGCACTTGAGCCCGGGAATGGTTCGGGCGTTCAGCACCGCGCCGAGGGCGCAGGGCGCAAGTATCTCGACATCCTGAAACAGAATTGCTTCCGGCGGGACTGCCCGGGCGCCGAACTGACGCACGACCCGCTGGACGTTCCCGGCGTTCAGGTCCGCGACGACCAGGCGGGCGCCACGGTCGGCAAGGAGCCTGCACAGGTGAAAGCCGACGTGGCCGACTCCCTGTACGGCTACCCTCAACCCCTCCAGCGAGTCGACGCCGAACTTTCGCCGCGCGGCCGCTTCCATGCCGAGGGCAACGCCCAGGGCCGTCCAGGGAGACGGGTCGCCACCGACGGCGCCGTCCGCCCGGGGAAGCCCGGAGACGAATTTCGTCCGGGTTCCCACCTCTACCATGTCCCGGGTGGAGACGCCGACGTCCTCGCCGGTTATGTACCGGCCGCCCAGGGAGTCCACGGCAACGCCAAGTGCTCGAAAGACCCCTGTCGACTTGGTTTCGCCGGATTCGCACAGCATGACGCACTTGCCGCCGCCGAAAGGCAGGCCGGCCAGCGCGTTCTTGTAGCTCATCCCCCTCGACAGGCGAAGCACATCGTTCAGGGCTTCCGCCTCGCTCCCGTAATGCCAGCGCCGGCACCCTCCGGCGGCCGGGCCGAGTGCGGTGGAATGGATCGCGATGATGGCGCGCAATCCGGATGTCTTGTCGAAGACGTGATGAACGGCTTCATGGTCGTCAAAGGACGGGTTGTCGAAGAGGTGCATGGCGTGGCTCCGTAGCGGGTTTCGATTGATCGAAAAAATACCGGAATTTTGTAGGATTGTTCTTGCAATTTTTTCGTTTTCTCGCTCCTAAATTAGATAAATTAACTAATAATATGTCCATTATGGATTAATATATTTGATTAAAAGCAGTCTTTCTGTATAAGCCGATTTTCCGAGGCGCAAGCGTCGAAAATCATCAGTATTGATGATTCGCGGCGTTCGCCGGATTCGTAAGGTTTTCAAACCCTTAACGAACATCCTCGAACTATGGGAAGCGCACCCCCCGGGCAACGACTGGCGCGTGCCGCGTTGCTGTCGGTCGGCGCCTGGAAGGCAGGCTATGCGGGCGTGCCGGCCCCTCTTCCCGCCATTGCCGACCTGCAGGCATCGATGGC
This sequence comes from uncultured Pseudomonadales bacterium, assembly GCA_964638775.1. Classification (GTDB taxonomy): domain Bacteria; phylum Pseudomonadota; class Gammaproteobacteria; order Pseudomonadales; family Azotimanducaceae; genus Azophilus. The sequence goes on from CAZWZH010000089.1 coordinate 11,856, forward strand.
CCGGGGCGAGTTGTCCGGCGAGCGGCTGGTTCGCCGTGCGCTCGAGGCAGCCGATCGACAGGACTTCCTGAATGCTTTCATTTCGCTCGACAGCCGGGGCGCCCTCGACCGGGCACGGCGCCTGGATGAAATGCGTCTGGGGGGTGACGTCCTGGGGCCCCTGCACGGGATTCCCGTCGTTGCGAAAGACAATATCCACGTAGCGGGTTTGCCCAATACCGCTGGTACGCCGCTCCTCTCATCCTTTGTTCCCGTCGTCGACGCTCCGGCCGTGGCCCTCCTGAAAGCGGCGGGCGCCATCGTGCTCGGCAAGACGAACATGCACGAATTGGCCTTCGGCATCACCAGCCGCAACACAGCCTTCGGGACGGTCGGAAACGCGCACCGCCGCGACTTCATCGCCGGTGGCAGCAGCGGCGGCACCGCGGTGGCAATCGCCTCGGGCATGGCGGTGGCGGGCCTCGGCACCGATACAGGGGGCAGCAGCCGCATTCCAGCGGCACTGAACGGCATCGTCGGGTTCAGGCCCACCGGGGGCCGCTATCCGTCTGCGGGCATCACACGGATCTCCAGTACACGGGACACCATCGGGCCCATGGCGCGAACCGTGCGCGACGTCGCGCTGCTTGACCGGATTCTGGCGGGGGAAAGCGCGTCGCTGCCGGAAGTCGGCCTCGTCGGTCTCCGGATCGGCGTTCCCCGCGGTTATTTCTACGACGATCTGCAACCTGAAGTGCGCGAGCCGGTGGAAAACCTCCTGCGCAGGCTCATCGAAGCCGGCGTGCAACCGGTGCACGCGGATCTGGCCGGCATCGGTCGACTCAATGGGAAAACGGGCTTTCCGATCGTGCTGTACGAGGCGCGGACACTCCTGAGCGAATACCTGGCCGTCCACCTGCCTGATCAGTCGCTGAAAAGCCTGGTCGACTCGGTCTCCAGCCCAGATGTCCGAGAGCTGATGGGCGATGTGTTGCGTGGGGAAGTTTCCGAGTTCGCCTACCGGCGCGCCAGGGAGCACTACCGGCCGCAATTGCAGCGCCTCTACGCCGACTACTTCGGGAAGCACGAGGTCGAGGCGATCCTCTTTCCCACCACGCCACTCACCGCGAGGCCCGTCGGGGAGACCTCCGATGTGGTGGAACTGAACGGCGAATCGGTACCCGCATTCGCGACCTACATCCGCAACACGGATCCGGGCAGCAGCGCAAACATTCCGGGGCTAAGCATCCCGCTGCCGGTCCCGGACCGGAGCCTGCCCGTGGGCGTCGAGATCGACGGGCCCGAGGGCAGCGACAGGCGCCTCCTTGCCATCGGCGCCGCAATCGAAAGCCTTCTGCAACGACAAGGCAGCGGGCGTGAACAGGCAAACCAGTGAACAAGGGGATTATCGTGAACAGTAGTGGTTCTGCATGCTTGGCCCTCCAAACCGGGACCGGCACGGCGTTCAGGCAAAGTGCCGCGGCGGCGGCGGCCGGGTTGGCCGTCGCCGTGATGCTCTTCGGTCCGGTCCAGGCCCGGGAACTCGAGGAGATCGTCGTCACCGCGGAAAGACGCGCAGAGAACCTGCAGGACGTGCCGAACGCGATCACGGCGCTCAGCGAGACAACGATCGAACAGGCCGACATCCATGACCTGACCGATATCGCGACGCGCATTCCCGGCCTGACGTTTTCGCCCTTTTCCCCCGGGCAGAACATCGTGGCCCTGCGCGGTGCATCGTCCAACGACGACGGCGCGGGAACCGACAACTCGGTGTCCGTATTCGTCGACGATGTCTACCTGGGCAGGGTCTCGAACATCAATCCGGAGATGTTCGACATCGAGCGCATCGAGGTGCTGCGCGGGCCGCAGGGCACCCTGTACGGCAAGAACACCATTGGCGGCGCCATCAACGTCGTATCGACCCGACCGAACATCGAGGCCCTGGAAGGCAAGGTGCGGGTCAGTGTCGGCAACTACGAGCGCCGCGATGTCTCGGGGCTCTTGAGCGGTCCGCTGGGCCAGGGTTGGGCAGCGAAGGGGTCGTTCAGCTATCGGAAGCGGGACGGCTGGGTGGACAACGTTTACCTGGACAAGAAGCAGAAGGACGATGACGTGCTGGCGTTGCGCGGTCAGTTGCTGTACGCCGGAGAGACATTTGAGGCCCTGGTCAGCGCGGATTTCAACCGGCTGGACATCGAGGACATGGCGCGAACCCCCATCGCCACGGGGGAACCGGGCGACCCGGCATTCTGGGCCGCCAATCTGCCGGGCAGCTATGCGGACCTTTGCAGCGGCCGGGGCGCTGATTGCTCCGCGGGACCCATCGACGGCTATGCGAAACGGGAAGCCTGGGGTGTCAGCATGAAGCTGGATTGGCGCCCGGCGGCCGGGGAGCTGATCTCGATTACCGCTTATCGGGAAAACGAAGCGGACTGGAACATGGATTCCACGGGAACGCCCGTCTCACCGCTGCCGCCGTTGTTCAACCAGATCAACGACGACATTTTCGACAGCACCGAACAGTTCACGCAGGAACTGCGCTGGGTATCCGGCCTGGGCGAGACGGTCGACTACATAGCGGGACTGTGGTTTCTCAACGAGAAGACCGACCGGACGGAGTGCTTCGACAATGACGTGCTGCCGAGCGACTGCACCCCCACGGCGGACAACGGAGCCACGGACTGGTACCGCCAGGTGAACGAAACAACCAGCTACGCCGGGTTCGGCCAGGTCGATTGGGGATTCGCCGATGGCTGGGAGCTGACCCTCGGCGGGCGCTACAGCTTCGACAGGAAGGCGATTGACAACGACGCCATCGCGGGCGATTTCGTCGTGATCAACCAGACGTTCTCCAATTCGGTCAGTGAGAACTGGAGCGCTTTCACGCCGAAGATCGCACTGGCCTATCAGCCCCGCGACAACGCCACGATCTATGCCGCCGTCTCCTGGGGGTTCAAGAGCGGCGGCTTTGCGGCGGCGCCCCAGGGCATTGAGTTCACCGAGCCGCTGGACCAGGAGGAGGCGCTGAACTACGAGGTCGGCATCAAGGCGGATCTCGGCGACAGCCTCCGGCTGAACGCGGCGGTTTTCTTCACGGAATACCAGGATCTGCAGATCCAGACCTTCGGCCCGCTGACCGCCGCGGCAGCCTTCGGAACCTTCCAGACGTTCAACGCGGGCGACGCTGAGATTTTCGGCGCCGAACTGGAAGCGACCTGGATCCTCACGGACAGGCTGACTCTCTCCGGTTTCTACGCTTACCAGGACAGCGAGTTCGGCGACACCGATATTCCGGGTACCGCCTTCCCCGACCAGTCGGGCCAGGACCTGATCCGGGCGCCCGAACACAAGTTCAATCTCAATGCGGATTACATCCATCCGCTGGCCAACGGCAGCGAGCTGGCGGTGACCCTGAGCTGGCGATACACGGACGATCAGCGCGGCGAACTGGAGCCCTGGGCGGTGCAGCCCGAGTTCGACCTGTTCGACGCCCGGGTGAGCTGGACGAGCGGCGACGATGCCTTGGAGGTGGCTGCGTGGGGCAGGAACCTGGCGGACGAGGAGTACATCAGTCACCTCTACACCATCGCCTCCAGCATGGTGGTGGTTCATGGCGACCCACGTATGTATGGTGCCACGGCGACGTACCGGTTCTAGCATTCCCCGCGCCGGACGGCGTGGGCACCCAACCGATTGAGTGCGTGAGGTGATGGGAGGGAGTACAGTGGGCTCGTGAATCTCACGCAGAAGCAGTGGCGCAAGTTGTTGAACGTCATTGGGCACCTGAATGACAGCCTGGACGACTATGGCGTCCGCGAACGGGCGGGACGCGACCTGCTCGACCTCCTTTCGGCGGACCATTTCGCCTCTTACATCTGGGACGAGTGCGAAGGCGTCTTCTCGAGGCCGGTGTACCTGAACATGTCCCCTGAGAACCTGAAACTATACGAGCAGTACTACCAGTTTCACGACCCGATCACGTTCAAGATGCAGCCCTACCGGCGGGCGGTTTCAGTCAATGAAGTGATGGCCCAGCAGGACCTGATCAATACGGAGTTCTTCAACGACTTTCTTTCCAGGGACGGGCTGTACTACGGGATCAACATCTACGTCTACGACAACGGCAACCGGAACATCGGCGACTTTCGGGTGTGGCGGTCGCGCAAGCGTGCCAACTTCGACCGGCGGGAACTGGAGATACTGGACATGATCGCCCCGCACTTCAGGAATGCGATGCGCAACATCCTGTTCGCCAAGCACAAGATTCCGGCGCTGGAACTGGACGAGATCCGCAAATCCCTGTGCGACGGCTACAGCTTGACCCGGCGGGAGCTCGATGTGGCGGCTGCGGTCCTGGAGGGTCTGCCCGACAAGAAGATCAGCGAGACGCTGCACATCTCGATGCCGACTCTGCGCAGCCACATTCAGCACGTGTTCGGCAAGCTCGACGTCAACAGCCGCACCGAGTTCTGCAGCAAGGTGTTTCTGGGCAACGCGTCTGCTTGAACGGGCTGTTGCACCCGCTCTCGATCCTGGTACCGGCCAAATTCGACTGTGCCGGACACCAGTTACAGGCGCATTAGCGGCTAGCCGAATACCTCGGCGTAGACGGATTCGTTGAATCCGACGAGCAGGGTATCGCCCACGCGCAGGGTGGGGGCCCGCAGGTTGCCCGTGGAGCCGAGCATCGCGGTCACTGCCTCGTCGGAGAGCCTGTCGTCGCCGGTAAATTCCTGCAGCTTTCTGCCCTTTGCAACGTGTGCGGCATTGGCGGCTTCGAGCAGCGCCACGGCGTCGCCGCGCTGCAGCTTGCGGCTGGCCGGTACGGTTTCGGCCACCTCGATGTTTCTCGCCTCCAGAAACTTGGAGGCCCGCTTGCAGCTTGTTCAGCCGCTGCGGAAGTAGTACCAGTCAACCCTTGTGGCGGTCATGTCGCTCGATCCTTCCGGCAGTACGCCCATGCTGCCATCCCGCTTGGGCAAGATCAATTTCCCCTGCTATGCTCGCCGCGTCATCGGGCTTCGAGAATCGTCAATGCACTCGGTGTTCGTCGTGCTGCTCGGCATCGCCGGGATGTGTTTCGGCTGGTTCGTCTACTCGCGGTTCATCGCCGAGCGCATCTTCCGGCTCGACCCGGATTTCGTGACCCCCGCCCACGAGTTCAACGACGGGGTCGACTTCGTTCCCACCAACCGCTACGTGCTCTGGGGCCATCACTTTACGTCGGTGGCGGGTGCGGCGCCCATCGTGGGGCCGGCGATCGCCGTGTACTGGGGCTGGGCGCCGGCGGTGGCCTGGGTGGTGCTGGGCACGATCTTTTTCGCCGGCGTGCATGACTTCGGGGCGTTGTGGGCGAGCAACCGGCACAAGGCGCGCTCCATCGGCGTGCTGTCGGAATCCGTGGTGGGGGCGCGCACGCGCAAGCTCTACATGGTGGTGGTGTTCCTGCTGTTGCTCATGGTGAACTCGGTGTTCGGCGTGATCATCGCGCGGGCGTTCGTGAACACGCCGAGCGCCGTTTTTCCGGCCTGGGCCGCCATCGTGGTTGCGCTGGTCATCGGGCAACTGCTGCATCGCCGGTTCAACCTCATTGCGCTGTGCATCGGCGGGGTGGCCGCCCTGTACGTTTCCATCTACGTGGGCGATCTCATGCCGCTGGAGCTGCCGGCGATGTTCGGCCTGGCGCCCCAGGCCAACTGGATACTCATTCTCTTCCTTTACGCCGCCCTGGCCTCCATGCTGCCGGTCTGGGTGTTGCTGCAGCCGCGCGACTTCATCAACGGCGTACAGCTCTTTCTCGGGCTGGCGCTGCTGTACGGAGCGGTGTTGCTGGTGATGCCGGACATCGCCGCCCCGGCTTTCAACGACCGGTTGAGCGAGAGCGCACCGTCGATCGTTCCGCTGCTTTTCGTCACCATCGCCTGCGGCGCCGTGTCGGGGTTTCACGGCATCGTTGCCTCGGGCACCAGTTCGAAGCAGCTCGACCGTGAGCCGGATGCGCGTTTCGTGGGTTATCTGGGCGCCGTCGGCGAAGGGTCGCTGGCGCTGATCACCATTGTCGCGGTAACGGGCGTGACGCTGGCCGCCACCACCGAAGAGTGGCACGCGATGTACAGCGAGTTCGGCTCGGCCGGGGCAGCCAGCTTCATACAGGGTGGGGCCAACCTGATCAGTTCCGGCTGGGGGCTGCCCGTGGGGGTCGCCCAGACCATGCTCGCCACCATGGTCGTGCTGTTCGCCGGCACCACCATGGACTCCGGGGTGCGCCTGCAGCGCTACATCATCCAGGAGTGGGGCGAGATCTATGGAATTCCCGTGCTCGGCAACAGTGTGCTCTCCACCGCCCTGGCGGTGGGCGCCTGCCTGTTGCTGGCGTTCGGCGCGGGCGGGGCGAGCGGGGCCGGCGGGCTGGTTCTGTGGCCGTTGTTCGGGTCGACCAACCAGCTTCTCGCCGGGCTGACGCTACTGGTCCTGACGGTGCTGCTGATGAAACTGGGGCGGCCCGCCTGGTACACCATGGCGCCGATGCTGTTCGTGCTGGTGATGTCCTTCTCGGCGGGGGTGGTGACGCTGAACCAGCTCTTTGCGGCGGGCAACTATCTGCTGGTGGGTATCGGGGCGATCGTGCTGGGCACCAGCGTTCTCGTCATGCTGGAAGCCGCCTCGGTGATCATGTCGTTGAGAAGCGGTGACACGGGACAGGGAACCGCGGCGGGCGCGCCGGGACGCCCGGGAGCGTCCGCTTCCCACTCAACGGATGTGCGTTGACCTCGCCGTTCCGTATCGGTGGGTGCGACGCCGCCAGGTTCACGCAGTTTCGCGCATCGACATGAATTGCCGGGGCAGGGGCCTGTTCACATGAGGTGTCTGGGGCTGTGCCTGTTTTTGCTCTGGATTGCGGCGGGTTGTTCGGGGGCGGACGAGGAGGAGGATGTGTCCGCTGCTAGTTCGCCTGCGCAACGGGCGCCGGCTGGCGCTTCGATGCTGCCGGCCGGCGCGGTCGATGGCGGTTCGTTGTCGCCGCGGGCGTTGGCGCGGGCGTTTTCCGAGCTCGACCTCGATGGAGTGGGCGTTGAGTTGCTCGACCAAGGCGGTGAGCCGTTGCTGCTCGTTCACCTCGAACTTGATGCGCTGGAGCCGGTTCTGATCGGCGGCCGGCCCGGCGGGGTGACGGCGGCGGACGCACTCCGGGAGGCTCAGGTGGTCGTCGGCAGCGGCTTCGTTTCCCACGTGAGTTCGCTCTCGCCGGTGGGGCTTCTGCAGATCGACGGCGAGATGCTGAGCGAGATGCAGCCGTACGGCTACACGCGGGTGCTGGGCCTGCGTTCCGACTCGCTGGGCGTGCTGGGGCACCGCGAATTTCACAGGGGCATGTACCCGTCGGCAGTTCAGCTTGGCCCGGGAATCGTGGAGCAGGGGCTGCTCGACATTTCGGAACGCGACCTGACCCGGCCCCGTTACCTGCGCGCGTTCATCGCCACGTGCGGCCGCACGGCACTGGCCGGCGTTACCCTGCAACCGGCGCACCTGCATACGCTCGGAAAACGGCTGATCGAGCATTTCCGCGGCGTCGGCCTTGTCTGCGACGAAGTCGTCAATCTGGCCGGAGACCGGGAGGCGTTACTGGCCATGGCGGCCGAAGATGGCGAGCGGTTCGCCTATTTCGGCCACCCCCACAAAGCCAAGGCGACATTGATCGGATTCAGGAGGCGGGGGTAGTTGGGTCCGGCGCCGCCCGGCGATGGGGGCGCGGACAGTGCGAAGGGTCAATACTACCGCTGGCTGGCGGCACCGGCGCACCGCAGCGTATCGATTGTTCTCCGAGTGAGCCGGCCGCGGTTACGGAAACCCGGCCTTTTCACATCGGGCGTTCAGCGGCGCCTTGCCGGAACCGTTGAACGCGACCTGCGTTCTCACGCAGGAACGGCGGGCGGCGCCTGGACGCCGCCCGCCCGCGAACCATGAGCTGCCTACGGCAGCGCGTTATTCGCTCTTAAGGCGATTCCAGACCCGCACAACCAGAATCGCTCCCACCGCGCCGTACAGTGCCGTGGCCTGTTGATCCAGGATAGCGTCCAGGTAACCGCCGATCATAGGAATGTTGCCGAGGACATCCGCTCCGGCCGCTGCGCCAACAGCGATCGTGACGGCCAGGAAGCCTGTTGCGTCTTCGGCATCCACCACCATCGCGCCGTAAACCAGCCCGAGGATGACAAGTGCCAACGGCAGCAGGTTCTGCGGAACCGCACCCGGCGCCAATCCTTCAACGATAGACGCTAGAGCAGCCAGTCCGACAATTATTCTTGTCGCCATTTTCCTTCCCCCTCAATCGAAAGTGAGTACCTCTTGCACAACACTGTCGACCAGGTGCCCGCGAACGAGCACTAGGTCTCTGCGGTGCACCCCGTACTATATAGGTCACGCACGGGAAAGCAAACGGTCTTTTTTCCGCGTTCGGGGCGGCCCTCAGGCGTCGATTCCACCCCCTAATCCGACCTATTCATGAATGAACGTAGCGAGGTCGGCAAGAGTAGTGAAAGCACTGGGTGGCGCGGACCAGAGCGCGCGCAGGCGTGCTTACAGCACGTTGAGCACGCGGCGGGAGCACGCCCAGTGATTTCGCTGCTATTGACGGCCGCAGTAGTTTATTCATGA
>CAZWZH010000090.1:0-18123 GCA_964638775.1 uncultured Pseudomonadales bacterium
GGGTGGTGGGAGGCGCCCGCCTGGAAGGCGCGCGCGACGGTCTCGTCGCGCGCGCCTTCGGGGCGGGCGCCTCCGACTACATCGTCAAGCCGTTCTCGCCGACCGAACTCGTGGCCCGCGTACGCGCGGCACTGCGCCGCCGCGAGGAGCCGGCCCCGTTCGTCCTCGGCGGCCTCATCATCCGCTACGACCGCCGCCACGTGACCGTCGCCGGCCGCACCGTCGAGCTGACCGCCACCGAATACGAACTTCTGCGCCTGCTGTCCGTCAACGCCGGGCGCGTGGTCCCCTTCGACACGCTGCTGGACCGGATCTGGTCCGGGCGCGCCAGCGCCGACACGAATCTCGTGCGGATCTTCGTCAAGCAACTGCGCGACAAGCTCGGCGACCGGGCCAGCGATCCGACCTGGATCTTCAACGTGCGCGGCGTCGGCTATCGGATGGCTGCGCCACCGACTTGAGCGACCCCGGGCCCCGCCGATGCGAGCCAGAGAATTCGTCAACGGATGTGCGCGAGGTGCCTTCGGAGATCGCTGGCGACGTCGTCGTTGCCGCTGATGGTGTTCTCGTAGAAGATCGTGCGATACCCGCTTACGTCGAACGGTAGCTGCTCGCCGCGCCGCGCGAGCAGAATGGTAGGCGTCTGGCGCGCATGGGCGTACCCCACCTCGTAGAAGACATTGGCATTGACCGGCGATATCTCGGCAATCACCACATCCGCTGCACCCAGGGCGGCTGTGATGTCCTGGAGTATCACACCCGGGCGATACACGTCATCGGCACGCTCGGCGTCGAAACCACCGTCTTCACAAATCGGTTTGATGACGCTTTTGTAGAGGCTGTTGTATGGCTCGTCAAACTCCATGACGACAAAGGCCTTGCCTCGCCTGGGAACCCAATCGAATGCCTCGAACCTGACGGTTCCGTGAGCATGGGCAAAAACTCCCGCTTGAGCGGTGAGCGGGCGAGGCAGGTCTTGCGTGAATACGCTGATGCCGTCGATGGCGAGTGTCACCCGGTGCGAATGAACAGCCGCCGCCACATGATATTCCCCGCCCGGCCTGAGGTGCGACCGCCGGCCGAGGCCGTGCAGTTGACGGTGGACGTCGCCACGGCATTCATGGAGCACGTACGCCGCGCCGTATCCACCCAAGCCTACGGTGTAGTAATCCTTCGAGGCAGCTTCAAATCCGACAAGCAACCGCGCGGCCGGGTCTCCTTCGAGATTGTCCGGCAGCGTAACATCGGCGGACAAACACCCACCGCGTGGGGCATGCAGTGCAGACAAAGCCACACCCAATGGATGACGGGATTGAGTAGATTCCGCAGGATCGTGCTCGAACGTGGCGTTGTCGCCATCGAACTTCCAGTTGCCGTCCAACGGGAGCCATTCCGTCCTGCTTTCAGTACTCTGCATGATGCCCATCGAATACCGGACTGAACATGCAACGATACTAGCATCGGGCCTGTCTCCTTACTGTGAGAGATGTCGGAAAGTGCCGTAGTCGAAACGCCAAGCTAAAGCCGGTCACTGCCCACAATCACTCGTCGGACAGATTGGTCAGGTGCCCGGTTGGGCTCTCCAGCAGATTCATCAGGACGACCGGCTGATCGCTGTCCACCATCAGCCGCCACTTGCCCGTTCCGTCGCCCATCGCACCGCGCAATCCCCAGTCTCCCGCTTCGAACTGACCGGCGGTTATCGTCCGTGATTCGCCGGACGCAACGGTTATTCTCACCACCTCTCCGGGCGAGCCGCCCGCGTCGTCGACGCCCGCCACCGAAACATGGGCCGGTCGTACGCCGGGGTTGACCATGCGCAGCCTGCTCCTTTGGTTTACGTTGCTTGCCGGGTTGAAGATCGACACCCGGTGGCGCCTTCCGGCTCGGGGCACAACCTCGTGAACCGCCGTCAGGAATCCGCCGGGAGTGCGCACATAGGCGAGTACGTCGATGTCCAGGCTGCTCCCAAGCGCCAGGCGCCAGTCGCCAATTCCCGAACCCGTGCTCCCCGCGATCCCCTAGGCCGCATTGCCCAGTTCCAGGTCGTCCGAGTTGAAGTGCGCCGTGTGGCCCGCGGCGAGCGACAGTTCCAGAGGATCGAACGTCCCGCTTGCATCGTCGTACGGTTGAATCCGCACCACACCGTCCGTACCGGACCGATTGATCACCCGCACGAAACCCTGCCGCCCGAGGGAATCGTTCGCAGCCGGGAAAAAGGGAACGACGTATTCCCCGTCGTCCTGTTTCCCGATTCCATCGGCCGACAGGTTCGTCAGGTAACCCTCGGGGCTCGTGAGCAGGCTCATGACGATCAGGTCGGCTGCCGAACTCACCGCCAACCGCCACTTTCCGGCCCCGTCGCCCAGCCGGCCGCGAACCCCGGCGCCGCCGTCTTCGAGTTCCGATGCCGTAACGGTCACCGCGGAGCCGGCCGGAACCTCGACGCGGACCTCTCCGCCGGGCGATTGTCCGCGATCGTCCACCCCCCTGATCACGGCTTCGGCGGCATCGCTGTCCATGTTCACCAGCCGCAGGGAGCTCACCTGATACAAGTTGCTCGCAGGGTTGAAGATGGGTACGCGGTGATCTGAGTCGAGGACGGCGGCGGTACCGTGCATGGCCGTCAGGAAACCGTCGGCGGTACGCACGAACGGAAGCACGGCCAACTCGCCGGTGCTCTCCAGTTGCAGGCGCCAGTCACCGTTCCCGGGGCCGCTGCTTCCGCTCAAGCCCTTGTCCGGATTGCCCCCTTCGAGGTCGGAAGAGTTGAAGTGGACGGCTTCTCCCGCGCCGACCGCCAATGTCAGCTGCGGGCTGCGGGCCCCGGCGTCGTCGATGGCGACGATGCGCACTTGTGCCGTTTCCCCGCCGTAGTTGATGACCCGGACGAATCCCTGGCGCTCGCCGGAGTCGCTCGGGAACAGCGGCACGATCCAAGGACCACGCAACGTGATCGCGAACGACAGCGTCTCCGTCCGCCCCCCCGCGGTACCGGTGACGGCGACGGTTGCCTTGCCATACCGGGCGTGTGCTTTTGGCTCCACCACCAGAAAACCGCGGCTCACCGCCCCCGTCGCGACGGACGCATCGTCGGTCGATGCCTTCAGTGAGTAATTGGCGCCAAGCACCGACTCGAAGTATCCGGACACCTTGAAGCGCAGTGACCCGCCGCCGGCGAGGAGAGTCACCAGCACCGGTGAGACGTTGACGTCCACACCCCGCTCCAGCAACGCGGGTACATGCACGTTGACCGACTCTTCGTTCAACGAGTTGCCGCCGACACTCAGCCAATCCCCATCCGCGAGGTCGGTATTCAACACAAGCGGACCGAGATCGGATATACGGTTGTCTCGCAGATCCAACCCGGTGAGCGCGGGCAGCCCGGTGAGCGGCGAAAGATCGGTCACGTTGTTTGCCGCCGCAATCAGAAGCTGCAGCCCGCGCGCCGCGTCGAGTCCGGTGAGATCTGAAATGCCCGCCCCCCGCACCCGAAGCACCCAAAGCTGATCGATCGGCCAGCTACCGGCGGCGGCGTCGACATGCAGATCGGAGCCCGCAAGAGACTCGACGACCAGGGAACGAAGGGTCGGGTCGACAAAGGGAGTCGGCGCCACCACGCTGCCCCGCCTGAAAAACCTCACGTTTACGCCCCGAGACTGCAGTTGCGGCACGTGTTTTTCGGCGGAGGCTTCGTTCAGGGGATTGCCATCCAGATTCACGAATGCGCCGGCAGCAAACACGTTCCCGTTGACCAGCACGGCGATGTCAGTCACTGCATTTCCAGTCAGGTCCAACCTGCGCAAGCCCGTCATCGCAGACAACGCGGATACGTCGGCGATGCGGTTGTGGCTCAGATTCAGGAATTCGAGCTTGACCAGTTTCGCCAGCGAACCGATCTCGACAATGGCATTGTCCTGCAGATCCAACGAGCGCAATTCGGTCATGGCGGCAAGTGCGGAAACGTCGGCGATGCGGTTCGCGCCAAGGATCAGGAATTCAAGATTGTCGAGATTCGCCAGTGGACCTATGTCGTCAATGCCGTTGTCGTGCAGGTCTAACGAGCGCAGCTGTGTCATCGCCGAGAGCGCGGAAACTCCTGATATGCGGTTGCCTCCCAGGTTCACGAGTTCGAGCTTTTCCAGTTTCGCCAGCGGGCCGATCTCGTCAACGGCGTTGTCCTGCAAGAACAACCAGCGCAGGCCCGTCATAGCCGAAAGCGCGGAAACGTCGGCGATGCGATTGCCGTCCAGTCGCAGGGTTTCGAGCTTGACGAGTTCCGCCAGGGGGCCGATATCGTCAACGGCGTTGTCCTGCAGGTACAGCCTGCGCAGGTAGATCATTGCCGAAAGCGCGGAAACGTCGGCGATGCGGTTGCCGTCCAGGTACAGAACCGTCAGGTTAACCAGTTCCGCCAGTTGACTTATCTCCGTCAACCCCGTGTCCGCCAACGACAGAAAACGCAACCCCGTCAACCCGGACAGCGGTGAAATGTCGGTCACCGCATTCCCGTCAAGAAGAAGTGCTCCCAGCGGCAACGCGGCCAGCGCAGATACATCCTCGATGCCGAGTCCTCCCAGACCCAGGCTTTGCAGGCTTCCGAAGTAGGGCAGATCCTGCACGTCCGCGTACGACACACGTGTCTGATCGACAAACAGGTGTCGACAGTTTTCCAGCCCCTGCAATGGCGAGAGGTCGGTGACCGGATTGTCGGACAGCGTCAGGCGCTCAAGTTTCGAAAGCGCGGAGAGCGGCGACAGGTCGGCCACCGCATTGGCCCTGATATCGAGGTTCCTTAGCTGCGCAAGCTCCGACAACGGCCTTAGATCGTCTATTCCGTTTCCGGCGAGATACAGCGTATGGAGGTTGACCGCCCCTTCCAAGCCGTCCAGATACCGCACCTCCCTGTAGGACGCCCTCAGTGTTTCCAGCGACGCGAGTTCTTCCTGCGTTATCGTCGCCCCGGAATCCATTCCCAGCGCTTCCTCGACGGCGGCGCGCAGCGCCGGGTCGCGGAACGGGCTCAGATCCCGGACATCGTCGTCCACGTTATCCCCGATGCCGTCGAGATCGGCATCGGCCCACTCGTGAGGATCCAACGGAAACGCGTCGTCGGCATCGTCGACGCCGTCGTTGTCGTCGTCCGGGTCGGCATTGTCGGCCGTGCCGTCGTTGTCCACGTCGAACCAGTCCATCGGATCGTCCGGCGCCGCATCGGCCGCGTCGACAACCCCATCCCCATCCGAATCGGCCCCGGGGGCACGGTGGCCGGCGATCTGGAAGCGCAGCGCATTCAGCGTCGCGACCGCATCGGCACCGTCCACCTCATCCCCGTCCACCCCGCACGGCCCATCGCCGCAGTCGGCGAGCGGATCGGCAAACACGCCGCCGAAAAGACGTGCGCCATAGGCCATGATGGTGCCCCATCGGGTACCTCCGTCTCCTCTTGGCGTGACGTAGTGCCCACGCGACCAACGCCAGGCCCCGTAGGCCTCGCCCTGCCGGTACGAGTGCACCAGTCCCATAACGTGACCCAGCTCATGCACGGTGACCCATACGCTCCCACCCTGGTCCCAGGCCTGGGCATCCGCCCAGCGGGTGCCGCGCACGGCGCCAACCTCGGCGATGCCCCCTGCATATCCAGGCCCCCTGAGACTGAACTGCACCGACAGGTCGGCTCCGTGGCTCTTCATCATTTCGTCGCGGGCGTCCTGTTTCGCCCACCCGCTCTCGTCCAACTCCACTTCGCTCATGCCGATCATCCGCAGCCGGATATTGGTTCCGCTGTCCTCCAACAAGGCACTGGAAACCGTCAGGGCATGCAGCAGGCGGGTATAAGGGTAGCCACTCTCCGCCTTGCGGAAAGCGGAGGTGTAGAGCGCCAGCACGTCGACGGCCGACCCGCCCGGGGTTGAATCGGCATCTTCCCACGCAGTTCCCGCAAGCCGTTCGTTGACATCTCCCACGCCGTCACCGTCGGTGTCGGTAAGAATGTCCACGAACCGCATGGTCCGGTTGCCGTCGTCCCGTGAAACCGGCCACAGCGTCAGCGATTCGTGGTAGTCCACTTCCGTGGCCCCCTGCGGGTCCAGTCCGGACGCTTCGAGAACGTGCAGTTCCAGGACATCGTCCGGGTGCGGCTCTCTCAAACTCAGAGTCCACTCGCCCCAGACGCGATCTCGCCCGTGCAACCGCCCGACTGTCGCGACATCCTCTCCGTCCCACCCGGTTGGCGAAATCCGGACCTCGCCACTTTCGGTGGCGCGGTGGCTGCGAAAGCCGGCTGACACGGTCAGCACACCCGACCCCCCACTTGCGTCCGGCACCCAGCTCGCGCTGCATGGGCAGTCGAAGACCACATCGCGCCGGTCTCCGGCGACTGCCGTCGTGCAGCAGAGCCCCAGCAGCAAGCCGCCGAACAACGCCCGTCCTAGCGTTGGAACACGAGCTGCCGCAATCATGGAGGTGGTTCCTCCGGTCCCGGCCACCGCTCGGGAATGATGTAATCCGGCTTGCTGTAGTCGAAACCGGCAAGCATGCTCGACGTTGGCACCAGCCAGCCCAAACGGGTGTCGGCAACGAGTTCGTACGGACCTTCGGCGGTGTCGATGTAGGCCAACACCCGGGTCGGCCCGACGGTAACCACGAATCGTCGCGGGGTTCCATCCGCCGCCGCGGCCATGCCAAGCGCCGAGCGGGAAAAGTCCGGACCCTCTTCGATGCGCTCGATGCTGCCCTGAAGCGACGGCCCGGCCCGGGTCATTGGCATGGCGATGTTGTCACCCACCTTCCACGCGCTCGCGCCCGCGGCGGCATGAGACACGTCAACAAGCTCCCTTCCCGCTTTCGACCAATCGGCGGGATACGGTGACTGCGCGGCCGTAGCGGGTTTGTCGACAAACCGCCAAAGCTGCATGGGTGGATCAGCCGCCCCTCGTCGTGCTCGCCCGTCCCCGGGACGATTCCCGACCGATGGAAGTGCGTCAGGATCGGGATCAATACCATCACTCGCCCCAAAGCGATCGGCATCGCCGCGTTCCGCCGGTAGCAGGAGCAATGCTGCCGCAATCGCCCCGGCCGCGACGACGATCGAGATTGCGACCATCAGCCGATGTTCCGACCAACGACGTTCGATAGGTTCCTCCCACCGAGACCATGGAATCAGTCTCGTTCTTTATGGTCACGATAGAAGTTTTTTCGTTAAATTTGCGTGTGAATGTTATTTTTTTTATATTATTTCAGTAAATTTCGGGCATTTCTTGACTACGACCCGCTGCGGGCTCCGCACATCGCCCCCGCTACCGATTTTTGGCCTAACCCAATCATTACAAAAAAAATCGAGTTCAATACGAAAAATTAACTCAAGGACAAACTGATTGTGTCAAGCTGATCCTCCCAAGGAGTAGCCACTTGCTGACCGAGCGGACCATACGAAATCAAAAACCCGGCGCCAGAATACGCATCCTCTGGGACACCAAGCTGAAAGGCCTGGGATGCCGCATCACACCCGCCGGGTCGCGCGCGTTCGTGCTTCGATACACCGATGCCAAGGGCAAACAGCGGCTTGCCACCCTGGCCCGGGTCGGCGAGGTCTCCCTCAAGGAAATACGTGAACTCGCCGGCAGGGAACTGATGAAAATCCGCATGGGCGAGACCGACCTGCTGAGCCGCCGGCGGAAGCGGCGCGTTTCCCTGACCGTCGCTCAGGGGATCCGCACGTTTTTCGAGGAATTCTGCCCCAACCGCATTCAGAACGGGAGGATGACACCCAGAACGGTGCAGGGCTACAGGGAACAGGCGGCGCGGTACCTGGTCCCGGCGATCGGCAAGCTTGATATCGACGAGGTACAGCGCTCCCACATCGAGATCATGGTAAAACCTTTGCGCCCCGTATTGCGAAACCGCGTGCTGGCCTTCGCCAGCAGGATCTTTCGGTATTTCGAAGACCAGGGCTTGCGGCAACAGTACAGCAACCCGTGCCGGGGGGTGGAGCGCAGCCGTGAGGAGCCGCGGGACCGAACCCTGACCAGGGCCAAACTTTCCGCCTTCGGCAAGGCGCTCGCCACGGCAGACATCGACCCTTTCAAGCGCGCCGTCATCCACATTGCGATGCTCACCGGGTTGCGCATAAGCGAAGTGATCTCCCTGCAGTGGAACTGCATCGACTTCGATGCCGGCAGCGTGCTGCTGCCGACCACCAAGACCGGGCGCAGAACTCACCCATTGAGCAAAGCCGCTCTCGAGGTGCTGAAGGAGCTCGCCATGGAGAGCCAATACGTGTTCTCCGCCAACCACCCGAAGCCGGTCGGTTACTCGGCGGTTCGGCTGGCGTTCCTGAAGGTGGCAAGGGCAGCCGGCTTGAGGGATGTCCGGCTCCATAACCTGCGGCGAATGGGTTCCGCTGGTTCACGAATCCAATGGCTACTCCAAGCATGCCCTTTGCCTTTGGCGTTAGCCTCGGTACGGCCAATGCCACTGCCTTGGTAGCAACGGCAAACGTGCTTGACGCATCCGAAGGTACCGCGGTAACGAATGACGATCTGCTCAACGCAACCGGCGTGACCATCGGCGTCGAAGGCAACTTCTCCGTTGGCGTGTGGGATCTGGTGATGTTCTCGGATGAAGACAGCGATCCAAGTACCGACGATACGGCTACCTGTCCGAATCGGGTTGGGACTGAAGGTAACCCGACCGTACAAGGCATGGCCGGCGGCGGAACCGAACTGATTCCCGACGAAGACGACCCCACCATGGCGATGCTGACCGGTCTGGCGCCCGGCATGTACAAGGTTTGCGTCGAGGTCGACCCGGCCGGCCCGATGTCGAATACGACGCCGATTCCCGCCGGTGACTTCACCGCGACCGTCTACACCCGGAACACCACGGATCCGCGCGACAACATGATGGCGAACGAATGTAGCATCGGCATGATCACGCGCAACGGCGCCTCGGTGGACATCGCCTACCTGACGACCTCCGACAAGCACAATCAGCGCATGATCATCGTCAACCGCAGCAGCCTGCCGATCATGATCGAGGACATCGCGTTCCAGACCGAAGACGGCACCGAAGCCGATCTTTCGGATGTCGCGAAGGCAGCCGCTGCGATTCCCGGCGCCAACATGATCGGCCCCGGTGAAACGGCGGTGCACTCGGTGGCCACGATGCTGAGCATTGCGGGAGACTCCCGGCGCACTGCCGCGACGCTCTCCTTCAACGCTGTAGCGAGCCAGGTCACGGTCGCCACGACCCAGGTGAACCTGGCGGACAGCAGCACCGATACCGTCATGTGGCCCGTCAAGTAAATGGCGTGACGCCAAGCAGCTAAAATCCACGTCTTGTGGAAAAGGGAGGGCGAAAGCCCTCTTTTTTTGGTACGCCGGTCATGGCATACAACGCCATGACCGGCGTTTTTCCAGCTCACGCGGTGGCGGCTGTACGATCTTCCACATCCAACTTGAATTTACTTCACATTCTGTTTAAATCGCCCTGACAGATAACGCCGAAAAACGCGTGTCGATGACAAGGTTGCGCAGGCACTCGGTCGGCTTGCGCAAGTGGAGGGGATTACCCGATATGGTCCGGTTCTGGCTCTTTGCCGTTGTTGGCCTGATTGCCGCGCTCCCCCTCGGGGCACAGGCGCGGGAGAACCCGGAAGCCGGCCAGTGGTTCCTGTCTCCCCTGGGCGCGATGATGGATTCGCCGAGCGACTACGATATCGGCAGCGCCGCGGGCGGCGGCGTCGGCATCGGCTACGGCATCACGGACAACCTGGCGGCAGAACTTTCCTACCTCGCCTGGGACGGCGACGACGGCGATGGCGACACGGTATGGGTCACCGGGTTCTGGTCCCTGCCAAGGGCGAGCAAGTCGTTTCAGCCCATGGTGTTGTTCGGCGGCGGCCGAACCAGATTCGACCCCTCCGGCATGGACAGCGACAGCCAGGGCCAGTTGTTCGGTGGTTTCGGCGCGTTCGGCGATCTGGGCGAGCGGTTGTCCTGGCGCGCCGATTTCCGGGCGGTGAAGACGGAAGGCTCCGGCCCCGTCGAACCATTCGGCCAGATCGGCGTCACCGTCTTCTTCGGCGACGTTTCCCCTTATCCGTTGCGCGACAGCGATGGCGACGGCGTGCCGGACGTCAACGACAGATGCCCCGACACCCCAATTGGACGCCCGGTGGACGAGAACGGCTGCGAGTTCCCGCCGGATACGGACGGCGACGGCGTGCCGGACGACCGGGACGCCTGCCCCGGCACGCCTGCCGGGGTCGCGGTGGACGGCCGCGGGTGCCCGCTCGACAGCGACGGCGACGGCGTGCCGGACCACAAGGACAAATGCCCGGATACCCGGGCCGGCGCGAGGGTGGGCGAGGACGGCTGCTACACGCATCCCGAAGAACCCATCACGTTCACCATTTACTTCGACACCGACAGGGCCGATATCCGGGCTGACCAGGAGTCGACCATCCGCAGGGGCCTGGAGCTGCTGCGGCAGTACCCGATTACCAACGCCGTCATCGAAGGGCACGCGGACTGGCGCGGATCCCAGGCGCACAACCAGCCCCTCTCGGAGCGGCGTGCGGCGAGCGTGCGCGACTATCTCGTGGCGGGCGGCATCGATGCGGATCGCCTGGCCGTCGTCGGCCATGGCGAGATGGAGCCGGTTGCCGACAACCGGACTCCGGAAGGGTTGCAACAGAATCGACGCGTCACCACCATGACGATTCATGTTCCGGCTGATTGAGTGCAGTAAGAGCCAACGCCGGTCGAGTACAGGGAAAAGCGAAAAATAGAGAGGATCTGATGTCAAACGGAAATTCCCAACTGCAACGGCGGGCGTGGGCTGCCGGCCATGATGCGAGCAGGGGCGCCCGGGAAGCCGGTGGCCGGAGTTGGCTGAAATCCGGCACGGGCGCCGTGCTGATGGTGCTGGTCGCAGCGGTTGCCATGACACCGTCCGGCGCCCTGGCAGCCGACCCGCCGATTGTGGCGCGGCCGTTGGAGGACATCACGCTGACCGTGGGCACGGGTCCGCACCATGTTGACCTGCGTGGCGTCTATTACGGCGAATTGGAAAGATGCGTTGTGGTGTCTTCCGACGACGGGGTGGCCACCGCGGTGCTCGACGGGGGCTACGACCTGTACGTCGATCCAGTCGGGGTCGGCCAGGCCGAAATCATGCTCACTGGCATAAACGCATACGGAAGCGTCGATCACGGTTTCATGTTGACCGTCACCCACGTGCCGCCCGAGGCGGTCGGCCAGTTTCCCGACCTGGAATTGCGGGTCGGTGACATGATGCCGCTGGACGTTGTCGGCGGTTTCACCGGCGAGGCGCTCACCTATACCGCAATGTCGTCGGATGAGAGCGCAGCCACCGTGTCCATCATGGGTTCAACCGCTACCGTCACCGCCATGGCGAGGGGGATGACGACCATCACCGTCACGGCCACCAACACCGGCGGCAGCGCCATGCAGAGCTTCAATGTCAACGTACGCGATGTGCCGCCGATGGCGATCGGCGAGATCGACCCGGTCGAGATGCGCATCGGCGACGACGCGGTCATGATCGATGTGGCGGACGCGTTCTCCGGCAGCGCGCTGGAGTTCTCCGCGGCATCGTCCGACGAGAACATCGCCACCGTGAGCCTCAGCGGCACCACGGTTTCCATCGAAGGTCACGTGGCCGGCATGGCGATGGTCACCGTGACCGCGACGAACAGCGAGGGCAGCGCCGAACAGGCGATCATGGTGCACGTCAGGGACGTGCCGCCCATGGCAGTGGGCGAGATCGATCCCGTGGAGATGCGGGTCGGAGACGATGCAGTGATGATCGACGTGGCGGCGAACTTCTCCGGCACCGCGCTCACCTTCTCGGCGGCGTCTTCCGACGACAGCATCGCCAGCGTCAGCATTACCGGTTCCATGGTAGCTATCGAGGGTAGTGCCGCCGGCATGGCAACCATCACGGTGACGGCGACCAACACCGAAGGCAGCGCAGATCAGATGATCATGGTGCATGTCAGGGACGTGCCGCCCATGGCGGTGGGCGAGATCGCCGGCATTGAGATGCGTATCGGCGACGACCCTGTCATGATCGACGTGGCGGAGGCTTTCTCCGGCACCGCCCTTGAGTTCTCGGTGGCATCGTCCGATGAGAGCATCGCCACCGCCAGCCTCTACGGCAGCACGGTGTCCATCGAAGTTCACGTTGCCGGCATGGCGACAATCACCGTGACGGCGACCAACACCGAAGGCAGCGCCGAGCAGGCCATCGAGGTGACGGCAAGAGACGTGCCGCCCATGGCGGTGGGCGAGTTGCCCGACGTGAACCTCATGGTCGGTGACGATGCCGTCATGTTCGATGTGACGGAAGCATTCTCCGGAACGGCCCTGAACTTCTCGGTGGCCGCCTCCACCGATGAATTCGCCGACGTTTCCATCAGCGGGGCAATGGTGAACATCAATCCCGTCGCCCACGGAACCACCATCGTCACCGTTACGGCCACCAACACCGAGGGCAGCGCCGAGCAGGCGTTCATGGTCGTCGTAGAGGATGTGCCGCCTTCGGTAGCCGCCGCGCTGCCGGACGTGCAACTGGTTGCCGGTGGCGAACCTGTGCTGGTTGACGCGAACGGGGCCTTCGGCGGTACGGCGCTGGTGTTTTCCGCGTCGGTCTCCGGCGAGTCGGTGAGCGTCGCCCAGGCCGGCGGCCACTTCACGGTGTCGCCGCTGGTCGAAGGGGTCTCCACGGTAACGGTGACCGCCGCCAACGGCTCGGGCCAGTTGAGCCAGAGCTTCACGGCCAGCGTATCCACGGACGCCGCGGAATCGGATGCCCTGGAGAACACGGTTGCCGCCATCGCCAGGAGCACGCTTGCGAGCATTACTTCCGCATTCGACACGCGCTTCCGGGCCGAACGCCGGCGGGATGCGGGCGGCTCTTCCGCCTCGGCATTCGCTGCAGACGGGCTGAACCCGTATGACCCGTTCGCGCCACCGGGCATGCCCGGGGCGGCGCCGTTCTCCAACTTTACACCGTTCGATTCGCCCTGGAGCGCAGGCGCCGGCGGCGGCTGGAATCAGGGGCACGGTATGGGCAACGGTGCGGCGTACGGTATGCCCGGGATGTCGGGCGGCCTGCGCCAGCTTGCCGGCAGGAGTTTCGTGATGCCCATGAACGCTTCCGGGTCCGGCAGCGGTTCCTGGACGGCGCCGGCGGAATGGACCCTTTGGGGCCATGTAGACCGCCAGGCCTTCGACGGCTCGGACTACGACGGCGACCTGGTCAGCGTGTATCTCGGCGCCGACGCCAAGTTCGGCGACAACTGGCTGGCTGGCGTTGCCATATCGAGAAGTTCGGGCAATGCCGACTACGAGTTCCGCAGCGCCATGGCCAGCGGCACCGGCGATATCGAAACCGATATGGTCAGCGTGCTGCCTTATGTGCACTTCGCTATCGACGACAAGGCGGAGCTGTGGGCCGCTACCGGCTTCGGCTGGGGAGACATCGACCTGAAGCGTTCCGCAACCGGCCAGGAAAGCGAGGCAGACCTGTCGATGTGGATGATCGCCGCCGGCGGCCACCGTACGCTCGCGTCCGGCGCCGACTGGAGCTTCGGCCTCATCGGCGATGCCGGCATCCTGCAGATGGAAGCCGACGACGGCGTGGGACTCCTCCAAGGCATGGATGTGGACGTGGGCCGCGTGAAGATCGCATTCGAAGGCGAGCGCATCATTTCCATGGAAGGCGGCAACGTCTTCTCGATATTCGGCCAGATCGGCGGGCGCAACGATTCCGGCGACGGCGACACCGGCACCGGCGTGGAGCTGATGGGCGGCGTGCGCTACGACACCGAGGGGCGCATAAGCATCGAGGCGAAAGCGCGCCTGTTGAGCCTGCATTCCGCCGAGAGCTACGAAGAGAACGGCGTGAGCGTTTCCGCCATGGTGCGGCCGCGGGCCGACGGCAGCGGCATGTCGCTGGCGCTCTCGTCCTATCTGGGCACGGGCATGAACGGCACCAGCCAGTCGCTGGAGCAGGGCTACGGCTATCCGGGCAGCGTCGAAAACTTCGGCTACGACCGCGATACCTGGGGCATGGATGCCCAGTTCGGCTACACGCTGCGGGTACAGCGCCTCGATGGGCTGCTGACGCCGTTCGCCCGGTTCGACATGGCCGGCAACGACGGCCGCGGCATGCAGTTGGGGCTGCGCTACGACCTGGCGAACGCGGGTGAGCACACCATGCTCAACCTCGAGGTCTCGGGCGGCCAGGAGTACGACCGCTTCCGCCGTGAAACCAACAACATGGTGCAACTGCGCGGCGAGCTGAGGTTCTGAACCCGGGCGGGATTGCGGCAGGTCCGGCGTACCCGCGGGTACGTCGGCCCTCCGCAATAAGGCATTGAGCGGCCAGCCGGACGCGACCCGGGAGATTCGCCGGCTCAGTCGTATTCGGGGCTGCCCATCATCGCGGCCAGTGCACCGGATACCAATTCCGTCGCGTCCACTACCGGTACGTTTGCACGACGAATGTAACGATCAGCCATGGTCGCCGTCTTGTGGCCGAGCAGGTCTCGCAGTGTGTGCGAGCCGATGCCGGATTCCGCTGCGCGGGTCATGAAGGTGCGCCGCAGGTCGTGCAGGCGTACGTCGCTCAAGCCCGCATCCGCAACCACCTTCACGAAAGACTGGCGCACGGCCCAATAGCTGATTGGCAGCAACGCGGTCTTGCAGAACACGTGATCGCCCCTGATGGGCAAGCCTGCGAGTACGGATAGAGCGCACGTACTCAGCGGGTGCGTGCGCCGCCCGGTTTTCGTGGTGGGCAACAGCACGTTTCCCGCTTCGAAGTTGACGCATTCCCAACGGATCGAGATGACTTCGCTGATTCTCAACCCTGTAAGCATCGCAAATTGAATGGCGGCACGGCTTGCCGGGTCGATGTCCGATTCGGACAATGCCTTGCCGAGAGCCGCAATTTCGGTAGGGTCCAGCGTCCGGTCACGCGGCTCTTCCCGGCTCCGCTCGACGCCGCGGCAGGGATTGTCGTTCTGGGGCCGCAGCCCCTCGTCTTCAAAGTACCTGAAGATCCTGCTTGTCAGCGCCAGCACGCGATTGCGCAGAATCGGCCGCAAGGAGTCGACCATGCGTTCGATATGCCGGCGCTTCACTTCGTCGACATCGAGCCGGCCGAGCGCGGGGAGGAGATAACGATCTGCCTGTTTACTGTATTCCCTTACGGTGCGGGAGGTCATCCGTCCAGTGGTCACACGCCTGGGGCAGAAGTCCTCGAAGAAGCTGGAGATGCCCTCGGCGACCGTAAGGGAACCGCGCCGCTCTTTGCGGCGGGTTAGTATGTCGGTTTCTCCCAGGCGGATTTTCACCAGTTCCCTGGCGGCTAGTTCGCGGGCTTCTTTGAGCGAGATCTCGCTGACCCGGGCCAGTGTTGCCAATCGTTGCCGGCCTTTGGCATCCGTATATCGCAAGACGAATGCTTGAGATCCGGCGGGGGTGATGCGGCAACCCAATCCCTTCAGCTTCGTGCCCCAGATGATCTGGTTTTTCTCCCCCGGTTTCTGATCCCGAATCGTCCGTTCGGTCAGCATTCTCTGGTTCCTGCGGTCTCGTTCATGTCAGCCATTTGTCAATGAATCGCCAAAATAGCGCGCTACACCGACTTAGATTTGTAATAGCGACAAAAAGTTCCGGCAGGATTGGACAGGTAGCGAACGGGCTCCTCATTCCGTGCCATTTCCTAGTGTGCGATCCGGGTTCATCGGGTTGATGGTTTGTCAAGAACGACAAAGCGTCCGGAGGCTGAATTCGAATTCCACCTCGCCATGGACATCCTTGCCTTCGGCTAGCTGTCCTCCTTGCCGGGCCAGCAGCGAAACTTCACCGCCAAGTCATCCAGCCACCACCACGTGTAACGGAAAAACGCCAGGCACGGCGTTGGGCGCCATGCCTGGCGCATAAAAAAAGGAGGGCTTTCGCCCTCCTTTTCCACAAGATGTGGATTTAGCTGCTTAGCGTCCTTTCATCGCGCGGTCAGTCGACTTCGTATACAACGGTGTCGGTGCTGCCGTCCGAGACATTCACCTGGGTCGTCGCAACCGAAAGGTTACCCGAAACGCCAAAGAAATTGATCGTTGCGGCAGTGCGCCTCGAACCACCCGTGATACTTACGGTCTGGTCCATTCTGGCAACCCAAGTTGAATTGCCAGGAACCGCCAACAGACCGGCATCCAATGCGGATTGCACGGTATCCATGAGTTCGGCGTCCGTACCGTCTTCCGTCGTGAAGTCGATGCTGGTGATCGCCACGGGGGCCGATCCGCGATTCACGATGATAATGCGCTGATTGTGCTTCTCGGAAGTCGTCAGGTAGGGAATCTCTACCGACGCGCCGTCGCGTGTGATGGACCCGATCATGCCGCTCGCCGCTTCGATGGCTTCGGATGCGTGCGCACCAGGACTAAGAATCGAAACCGTTGCGGTGTACTCACCCTCCGGTATGGCGTTCATGTTCGACATGGGGCCAGCCGTGTCCACGTTGACGCACAGGCCGTACATTCCGGCAGTCAGGCTCTGGGTACCCACAGTGGTTACCGCAGCTTCCGCGTCGTCGGGATTCGTGAGCGTACCCATGTCGTCGTTCTCGGGGTCGTCGTCGACCATAGCCGGTCCGGTTGGGCAGGCGTCATAGTGTGCGTCCACGGCCTCGACGGGGGGGATGCGCCGGGGTCGGCCATTACCGCCGCATTGTAGTTGACAACGCTGAATGCACCGATCGACAGGTCGCCTTCCACGGTAACCATTACAGAACCCTCGTTCATGCTGATGATGTCCGCATCCATCGCCGGCAGGCCGTCGTTGGCCGAAAGCACACCCATCGGATTGGCGATGGCTTGGAAGAGGCCCATCTGTGCTTGCGCTCTAAAGGGGCTGCCGCCGTTGAACCAGCGAAATCCCGTGGCGACAGCTGCTTCAAGGGGGTCGCCGGCCGTGACGCTGGCATCCAGACCCGAAGCCACCCGCACGATGGTACCCTCACCGCTGATTGTCGAACCGGCACCGAGACCTGCTACTGCGTCATCAGCATTTGTGTATGCACTGATGCTCGCATCGTACGATCCTGTACCCATTGGTACCGCTAATGCATGGTCCACTCTGATCCAAATCGACGCATTGAGCGCTATGGCCTGACCGCTGATTCTGAATACAGCATAAGAATCTCCAGCCATGCCGCCTGCGGTCTGAGCGGCCCCTGCAGTCGTGGCACTGGCGATAGCACCACCCGTATAGGTTGTAGTATCTACACCTTCTGCGTCCGCAGTTCTTTCGCCTTGGTGAACCGTGACGGTTTCACCATTCAGGACCATACCACCAGTGAGGTCCAATCGAAGAAAGAGAGTTTCTGTCGATTCGATCCGCCTAGCAGGCTTGACCACCAACACATGCGTTTCTTCATCTGGACTAATCAACGCGTAGTGAGTTGTCCGACCTTGCGATGTAACATTGTCAATGTCTGCGGGCGTAAATGAGTTGGTGCGCCCCGTCGCATCCTTATCCGCCGTCAACGTTTCGGCGGCGTAGGTCACGGCAGTCGGGCCACCCATCGCATCCAGTTTCTGTACGGTGTTCGCCGCTGCAAAGCCCGGCCCAAGCAATAGTGCGGACCCCATGGCCACAATGACCATGGCAACGCTGCATCAACTCACTGATTTAAATACTTTTTTACACATATTGCAAGCAACACTACTCCTTAAATGACACCAGCTCCTATCGACACTTTGGGGGTCCTGACGCGCCCCCTTGACGGAACCATTCGATGGTCTCGTGACGCTGGTCAATCAGCGCCCAATCGCTGTCGTTGCAGCCCCTGCTTTCGAGGCTGGTATGCCGAGCGCGATTCTAGTCCGCGCCGCGTTAGACAACGCGGTGGCAGAGCCGCAGCCGCTACATCGCGAGCGTCCTAAGGGGCCGCGCAAAAATAACTTCACATTTGGAGACGGTCAGAATTGCGGGAGGGTTTGATCGTATAGTTCCATTCGGGGAGCAATTTGTGTTTGCGGCAGCGTAGGCTTTTCATTTCGGCGTCGGTGACCCGCTGGCCTTT
>CAZWZH010000091.1:0-4301 GCA_964638775.1 uncultured Pseudomonadales bacterium
CGGGGCCAGGTAGAGCAGGTCGAGATCACCGCGCGCCACCTCCTCCAGCACAATCCGCTGCTGCGGGTAGGAAAGCGTCGAGTTGAGATACCGCGCCTTGAGGCCGAGCTGTTCCAGGGCGGCGACCTGGTCCTGCATCAAGGCGATGAGCGGAGAGACCACCAGACCCAATCCGGGACGCACCACGGCAGGAATCTGGTAGCACAGCGACTTGCCCCCGCCCGTCGGCATGAGCACCAGCGCATCCTTGCCGGCCAGCGCCGCCGCGACCACCGCCTCCTGGCGGCCGCGAAAGCCGGAGTATCCGTAGACCTTGCCGAGCAGTTCGTGGGCGTGTTCGATCATCCCCCCGCCGCGACCAGGACGCCGCTGGCGATCAGGCCGTTTACGGTTTCCTCGGAGTACCCCGCCTCCCGCATGATCTCCCGGGTCTGAGCGCCGATTTCCGGAGCGCGCGACGGCGGGCGCTTCCGCTCTTCCGCCACGTCGATGGGGCTCGCGACCGTGTACCGGTAGTCCTCACCCGCATCGCCGGTCTCGATCACGATGCCGCTGGCGCGCAGTTGTTCATCGTGCACCACGTCCCCCATGGGGGCGACCACGCCGCAGGTGACGCCCTGGGCATCGAGCCGTTCCATCAGTTCCTTCTGCGTGAATCGCTCCGTGACCTCGGTGATGGCCGCGATCAGCGCCCGGCGTTTCTTCATGAGCGGGAGGCGATCGCCGAAGCGCTCCGGGTGCAGCCACTCGGCGTGTCCGAGCGCCCGGGCAAGCAGCGGCCACTCCCGGCCCGGGTTGACGATGCCGAGTGTCACGAAGCGTCCGTCCGACGTGGGATAGGCACTGGTCAACGGGTTCTTCCAGCCCCGCTCCTGCTTGTAGGCGCCGAGGTCCATCCCAGCGATCACGCCCTGCACCGCCATGCCGTTCGCCCAGACGCCGTTGGCCGCCAGCGACGTCGACACGCGGCAGCCGAGCCCGGTGCGCTCGCGGCGGTACAGGCCGGTCATCACGGCGCTGAACATCGACATGGCGGTGGCGTGGTCGCCCATGCCGGGCGCCGCGTGCAGCGGCGTCTGGCCCTGGTCGCGAACGAAGTCCATCAGGCCGGAGCGCGCCCACCAGGCGGTGATGTCGAAAGCCTTGCGTTCGACTTCCGGCCCCTCGGTACCGTAGCCGGTCAACTGGCCGAACACGATGCGCGGGTTGATGCCCCTGATTTCCTCGTAGGTCATCCGGTAGCGCTCGAGCCGGTTCTCGAGAAAATTGGTGAGGATGACATCCGCACCGGCCACCAGCCTGTGCAGGATGCGCTGCCCTTCCGGCTTGGAAATGTCCAGGGCGATGCTGCGCTTGTTGCGCGAGGTGAGCTGCCAGTGATAGGGAACGGGATAGGCGCCGACCAGCCGCCGGTAGCCGTCTCCACCGGGGGGTTCCACCTTGATGACGTCGGCGCCGAAATCCGCGAGCACCGTGGCCGCGCCGGGCCCGGCCAGAAACGAGGCGGCATCGATGACCCGGATGCCTTCCAGCAGATACGCCACGTTCAGGGGCGGTCCAGCCGGATGATCATGCCCCGGATGACCCAGCCGTCGCCCGGATCGACTTCGTATTTTTCCGCGTAGGCCTCGGCCACCCGGTCGCGCTCCTCCGCATCGCGCACTTCCGATGCCTTCAGCGAATAGATGCCGTCGTGCATGCGCACCCGCACGCTGTTGTCGGATTCCAGATAGCCGGTCCAGGTGGTGCCGTCGGCGCTGGTGGCCACGTACAGGTCGGCTCCGACGCCGACGCTCCAGATGTTGATGGAGTAAGGGTCGTGAGGCCGCATTTCCATCTGGACCGTGTCGGGAACCTCGCCCCATTCGACGGGAGGATCCGCGGAACGGCCGTCCAGTTCGCCACCCGGGATGGTGACGAAGGGTTCGCTGCAGGCGGCCAACGTCAGAGTGCAGAGCAAGCCAATACAGGGCCGGACCATTCTCAACTCCCGACTCATCGACGCAACAATGCTACGACACGTAGTTGAGAATGCCTACCGGCCATTGGCGAAAACGAAAGGGGCTATCGTCTAGCCCGGCGCCGCGCAATGCTTGAATTACTCTCCCCTTCTTCACGCCTCAGCTTTAGATAGCTCTCGAGCCGCCGTTTGTCGAGATTGCCCCGCAGCAGGGCTTGCCGCACGGCGCAGCCCGGCTCTTCCCGGTGAGCGCAGTTCGAGAACCGGCAGTGGCGGGCCAGGTCTTCCACATCCGCGAACAGCGCCGAAACACTGGTGCCGGCAACCTGCAGTTCCCGCACGCCCGGCGTGTCCAGCAGCAGGCCGCCCTGCGGAAGCAGGTGCAGGGAGCGGCTGGTGGTGGTGTGCCGGCCCTTGCGGTCGCCGCGTACCTTGCCGGTCGCCTGCACGTCCGTGCCAGAGAGCGTGTTGACGAGCGTGGATTTGCCGACACCGCTGGAGCCCGCGAGCGCCACGGTACGGCCGGGACCGCACCAGGCAAGAACGCCGTCGAGCGTTTTCCGGTCAAGGGCATTGACAGGCAGCACTTCGAGCCCTTGCTCCAGGCCGGCAGCCTGTTCCGCGAATCGCGAGGGGTCCGCCGCGAGGTCGCACTTGGTCAGCACCAGCACCGGCTGCACATTGCCTTCGTGGGCCAGGCTGAGGTAGCGCTCCAGCCTGGAGAGATTGAATTCCTCGTTGCAGGAAGTCACGACAAACAGCGTATCCACGTTTGCCCCGATCACCTGAATCTGGCTCGTCGCGCCGGGGCTGACACGTTTCAACAGGCTCTTGCGCCGCAGCAGCCGGTCGACCTGCCCGCTGTGCCGGTCGAAGAGAACCCAGTCGCCGACCGCCGGGCGGTTTTCCGTGTCGAGCCGGTGCCAGCGCCCTCCCAGGGGCGCCTCGACCTCGCCGGACTCCATGGTGATGGCGATACCCGTTCGCTGCATGCCGGTCACCCGGCCCGGCCGCGACGAACCTGCCTCTTCCGGGTCGAACTGCCGTTGGAAAAAAGGCGACCAGCCCAGATCTTCCAGGTTCAAACGGAACCCCGGGCCCGGGTTGCGGTGCCGCCGTCAAGCATCTGCGGGGGCAATACCGGGCGATAGACGCGGAAGTGCTGCCTGGCTTCCGCCATTGCCAGCACCGCGGGGGCCGATTCGAGGGGGCTGAGCCACTTGAGCTGCGCCTCGGTCACTCCCATCAGGTCGAACTCGCCTTCCGCATTGCGCGCCAGGGCGTGCCGGGGGGAGATCCAGATGCTGTCGACGGTTTCCTTTTCGTCGTGGCTGCCGCTCTGCTCCGCCGGGGCTTCGGCGATGAAGAAGCGGGTGTCGAAGCGCCGCGGCCGGCCTAGCGGCGTGACGAAACGGTTGTGGAAGTGGATGCGATCGACGGCGAGGGTCAGGTTCTCCTGCCGGCAGATGTCGAACAGCGTCGTCTCGCCGGCGTGCAGCGGGCTGCGATAGCCCATGAACCGTGCCCGTTCGGCATCGTCCGCAAAGGAAACGAGTTCGCCGTTCCGGTAGGCCAGCAGCAGCCCCGCCTCCTCGAAGCTCTCGCGGATTCCGGCCACCCAGTACCCCCGCCACTCGGCGCCCAGCGCCTCGACCTGGGCCGCCTGGGCGGCGGACGGGCCGGTGCGGACCGCATCGTATTTGTGCAGGTGATCGTCGCCATCGACGCGGCCGCCGGGAAACACGAACATCCCACCGGCGAAGGACGCCCTGCCGGTTCGCTTGAGCATGAAAACCTCGAAGCCGGGATCGGCCTGCCGCACCAGGATGACGGTCGCGGCCGGCCGGATCGGCTGCACTTTTCGCATGGTTGGCTCCCTTTGCGGGCGGCAAGGTTAGCCCAGTTGCCGGCACTGGAACAAACGGGTTGCGGCGGCTAGAGTTCCCCCGGCAATCCCGACGGGACAATGCCCCGGACCGGGCGGGCCGCGGTGAACGGGCACGAACCTGGCTGATTCGAAGGCCCGATCCGCCAATCAACAGACATGGGCGAACTGCAAGTGACCGATCGAGAACAAACCGGCCCGGATTCCCCGCGCCGCTACTGGCGCGCCAACCTGAAACTGATGGGCCTGCTGCTCGCGATCTGGTTCACCGTTTCATTCGGCTTCGGCATCCTGCTGGCCGAACCGCTCAACGAATTCCGCTTCTTCGGCTTCAAGCTCGGGTTCTGGTGGGCCCAGCAAGGCAGCATCTACGTCTTCGTCATCCTGATCTTCGTCTACGCGGCGGCCATGAAGCGGCTCGACCGCAGATACGGCGTCGGCGACCGGGATGCGGAC
>CAZWZH010000092.1:0-32706 GCA_964638775.1 uncultured Pseudomonadales bacterium
CCTATCTGCCTGAACTGGCCGCTTCCGATTTCGCCGGGGTCACCGTCCGCAACGTTCTCGACATGGCGAGCGGCCTGGACTGCGAGGACGACTACGACGACCGGCAAAGCTGCTACTACCGCTATTCCATGGCCATCGGCGACGGCTTCCGCGACGCCGGCGCGCCGGACAATCCATACGACTTTCTCGCGGGCCTGAAGGTCTCCGGGCACACCAACCAGGGCGAGCGGTTCTCCTATTCGGGGGTCAACACCTTCATAGCCGGCTGGCTGGTGGAAAAGCTGACGGGCTATCCGTTTCAGGATGTGTTCACCCGCGAGATCTGGTGGGACCTGGGCGCGGAGGCTGACGCTTCCTTCATCGCCTACCGCTACGGCATCCCGCTCACCCATGGCGGATTCATGGCCAGGCCCCGCGACCTGGCCCGCTTCGGCCTGCTGTTCACGCCGAGCTGGAATGTGGTCAGTCCCCGCAAGGTCATCTCCGACGAACACATCCAAACGCTCCGTTTTCGCAGCAACCCATCGCTGCGCGCATATGCGGACACCCCTGCGGCGACGACATCCACCGAGTTGGAGCCGGACCAACGGCCATATACCCACAACATCTACCAGTGGGACTACGTGCATCCCGACGGAACCCTGTTCAAGGGTGGCTGGGGCGGCCAGGGGCTGCTCGTCAATCCCGACAGGGACCTCGTGGCCGTCTTCGCCAGCTACTTCAAGGACGACGACTACAGCGAAGTCGACCTCGGGGACGCCGTCTTCGAGGTGCTGAACGGCGTATACGGCATGGCTTCGCCACTGACGGCGCCATGACCGGGGCGCCTGGCGCGGGCAGCGCGCCACCGGCCGCCTACGCGCTTGGGGTGGAGTATGACGGCGGCGCCTATTCGGGCTGGCAACGGCAGCGCAACGCGCCCTCGGTACAGGAGGAACTGGAAAGCGCGCTGAGCCGGGTTGCCGACCGGCCCGTGCGAACCGTCGCCGCGGGCCGTACCGACGCCGGTGTGCACGCCACCAATCAGGTGGTGGGTTTCGGCACGTCGGCCCGCCGGCCGCTGAAGGCGTGGCGGGACGGGGTGAACACCGTGGTGGGCCAGGGCATCAAGGTGCGGTGGGCGAGAGAGGTCGACGCGGAATTCCACGCCAGATACAGCGCCGCGGCTCGCCGTTACGTCTACCTTTTCCGCATGGATCCGGTGCCCGCACCGCTCAGCGACCCGTTCGCCTGGCGCGTCTCAAGCCTGCGCACCGATGCCATGCACCAGGCGGGGCAGTGCCTGGTGGGCGAACACGACTTCACCAGTTTCCGCGCGGCCGGCTGCCAGTCGAAGAGCCGGCACCGAAACGTCCGTCGGCTGAGCGTTCGAACCATCGGCGACCTCGCCGTACTCGACATCGAGGCGAATGCCTTTCTTCTGCACATGGTGCGCAACATTGCGGGGGCCTTGGTACAGGTCGGTGAAGGAAAGCGACCGGAAAGCTGGATCGGTGACTGCCTGGAGGCACTGGACCGGCGGGGTATCGGCAAGACCGCGCCGGCGAACGGCCTTTACCTCGTCGATGTCCGGTACCCGGGGTACGACTTTCCGGCGGGACGCCTGCCGCCGTTGTTGTCCGGCCTGGAAGGCCTTGACCGAATTCAGGCCCCTGCTGTGAGTTGCGCCCCTGGTCCGGGTCAGCCCTGAGCGGCGCCGGATTCGGATGCGGCCTCGTTCGGCAGACGATCCTCGAGGATGTCTTCGATCAGCGAAACGCGGTTTTCGAGGTTGGCCACCGATTTCTTCGTGCAGGGTACGGAACTCGGAAACACTCTATAATCCGCGGTTTTCGGTCGGGCGTCGAAGTCGATTCATGCCGTTGCCCCGGTCCGGGTTACCGCCGTTTCCTCGAGAATCGGCCAGACTCCCGGACTGGCGGTAATCCCCGGCTGGAACGGAAGGTTCATCTTGTCCGTCAAAATCAAGATTTGCGGAATCACACGCGCGGAAGACGCGGAAACGCTGGTTCGGCTGGGCGTGGATGCGCTCGGCTTGGTCTTTTACCCGCCAAGCCCCAGATATGTGTGTCCGGAAAAAGCCGGGGAACTGTCGAGAGCTGTCGAAGGCGAACTGTTGCGTGTCGGCGTGTTCGTTGACGCGCCCGCGGCAACCGTCGGCGAAGCGGTCGAACGGGTGGGCTTGGACGTTCTGCAGTTTCAGGGCGCGGAAACGCCCGCCTATTGCGCTTCGTTCGGGCTGCCCTATCTGCGTGCGTTTCGGGTGGCGGGAACGTTTGACCATGAGGCAGTGGAAGCGAGGTATCCCGAGGCGCTTGCCATCCATCTCGATGCCTCGGTTCCCGGTTTGCCAGGAGGCACGGGGCATCGATTCAATTGGCGGCAGTGGCCCGAACGGCCCGGCCTCAACTACATGCTGGCGGGCGGGCTGACGCCGGAAAATGTGGGAGGGGCCGTTGAACGATTGCGGCCCTGGGGAGTCGATGTAAGCACCGGCGTGGAAAGTCCAGTGAAAGGGGTCAAGGATGCCGGCAGGATGAGCCGTTTCGTCGCAGAGGTGCGCCGTGCCGAAATCGGGTAGCAACTACGCCCAGCCTTCCGACGATGGGCACTTCGGGCGATACGGCGGGCGTTTCGTCGCCGAGACGCTCATGCACGCGCTCGACGAGTTGCAGGCCGTCTACGGGGAGGTCGGGTCCGACCCGAAATTCGAAGCCGAGTTCAATCACTACCTCGCCAATTTCGTCGGCCGGCCGACGCCGCTCTACTTCGCGGAAAGGCTGACGGAAACCCTTGGGGGCCCGCGCATCTACCTCAAGCGCGAAGACCTGAACCATACCGGCGCGCACAAGGTGAACAACTGCATCGGGCAGGCGCTGATCGCCAAACGCATGGGAAAGCCCCGGGTCATTGCGGAAACCGGCGCCGGCCAGCATGGCGTCGCCACCGCTACGGTCGCCGCCCGGTTCGGCATGAAATGCCAGGTCTACATGGGCGTGGAGGACATTCACCGCCAGGCGCTGAACGTCTATCGCATGAAGCTGCTCGGCGCGGAGGTCATCCCGGTGCATTCCGGCTCGAAGACGCTGAAAGACGCCCTGAACGAAGCCCTGCGCGACTGGGTGACCAATGTAGACGACACGCACTACATCATCGGTTCCGTGGCGGGCCCGCATCCGTACCCGGCCCTGGTGCGGGATTTTCAATCGGTGATTGGCCGCGAAGCCAGGGCGCAGTGCCTGGAAGCGGAAGGGCGGCTGCCGGATACGCTGGTCGCCTGTGTCGGCGGGGGTTCCAACGCCATGGGTCTCTTTTACCCGTTCATCGACGATCCGGAGATCCGCATGGTGGGCGTGGAGGCCGCGGGCCTGGGGCTTGCCACGGGCCGCCATGCCGCTCCGCTCAATGACGGAGCCGTCGGCGTGCTGCACGGCAACCGCACCTATCTCATGCAGGACGACGACGGGCAGATCCTGGAAACGCACTCCATTTCCGCCGGCCTCGACTACCCGGGAGTCGGCCCGGAACACAGCCTGCTGAAAGACATCGGCCGCGCCGAGTACGATGCGGTGACCGACGAGGCCGCCCTGGATGCGTTCCGCCTTTTGAACCGCACCGAAGGCATCATGCCCGCGCTGGAGTCGAGCCATGCAGTCGCCTGGGTGGTACAGCGCGCCGCGGATCTCGAGAGGGGGCAGGTCGTCATCGTCAATCTCTCCGGCCGGGGCGACAAGGACATCCACACCGTCTCCGAACTGGATGGAATCGAGTTGTGAGCCGCATCGGGCCGACCCTGGCACGATTACGGGACGCGCGGCGAACGGCCCTGGTGCCATTCATCACCGCGGGCGATCCTTCCGTCGAAGCCACCGTACCGGCCCTGCACGCCCTGGTGGGCGGCGGGGCCGACCTGCTGGAGTTGGGCGTTCCCTTCAGCGACCCGGAGGCGGACGGCCCCGCCATCCAGGCCGCATCCGAGCGGGCGCTCGCCAACGGCGTCACGCTCCGGCAGGTACTGGAACTGGTCGCGGATTTCCGCGCCCGGGACACCGCCACTCCGGTGATCCTCATGGGATATCTCAACAGCATTCTGGCCATGGGCGAGTCGGATTTCGTGGAGAGCGCCGCCGCGGCCGGGGTGGATGGCTTCATCGTCGTCAACCTGCCTCCGGAAGAGGCCGGAACCCTGCGTACCGCCATGTCCGCCCGTAACATGGACCTGATCTTTCTCGCCGCGCCGACCACCACCGATGAGCGGCTGGAACTGATCGACGGCGTGGCGAGCGGATTCATCTATCACGTTGCGCTGAAGGGGATTACCGGAGCCGACCACATCGCCGTCTCTCCGGTGGCGGCCAACGTGGCCCGGTTGCGGCGCAAGACAAGGCTGCCGGTACTGGTGGGGTTCGGAATCAAGAACGGGGCCATGGCCAGGGCCGTCGCCGAGCATGCGGACGGCGTCGTGGTGGGCGCCGCCCTCGTGTCGCGAATGGGAGAGATGGCCGGCCGTATCGGCGACATTCCCGCCATGCTCAGCGGCGCGGTGGGTGAAATCCGCCGTGCGCTCGATGCCTGAGCGCAGGCCGCCGTCAAGGTTGCGGGAGGTACCGGCCGGGTGCGCCGACATCCGCCCGGGAATGGGGTAAACGATGGCCCGGAACCTTGACGACTGGCTCGACTACATCGAGACCATTCATCCGAGCAACTGGGAACTGGGGCTGGCCCGCATCGGCGCCGTCGCGGACCGGCTGGAACTGCGCAAACCCGCGGCGACCTCGGTCATCGTGGCGGGTACCAACGGCAAGGGTTCCACCTGCGTATGCCTGGAACAGGCACTGATGGCATCGGGTCTCACCGTGGGGTGCACCCTGTCGCCCCATGTGCACGTTTTCAACGAGCGGGTACGCATCAACGGCGTCCAACTCGACGATGCCGCGCTCTGCACCGCATTCGAGGTGATCGAAGCCGGGCGCGGGGACACGCTTTTGACCTATTTCGAATTCACCTCGCTGGCGGCGCTGTATTGCTTCAAACAGGCCGGTGTGGATGTGGCCGTACTGGAAATCGGGCTCGGCGGGCGCCTCGATGCGTTCAACATCGTCGACGGCGACATTGCCGTCATCACCAACATCGGTATCGACCACACCGACTGGCTGGGCGACACCCGTGAACTGATCGGCGCCGAGAAGGCCGGTGTCATGCGCCGGGGCCAGCAGGTCATGCTCGGGCCCGACATGCCCGCCAGCGTGCTGGAACCGGCAACCCGCCTGGCTGGAGTTTGCAAGCGGATCGGCCGCGACATCGAGCACCACGACAACCCGGACGGCGGGTGGCGCCTGCACCTCCACGGCCGGATCCTGGACGACCTGCCCCGCGGGCGCTTTCCCGTCGTCAACTGTGCGCTGGCGCTGGCCGCCGCCGATGCCATCCGGCCCATCGATGAAACCGCTGCCCGGGCGGCGATCGACCGCGCCTGGATGCCTGGGCGCTGCGAAGAGATCGCCGCCAGGGGCCGGCTCTGGGTCGTCGACGTCGCTCACAACCCCCTGGGCGCGGGATACCTGCGCCGCGAACTGCCCCGGCGCTATCCCGATGCGCGCATCACCGCGGTGCTGGGAACGCTGGCGGACAAGGACGCCGAGGGCGTAGTGGCGGCGCTCGACGACATCGTCGAACGGTGGATTCTGGTCGACGCGCCGCCGCCGAGGGGCCTGACCGCGCCCGCACTTGCCGAACGGCTGGGTCGCCCGGAACTTTCCGTCGCCGGTTCCGTGCCCAGCGGTCTGCAGGAGGCAGGGTCGCTCACGCAACCGGGGGATGTTATTCTCGTGTTCGGATCGTTTGCCACAGCGGAAGCCGCCCGTTTGGAATTGACGAAATCCGGCGACGCCGTCGAATGCACCGAGTTCCCGCAAGGCCGGCGGGTCGTTCGATCATCCTAGATGAGTGAGCAAACCCGGTACCGCATCACCGGCAGCCTGTTCCTGCTGGCATTGGCGGTCATCTTTCTCCCCATGCTGTTCGATGGCGACGGTGTCCCCGGCGTGGTGGTTGCGCCTGTCGACGTCGACTTCGTGCCGGAAGCCGTGCAGCGGTTCGAGGAAGCGGCGCCAGCCAGCGACTTCGCGGAGCGTGTGGCGGAACTGCGCCAGGAAGTCGATGAGCAGGGGTTTCATCTGGAAACCGGAACGCGAATCGGTGAACCGGTGTTGAGCGTACCCGACGACGCGACCGATGCATGGGCGGTGCAGTTGGCGAGTTTCGCCCGCCAGGAAAACGCCATGGATCTGCGTGACAAGCTCCGGGCGGACGGTTTCGAGGCTTTCGTAACGAGCTACAGGCCGCCGGGCGGCGACGTTTTGAATCGGGTTGCCGTCGGTCCTTTTCTCGATGTCTCCCGCG
This sequence comes from uncultured Pseudomonadales bacterium, assembly GCA_964638775.1. Taxonomy (GTDB): domain Bacteria; phylum Pseudomonadota; class Gammaproteobacteria; order Pseudomonadales; family Azotimanducaceae; genus Azophilus. The sequence goes on from CAZWZH010000092.1 coordinate 6,403, forward strand.
CGGAACGGATCCAGCGGGAGCTTTCCCAACGGTATGAGGTTGAAGCCCGGATCATGGCATTCGGCAGCTAATCCGAATCGGCGGCGAGATGCACAACGTTGCGACCCCCGACATCGTTCTATCGATCGTGATTCTGCTCTCGGCGGTAATGGGCCTGGCCCGCGGGCTGATCAAGGAAGTGCTTTCCCTGGCCATCTGGGGAGCCGCGCTGGTCGCGGCACTGTACCTGGGCGATACGGTGGGCGCGCGATTCGGCACCGACATGGGGGAGTCGCTGCGCAACGTACTCGGTTTCGGCGCGGTGTTCGTGGCCGTACTCATCGCCGGCGCCATTGCGCAATGGCTGTTTGCACGGCTGATCGAGACCACCGGGCTGACCGGCACCGACAGGTTTCTCGGGTTCCTGTTCGGCAGTGCGCGCGGCATCGTCGTGTGCACCGTCGCACTGATCGCGCTGCGTCCCTTCGTCGAGGACGCGCAGTGGTGGCAGGAATCCAGGATTCGCCCGGAACTCGCCAGAATGGAGGAAGGCGTGCTCACGATCATGGGCCAGACCAGAGACCTGATCATGAGGCAGGACAACGCGGCTCCGCCGGCGGGGGAGCCCACCTGATGTGCGGAATCGTCGGCATCGTCGGTTCCGGCCCGGTCAACCAGGAGATCTACGATGCGCTGACCGTCCTCCAGCATCGGGGCCAGGATGCGGCCGGCATGGTGACCAGCGACGGTCACAGGCTGCACCTGCGCAAGGCGATCGGGCTGGTGCACGATGTTTTCCAGCAACGGCACATCGACCGCCTGGTGGGGAACGTCGGCATCGGCCATGTGCGTTACCCCACCGCCGGCACCTCGAGTTCCGCGGAAGCGCAGCCGATGTACGTGAATTCACCCTACGGCGTAACGCTTGCCCACAACGGCAATCTCACGAACGCCGAGAGCCTGCAGGCCGACCTGTTCCGCGAAGACCTGCGCCACGTCAACACCTCCAGCGATTCCGAAGTCCTGCTCAACGTCTTTGCCCACGAACTGCAGGCGACCCATGCCCACGCACCGACCGCTGAAGATGTCTTCAAGGCCGTCGCCGGGGTACATCGGCGTTGCCGGGGCGCCTACGCGGCGATCGCGATGATCATTGGCGTCGGCATCGTCGGCTTCCGCGACCCGTTCGGCATTCGGCCGCTGGTTTACGGGCGGCGGCGGGGGCGGCGGGGATACGAGTACATGATCGCCTCGGAAAGCGTGGCGCTGGACATGCTCGGTTTTGAAATGATCGCCGACGTGGCGCCGGGAGAGGCGGTTTTCATCGGCGTCGGAGGGCAACTTCAGGCGCGGGTCTGCGCCGAGGACACTGCGCTGGTACCCTGCATTTTCGAGCACGTCTATCTGGCCCGTCCCGATTCCATCATCGACGAAGTATCCGTCTACAAGTCACGGTTACGGATGGGCGAGTATCTCGCCGACGAAATCCTCGCCCGCTTTCCCGATCACGGTATCGATGTGGTCATCCCCGTCCCCGACACCAGCCGTACCTGCGCGCTGCCACTCGCCCATCGGCTCAACGTCAAGTACCGGGAAGGATTCGTCAAGAACCGCTACATCGGGCGCACCTTCATCATGCCCGGGCAGAACCTGCGCCGGAAGTCGGTGCGGCAGAAATTCAATACCATCGAACTGGAGTTCCGCGACAAGAACGTGCTGCTCGTCGACGACTCCATCGTACGGGGCACGACGACGGGACAGATCATCCAGATGGCTCGTGAAGCCGGCGCCAGGAGAGTCTTCATGGCGTCGGCCTCCCCGGCCATCCGGTTTCCCAACGTGTATGGCATCGACATGCCGGCGGCCGAGGAACTGGTGGCCTTCGGCCGTTCGGACAAGCAGGTCGGCCGGATCATCAACGCCGACTGGCTCGTCTACCAGCGCATCGAGGACCTGGTAAGAAGCGCCCGGGAGGGAAACCGTTCCATCGCCCGCTTCGACTGTTCCGTGTTCGACGGCCGGTACGTTACCGGCGACGTCGATGCGGCCTATCTCAAGCGCCTGTCAAAGCACAGAAGCGATGCCATGAAGCAGCGCCGCGAGGCCGCCATGGAGTCGGGCCAGACAGTGATCGAACTGCACAACCAGGCCTGATGCGCTACGGGCGGGTCAGCCCCTGTATCGGCGTCTGCTCCACAACCTACGGAGACCTCGTCTGCCGTGGCTGCAACCGCTTCGCCCACGAGGTGGTGCAGTGGAACGGCTATGACGACGGGCAACGGGACGCCATTTGGGGCCGACTGGAGGAATTGCGCGACGGCTCGCTTGCCGGCGTGCTGTCCAATGAGCGGGTGGGGATGCTCTGCGCCGCCGCCGAATCGGTGAAGATTCGTGACCGGGCCGGCTTGAGCGATGCATCGCTGGCTTATGAAGTGCTCAGGCGCCTGGCGATGCGCCGGATGCCCTTGCCCTGGGGGGAAAGTGAAGACGAAGAAAACGACGCGACCAAAGGGCCTTCGTCAGCCAGGGAGGTTTTATCCGTCATCAATCGGGAGTTTCACGATCGCTCCCTGGCCACTTACGAGCGAAGTTACAGGATTCCCGCTGAATGAACCGCAGGACGTGGTTTATCACGTCCATTCATGGAATAAATATTCAACTTATTGATTATATTGAATATTTTAAGATGCGCTCGAATTTGGAACCGTTCCTATCATGTAAAAACCGCAGGCACCCGGCAGCGAGTTCGCATACGGCGCTTCCCTTTCGGCGCACGGCCACATTGTCCAGCAGTAATCAAGGTGTTCGGACGAGCTTAACGCGCCGAAAGGGAAGCGCCGCATACGACCTCTTTCCCCAGAGTCCGGCGTTGTTCCTTGCGCGTCAGCGCCCCGGCGCGCCGGGGTGGAAACTTTCATGAATAAGACATACAACCGTATCGGATTGCGAAACGGGTAATTCGATCCGGCTTCGAGAGCGGCGGGTGTTTCCTGTACGTCAGCGCCCCGGCGAAATCTGGTAACCCGGGCTTCGATAAGAAACGACGAGGGAGAAACACTCCAGATCGAATCGTCCAGCTTGTTCACGCAGGACCCAGCCGCAGCGATTCCAGCTTCCTAGTACGTAGCGGATACCTTCCGGGGTGACGTGAACGCCGGGTCGATGGGTGTGCCCGTGGATTACCGTTCGCGCCGCCCGATCTTTCCGCAGTCCGGTCACTGCAGCCGGCGTCACATCCATGATGTTGTCGGCCTTGTTCGCGTTGGCTGCAGCGCTCTCCGCGCGCATTTGCATACCGATTCGCCGGCGCTCTTCCAGGGGACGCGCCAGCATTTCTCTCCGCCAGGCATCGGAGCGCACCGTGCGGCGGAACTCGGCATAGTCGGTGTCTTCCGTGCAGAGGGAGTCGCCGTGAGTCAGTATCAGTCCGTCTTTGGTGCGATGGGGATCGTCGATCAGGGTGGCGCCGGTGCGCGACGCGAAACCGGGGCCCCAGAGAAAATCCCGGTTGCCGGGCATGAGCAGCACCCTGGTGGTGCGGCCAGCTTCCCGTAGCGTGGAACAGGCCCCTTCGGCCAGGTCGGAGTCGTCGTCGTCACCGATCCATGCCTCGAAGAGATCTCCGAGAACGATGATCTCGTCGGCCCAGCCCGCTTCGCAGGACAGGCATTCGCTGAAGCGCGCAAATGCCTGACTCTTGACGCTGTCCAGGTGCAGGTCGGAGAGAAAGATGCGGTTCATGCTCCTCCAGGCCGGCTAGGCTGCACCGAAGCTCCAGCTCATCGGAAACCATCCGGGCGCGAGGCGGCGGCATGCCTTGGGCAAGGGCATGTTCGGCAAAGCTCAGGCCTGGCCGGCTGAAATGAGCGTATTCTGCAGGAGGGCGAGCCGGGTCATGGGCCCTACGCCGCCGGGTACGGGGGTGATCCAGGCGGCCCGTTCCCTGGCTTCCTCGAATGCCACATCGCCGTGCAGCTTGCCGTTTTCGCCGCGGGTGAAGCCGACATCGATTACCACCGCTCCGGGCTTGACCCAGTCTCCCTTGACCAGGCCGGGTACGCCGGCGGCGGCGATGAGGATGTCGGCTTCCCGGGCCTTGGCCGCGGTGTCCAGGGTGAACTTGTGTGCCGTGGTCACCGTGCAGCCCACGCGCAGCAACTCGAGGCCCATCGGCCGCCCGAGGTGGTTGGAGGCACCGATCACCGTGGCTTCCGCGCCCTTGTACTCGATGCCGGTGCGGTCGAGAAGCTGCATGATGCCCTTTGGCGTACAGGAACGCAGCACGGGACGGCGCAGGGCGAGTCGTCCGATGTTGTAGGGGTGGAAGCCGTCGATGTCTTTCTCCGGTTCGATCCGGTCAATGATTCGATCGGCATCGATGTGTGCAGGCAACGGCAACTGCACGAGAATTCCGTCGATGCTGGAGTCGCGGTTGAGCGCCGTGACGCGGCTTTCCAGGTCCTGCTGGGTCACGTTCGCGGAGACGTGCTGCACGACGGAGTGAAAGCCCACCTGGTCGCAATCGCGCCGCTTGGCGTTGACATAAACCACGGAGCCGGGGTCGTTGCCCACCAGGATGACCGCGAGCCCGGGCGGGCGCTTGCCGGCGGCGACCGCCGCCGCAACGGTTTCCCGCATCTCGTTTCTCAATTCACGGGCGATCCCCGCCCCGTCGAGTATCCTGGCCGCCATGACGCCCCCGAAAAGCCGCATTCTAGCGCGGATGGGTCGGCGGCGATCCAGACTCCGGGCCGCCGGGTGTCGTACCGGAATGGATTCTGGTCGACCCTCGGGGCTCCGCCCGCCGCTCAGATTTGCCCGGTATACTCGCTCCTCGCGGCTTGTCAGGCGGGTACGTCGGCGTTCGCGGGGCGATGCCGGACGTGCGCCACGGGCGCCCGGCCGTTGCGATGCGTCGAAACCGCTTCAAGGCGGTCAAGATTTTGAATTTTCTGCTGATTTGACGGTCGCATGAGCCGCCAGTATCATCCGCCCGCCGCCGGCAGGGGGCTACTGGTCAAGCCCGCCGGGCGGCAGGTTAGCCGGGGTATGGCGCAGTCTGGTAGCGCACCTGCTTTGGGAGCAGGGTGTCGGGAGTTCGAATCTCTCTACCCCGACCAGATTGAACCGGGCGCGAAACCGGCAGCAGCCGGCGGATGCGCCGTAGTGAGAGGCGAGCGGCCGCTATTGCGCCCGTAGCTCAACCGGACAGAGCATCGGCCTTCTAAGCCGAGGGTTGAAGGTTCGAGTCCTTCCGGGCGTGCCAGCCGGCCGGCAAACAGACTGACGGTGGACGTAGCTCAGCCGGTAGAGCTCCGGGTTGTGGTCCCGGCGGTCGTGGGTTCGAACCCCATCGTCCACCCCAATTCATCGCGATGACCGGATTACGAACGGGGCCATGCAAGAGCTCGACAAAAAAACAGCGACCGGGTGGCAGGCCGGCGCGCCTGGCCGCCAGATCCGCAATTGAGAGGTCCGCTCATGCAGGTATCAGTGGAAAAGACCTCGGACCTTGAGCGGCGCCTCACCATAGTCGTCCCCTCCGAGCAGTTCGAAAACCGGGTTTCCTCCTGGCTTACCGAGACCCGCAGCCGCGTCCGCCTGCCCGGCTTCCGGCCCGGCAAGGTTCCGATGAAGGAAGTGCGCCGGCGGTTCGGGGCCGCGGCCCGGGAAGAAACGGCAAGCGACGTCATGCGGGCAAGCTTCATGGAAGCCGTTCAGCGGGAAGCGCTCTCGCCCGCGGGTTCGCCGGTACTGCAGGTCGTCAAGCTCGACGCGGGCGTCGACTTCGAGTTCACGGCCACCTTCGAGGTGTTTCCCGCTGTTGAACTCGCCGATTTTTCCTCCCTGGAGATCGCTCGGCCGACCTGCGAGATAACCGGCGGCGACGTCGACGACATGGTGCAGAGATTGCGCGAGCAACGCCGGGTGTGGGACGAGGTAGAGCGCGGCGCCGACGAGGGCGATCTGGTGAACGTTGACTTCGAGGGGCTGCTCGACGGCGAACCGTTTGAGGGCAACAAGGCGGACGGCGCGGTTTTCGAAGTCGGCTCCGGACGCATGGTCGAGGATTTCGACCGGGCCGTGCGGGGTATGGTGGCCGGGCAAACCCGGGAATTTCCGGCGGTGTTTCCAGACGACTACCACAGCGACGAACTGGCCGGGAAGACCGTGGACTTCAAGGCCACGCTGAACTCCGTGAAAGAGCCCCGGTTGCCCGAAGTGGACGAGGAATTCATCCGCGCCTTCGGCGTCGAAGAGGGCGGCATGGACGCTTTTCGCGAGGAAGTGGCCGGCAACATGCGCCGCGAACTCGACGCGGCGATCCGGGCGCAGGTCAGGATCCGGGTCATGGACCGGCTGGTGGAAGAGCACGAGATCCAGCTTCCCCATGCACTGGTCCACCAGGAGATTCACGCCCTCAAGGATCGCATGCTGCAGCGGGTGCGTGAAGCCGACCGCAAGTCGGTGTCGCTGCCCGACGAGCTTTTCCGGGAGCGGGCCGAGCACAAGGTCGCCCAGGCCCTGATCACGCGGGAGATCATTCGCCAACACGAGTTGACGGCGGATGCGGAAAAGATCAGGGCACGGATCGAGGAGCTTGCCGAGCCCTACGCCGACAAGGACCAGGTGGTCGCCTGGTACTATCAGAACGAGGAACAGCTCACCGGTGTCGAACTGGCCGTGCTCGAGGAGCGTGTCATCGAGACCGTGCTCGAGGCGGCCCGGGTGAGTTTGCAGGAACGGCCCTATGCCGACATCATTGCCGGCAAGATGCTCGAAGACAACGAAAGCGAAAACGAAAGCGAAGAGGAAGACACGGCCGCGGTGGACGCGCCGCCCGGCGTACCGGGAATCTGAGGGACGGCCGGAAGCCCGGCCACGACCCGCCAATCAAGGAACTCGCCAATCAAGGAGTATGAAGGAATGAAAGAGACCAGCGCACTGGGCCTGGTGCCCATGGTGGTCGAACAGTCGTCGCGGGGCGAGCGCGCCTACGACATCTATTCCCGGCTGCTGAAAGACCGGATCGTATTCGTTGTGGGGCCGGTGGAGGACCAGGTCGCCAACCTCGTCATCGCCCAGATCCTGTACCTGGAGTCAGAGAACCCGGACAAGGACATCCACATGTACATCAACTGCCCGGGCGGTGCCGTGACCTCAGGGATGGCCATCTACGACACGATGCAGTTCGTGCGCTGCAACGTCAGCACGCTGTGCATCGGCCAGGCCGCCAGCATGGGCGCCTTCCTGCTTGCCGCGGGCGAGCCCGGCAAGCGCTATGCGCTGCCCAACTCCCGCATGATGATCCACCAGCCCGCGATGGGCGGCGCCCGGGGGGTTGCGGCCGACATCGAAATCCAGGCGAAGGAGATCCTGCACATGCGGGAGCGGCTGAACCGGTTGCTCGCCCAGCATACGGGCCAGCCGGTGGAACGCATCAAGGCCGACTCCGACCGCGACTTCTGGATGAGCCCCGACGACGCGGAGGAATACGGCCTGGTCGACCGCGTGCAGCAGCCGCGCAAGACGCTGCCCGCGGTGGTCGGGCAATAGGCCGGCAAGCGCCGGCGAGGCTTGAAATATCCCCGGATAAACCGCAAGGTAAAGATGACGGAACCCTGTCGAGGTAAGCATGGCTGACGAAGGCGGTAGGCGAGGCGACTCCACGAAGCTGCTTTATTGCTCCTTCTGCGGCAAGAGCCAGCACGAGGTTCGCAAGCTCATTGCGGGTCCGTCGGTGTTCATCTGCGACGAGTGCGTTGAACTCTGCAACGACATCATCCGCGAGGAGGTATCGGAGGGTGCGCAGAGCGCCGACGGCGAAAAGCTGCCCGTCCCCGCTGAAATCAACGGCATTCTCGATGAGTACGTCATCGGCCAGGAACACGCCAAGAAAGTCCTCTCGGTGGCCGTCTACAACCACTACAAGCGGCTGAACTACTCGGGCAAGAAAGACGACGTGGAGCTTTCCAAGTCGAACATCCTGCTGATCGGCCCCACCGGTTGCGGCAAGACGCTGCTCGCGGAAACCCTTGCCAGGCTGCTCGACGTGCCGTTCACCATCGCCGATGCCACAACGCTCACCGAAGCGGGCTATGTCGGCGAAGATGTCGAGAACATCATTCAGAAGCTCCTGCAGAAATGCGATTACGACGTGGAACGGGCCCAGGTGGGCATCGTCTACATCGACGAGATCGACAAGATTTCCCGCAAGTCCGACAACCCTTCCATCACCCGCGACGTATCCGGAGAAGGCGTCCAGCAGGCCCTCCTGAAGCTGATCGAGGGCACCATCGCCTCCGTCCCGCCCCAGGGCGGCCGCAAGCACCCGCAGCAGGAATTCCTGCAGGTCGACACGTCGAACATCCTGTTCATCTGCGGCGGCGCCTTCGCGGGACTCGACAAGGTGATTCTGGAGCGGTCCGACAAGTCCGGAATCGGCTTCGGCGCGGAGGTGCGAGGCGAGGAATCGCGCAAGCAGATCGGCGCGACCCTGCGCCTCGTCGAGCCCGAAGACCTGATCCGTTACGGGCTCATTCCCGAATTCGTCGGCCGGTTGCCGGTGGTCGCCACCCTTGAGGAACTCGACATTCACGCGCTGATGAGAATCCTCACCGAGCCCAGAAACTCCCTGACCAAGCAGTACGCGAAGCTCTTCGAGATGGAAGGCGTCGAGGTGGATTTCCGCGAAGACGCCCTCAAGGCCGTCGCGCAACGGGCCATGGACCGCAAGACGGGCGCCCGGGGCCTGCGCTCGATTCTCGAAGCCGTGCTGCTCGACACCATGTACGACCTGCCGTCGTCCGACCCCATCGCCAAGGTGGTGATCGATGCAAGCGTGATTACCGGCGAAAGCAAGCCCATGCTCATGTACGAGAACCGGGACAAGGTCGCCGCCGCGCCGGAAGACTGAAAGCTGCCCGGGCACACCCCGCCATGACCGAAAACCCGATTACCGGCCTGCCGGTGCTGCCGTTGCGCGACATGGTGGTCTATCCGCACAGCGTGCACCCCCTGTTCGTCGGCACCGAGAGTTCCATCAAGGCGCTCGATGCGGCGATGAGCGCCGGAAAGAGCATCCTGCTGGTGGCAAAGCGGGATGCCACGGCCGAGCGCCTGGAAGCCGGCGATGTCTTCTCGGTCGGTACGCTGGCCACCATCCTGCAACTGCTGAAGCTCCCTGACGGCACCGTGAAAGTGCTGGTCGAAGGCGAACGGCGGGCCAGGATCACGCGGCTGGAGTTCGATGGCCAATACATCGTCGCCGATGTTGAGACCGTGACGGAAGGGGAGGCGAACGCTTCCGAGGTGCAAAAGGGCCTACAGATGGCCATGTCCCAGTTCGAGGAGTTCGCGCAGTTCAGCAAGAAAGTGCCGCAGGAGGTGCTGGCCACGCTGTCCGGCATCGACGACCCCGCGCGGCTCATCGACTCGATCGCCTCGCACATGACGCTTTCTGTCAAGGACAGGCAGGCCGTTCTCGAATCCTTCGATCTCAAGAAGAGGATCGACCTGGTCCTGTCGCTGATGGACACCCATCTCGATGTCCAGCGGCTGGAAAAGGACATCCGCGGCCGCGTCAAGAAACAGATGGAGAAGAGCCAGCGGGAGTACTACCTCAACGAGCAGATCAAGGCGATCCAGAAGGAACTCGGCGATATCCAGGAAGGCTCCAACGAGATCGACCAACTGGCGGCGAAGGTCGCCGAAGCCCGCATGCCGAAGGATGCCAGGAACAAGGCACTCGCAGAACTGGGCAAGCTCAGGCTGATGGCCCCGATGTCGGCCGAGGCGACCGTGGTGCGCGGGTATCTCGACTGGATGCTGAGCATGCCCTGGAAGAAACGCAGCCGCGTGCGCCGGGATCTCCCGGAAGCCCAGCGGATCCTCGACGAGGATCACTACGGGCTCGAGGAGGTCAAGGAGCGGATCATCGAGTACCTGGCGGTGCAGAGTCGGGTGCGCCGCATGAGCGGGCCGGTGCTCTGCTTTGTGGGCCCGCCGGGTGTCGGCAAGACGTCCCTCGGCGAGAGCATCGCCCGCGCCACAAACCGCAAGTTCGTGCGGGTGGCGCTGGGCGGCATCCGCGACGAGGCCGAAATACGCGGCCACCGGCGCACCTATATCGGTTCGATGCCGGGCCGGATCGTGCAGAAGATGGCCAAGGCCGGCGTCAGCAACCCGTTGTTCCTGCTCGATGAAGTGGACAAGATGGGAACCGATTTCCGGGGCGATCCGGCGAGCGCGTTGCTCGAGGTGCTCGATGCCGAGCAGAACGGGACCTTCAACGACCACTATCTCGAAGTCGACTACGACCTCTCGGACGTGTTTTTCGTGTGCACCTCCAACTCCCTCAACATGCCTCCGGCGCTACTGGACCGCATGGAGGTCATTCGGCTGCCGGGGTACACCGAAGACGAGAAACTCAACATTGCCGGGCGCTTTCTCATACCCAAGCACCTCGAGCGCTCGGGCCTGAAAACCGGCGAACTCGCCATGACAGACAAGGCGATACTGCACCTGATCCGCTATTACACCAAGGAGGCGGGCGTGCGCGGCCTGGAGCGGGAGATCGCCAAGCTGGCCCGCAAGGTGGTCAAGCGCAAGGCAATGCGGCCGGAAATCGGCGACATCAGGGTCCGCGCGAAGGACATCGAGAAATACAACGGCGTACGGCGTCACACCTACGGGCTCGCCGAGGAGAACAACCAGATCGGCATCGTCACCGGGCTGGCCTGGACGGAAGCGGGCGGGGAACTGCTGAATATCGAGGCGGTCGCCGTCCCCGGCAAGGGCAGGCAAACCAAGACCGGCTCACTCGGCGATGTCATGCAGGAGAGCATCCAGGCGGCGCTCACCTTCGTGCGCAGCCGCGGCGATGCGCTGGGCGTAGCCGGTGACTTCCACGAAAAATACGACCTCCACATTCATGTTCCGGAAGGCGCCACACCCAAGGACGGCCCCAGCGCCGGCATCGGGATGTGCACGGCCATGGTCTCCGTGGTAACCGGCATCCCCGTTCGCGCCGATGTCGCGATGACCGGTGAAATCACCCTGCGCGGACGCGTCCTGCCCATCGGCGGCCTGAAGGAAAAGCTGCTTGCGGCACACCGGGGAGGCATACGTCACGTTGTCATTCCGGAGGAAAACGAACGTGATCTCAAAGAGATAGCCGACAATATCAAGGAAAACCTGAACATCCACCCGGTCAAGTGGATGGATGCGGTGCTTGAGTTCGCGCTCGAACGAATGCCCGCACCCCGGTTCGCCAAGGAAGCGGGTCCCCCGGTTTCCGGCCCGGTAGTGGACCTCAACGCTGACGACGAACCGACCGTCAATCCCCACTGACCCGGCCGCCCGGCCGGTTCGTGAATTGGTCGGGCCGGGAGGCGGGTACAGGCTTGCAGTGAAAAAACGCTGTTGGTATAAACGCGAGGGCTGATCGTAGTCATCATACGGTTGCAAATTCATCTCGGCTGTCCGTTCAAGGGTCGCCGTCATCGAGGGAAAACACGTGAACAAATCCGAACTCACAGATCGCATCGCAGCAGGATCCGGTATCTCCAGGGCGGCTGCCGCTCGGGCGCTAGAAGCAACGCTTGACGCCATTACAGACTCGCTCAAACAGTCCGACCCGGTTGCGCTGGTGGGGTTCGGAACGTTCTCCGTCAGAGACCGGGCGGCCCGCACCGGCCGCAATCCCCAGACCGGCGAAACCATCGAGATCGCGGCCTCCAGGGTGCCGGCATTCAAGGCCGGCAAAACGCTCAAAGACGCTTTGAACTAAGGAAAGGCCCCATACCGATCGACTTCCCCAGAGCAGGGATTTCATCAATTCGTCTAAAGGCGCAGCTTCTGCGCCTTTTTTGTTGGCGGGACTAGAACCATGTTGCAGAAGCTTAGAGACCGCACCCAGAGCATGGGGTTCAAGATCATCGTGGCGGCGCTCGTCTTCGCGCTGGCGTTTTTCGGTTTCGGGGCGTTCAATGTCTTTGCGCCCGGCGACCCCGAAATCGCCAGCGTCAACGGCGACGAGATCACCCGTGGCATGGTGGAGGTGGAAACCGAACGCCAGCGCCGCAGAATCATGCTGCAGCTCGGCGATGAGGCCGATCCGGAAGCCATCGATCAACTGGCGCTGCAGCAGGCTTCCCTGGAGCAGTTGATCGTCCGCAAGCTGCTCGACCAGGCAATCGACGAGTTGGGCTTGCAGGCATCGAAATCCCAGGTGGACGAAATTGTCGCCGGCGACCCCAACTTCCAGGTGGACGGCCGCTTCAACGAGAACCTCTACCGGCGTGGCGTATCCGCACTCGGCTACTCCGCGCCCGAGTACCTCGAGGAAATGGGGGCGCTCCTGAGGGTGAACCAGCTACGTCAGGCGGTCACCGAAACGGCCGTACTGCCGCTTTGGGAAACACGGCTCCTGAACGCCCTCATGAACCAGAGTCGCGATATCGCCTACCTGCCGTTTACGGTCGAACATTTCAGCGCGGGCGTTGAAATCGCACCCGAGGAGATTCTCACCTACTACAACGAACACCAGGCGGAATTCATGACGGAAGAGTCCGTCGATGTCGCCTACCTGGAATTGGACTGGCAAATGCTCACCGAAGACCCGGCGGTCGACATCGACGAGGAACAGCTACGCAACGAATACGAGGCAGACAAGGCAAACGCCGGCGGGGAAGAACGGCGCAGCAGTTCGCACATTCTTCTTCAGGTTACCGACGACCGGAACGACGAACAGGCCAGGGCCCTGTTGGCCGACATCCGGCAACGCATCGAATCCGGGGAGTCCTTCGCAGACCTCGCCGGCGAGTATTCCGAAGACCCGGGCTCGAGTGCGGCGGGCGGTGAGTTGGGCAGCGTGGGCAAGGGCATATTCGACCCGGACTTCGAGCGGGCGCTGTGGAACCTCGAAGAAGACGGCCAGCTCTCCGAGCCGGTGAAATCCCAGTTCGGTTACCACCTGATCCGGCTCGACGGCATCGAGATCCAGCCTTACCCCGAGTTCGACGAACTGAGGGCTGACATCGAGCGGCGCCTGGTCGAAAACGCCGCGCGGGAGCTGTTCAAGGACCGGTTGCGCGAACTCGATAACCTGGCGTTCGAGATGAACGATTCCCTGGACGGCATCGCGGAAACCCTTGAACTCGACCTGAACCGGGCCGAGGGCGTCACCCGTGAGTCCGGTGAAGGGATTTTCGTCAATGCCGGTTTGCGCGATGCGGTATTCGAGGCCGATGTGCTGGTCGACGGCAACAACAGCCCGGCGGTGGAGTACAGCGACGGGCGCGCCGTGGTGGCGCGGGTGTGGGAGAGCCATCCACCCGTGGTCAAGCCCTTCGCCGAGGTCGAAGGGGAGATCGGGACATTGCTCGTCGAGCAGGAAGCGCAACGGGCACTGCTTGCCGCCCGAGGCGAGGCGCTGGAGCAGATACGCGGCGGCGCGAGCGTGACCGATGTCGCCGATGCGCACGGCCTTGACTGGGAGACCTTCGAACTCGTTACCCGGGCGGGAGGCACGGCGCCCGACGACGTTCTGGCCGCCGCCTTCGCGCTGCCGCGACCCCCGGAAGGCGGCAGGAGTGTGGGTGAGGCGAGTCTCGGTGCGGACGGGGAGGCGCTTGTAACCGTCACGCGCGTACAGGACGGCGACCTCGCGGCGGTCTCCGATGCGGAACTCGAAACCATGCGCACCTGGTTCGCCTCCCGGGGCGGCACCCTGGACTTTGCGGCCCTGCAGGCCGCACTGGATGCCGAAGCGGACATCGAGCGGCGCTGAGCAGGGCGGCCGGCGTGCCTGGTTCACAGCAATCACGGGCCACCTGGTGCGACAGCAGTCTCGGGCAGTGGGTCCTCGCCCGGGAAGATCCCCTCCTGGCCGACCTGGTGCGACGGTTTCACGGCGATACGCTGGTCTGGTCCGGCGGCACGCCGGCAGCGGCCCGTGGTGTCAAGCGCTGCATGGTCCGCAACTGCTTCTACCTGGCCGTCCGGGAAACGGAAACGCACGCCGAACTGTCGAGCATGACCAGCCGCCTCAGTGCGCTGCCCATGCCCAACCAGTCCGCGGACGGCTTCGTTCTGCATCACAGCCTCGAGTTGGAGGACGATCCGCGGGAGGCCTTGCGCGAGGTGAGCCGCGTTGTCGCGCCCGGCGGCCGGCTGCTGATCTGCGCGTTCAACGCAATGAGCCTGTGGGGATTGCGGGTGATGTACGGGCGCCTGCACGACGACCCGTTCTCGGGCATGCGCTTTGTCAATCCCCTGCGCCTGCTCGACTGGCTGGCGTTGCTGGGCTTCAGGCCGGAAACCCGCACCGCCTACCTCGGATTCGGCCTGCCGTTGCACCTCGGCTGGAACTGGCCGCGGCAGGTCGGCGCCTGGCTGGACCGGGTACAGCCGCCCACCGGGGGCGTTGTCATTGTCTCGGCGCTGAAACAGGCCCAGGGCGGGCGCTGGGTGGGACGGCGCCAGGCCCGCGAACGATCCCGCGTAGCACCGGTCGCCTACCCGAAACCGACTGCCTGGAAGCCCCTTGAGCGCCGTCGTTGAGATCTTCACCGACGGCGCCTGCCGTGGCAATCCCGGCCCCGGTGGCTGGGCGGCACTGCTGCGGTACCGGAGCAGCAGCAAGGTTGTCTCCGGAGCGGAACGGGACTCCACCAACAACCGCATGGAGCTCATGGCCGCCATCCAGGGTCTGGAGCGCCTGACTCGGCCGTGCCGGGTCGTGCTGTCTACGGATTCCGAATACGTGCGCCGGGGCATCACCGAGTGGGTGCCCCGCTGGCGGCGAAACGGCTGGCGCACCAGCCAGAAAACGCCGGTCAAGAACCGCGATCTCTGGCATCGCCTGGAGGCCGCCGCCGAACCTCACCGGATCGACTGGCGCTGGGTGAAGGGTCACAGCGGGCACCCGGAGAACGAGCGGGTCGACCGCCTCGCCAACGAGGCCATCGATGCACTCGAGAGGCATCCGGAAACCGGCGCGGGACCCATTGACGCGGCGGCGGAGCGCCGGGGCTGATGCGCCAGATCGTTCTGGACACGGAAACCACGGGCCTGGAACCCGAGCAGGGCCACAGGATCATAGAGATCGGCGCCATCGAACTCATCGACCGCAAGCCCACCGGCGAGCGCTTTCACACTTACATCAATCCCGAGCGGGACATCGACGACGGCGCCCTGGAGGTTCACGGCATCAGGCGCGAATTCCTCGACGACAAGCCGACGTTTGCGGATATCTGCGATGCGTTCGTCGAATTCGTGCGCGGCGCCGAACTGATCATCCACAATGCGCCTTTCGATCGCTCCTTTCTCGACGACGAGTTCTCCAGGCTGCCGGGAATCGACTTTCGTCTCGAAGAACTTTGCCGCATAGAAGACTCCCTCGACCTGGCGCGGCGCCGCCACCCCGGACAGCGGAACAACCTCGACGCCCTTTGCCGCCGTTACGGGGTGGACAACAAGCACCGAACGCTGCACGGGGCGCTGCTGGACGCGGAGATTCTGGCGGATGTCTATCTCGCGATGACCGGCGGACAAACCGGGATGTTCGCCAACCCGCAGGGCCAGGAGGCACAGGCCCTCGCCAGCGAGGAAGCGTTTCCGCCCCTGCCGGCCGACCGGCCGCGATTGAAAGTGATCCGGGCCAGTCCCGAGGAGCTGGCCGCCCACGAAGCCATGCTCGAACGCCTGGGAGACCGTTGCGTCTGGACGAGAATCCGTCCGAACCAGTAGAGTAGGCCGCCGCCGTCCGGCAGCCCGCGGGACGGCGTCCGCCCAGACACACCAGATCGATGCAACAGGAGCCGGCATGGCCTACGTCTACGAATATCTTGTTTTTCTGGCCCAGGCCGTCACTGTCGTCGCAGCCATGCTGATCGTGATTTCCGCCGCCGCATCCCTGGCGGCGAAGAAACGCTCGGAGACGATGGGCCACCTGGAAGTCACCCGGCTCAACGATCACCTCGACAGCCTCAGGCAGTGCATCGAGCAGGCCGTCCTTCCCGCGGGTGAATTCAAGAAAGCCGCCAAGGCGGCGGCCAAAAAGCGAAAACAGGAGAGGCGCCAGGGCCCGGAAAAGAACGGGCAGCCGGGCCGCGTCTTTGCACTCGCGTTCAAGGGCGACATGCAGGCGAGCCGGGTCAAGGGGCTTCGGCACGAGATCAACGCCATTCTTTCCGAAGCCCGGGAAGGCGATGAAGTGGTCGCGCGCGTCGAGAGTCCCGGCGGCCTGGCCCACAGCTATGGCCTGGCCGCCTCCCAGCTCCTGCGGGTCCGGGAGAAGAACCTGAACCTGGTGGTCGCGGTCGACAAGGTGGCGGCGAGCGGCGGTTACCTGATGGCGGCGGTCGCGAACCGCCTTATCGCCGCACCCTTTGCCGTGGTCGGTTCCATCGGGGTCGTCGCGCAGGTTCCGAACGTGCACCGCCTGCTCAAGAAGAAGGACGTCGACGTGGAACTCATTACCGCCGGCAAGTACAAGCGCACGCTGACGGTGTTCGGAGAGAACACCCAGGAGGGCCGGGAGAAGTTCACCGACGAGCTGGAGGACCTGCACGCGCTGTTCCAGGAGTTCGTCGTGGACAAACGCCCCGGTCTCGACCTGGAAAAGGTGGCAACCGGAGAAGCCTGGTTCGGCCAACGCGCCCTGGACCTCAACCTGGTCGACGAGATCATGACCAGCGACGAATACCTGATGCAGCGGTGCGCCGATACCGATGTCTACGAAATACGCTGGAAAGAGCCGAAGAAGCCGCTGGAGAAAATGCTTGCCCAGGTCGAGAACAGCATCGGCCGCATGACCGGGCGCCTGTTCGGCCGGTAGCGGGGCCGCGGGCGGCCTTGGCGGAGCGCTCTCAGTCCCTGCGCAGCTCGGCGCGAACCGCGATGGGGCTCGGGTAGCGGAAGATCACCAGGTAGCTGGAAACCACCAGGGTCAGGACGGTGGCGCCCTGGACGACGTGCGCCGCCTCCTTGCCGAGCAGGCCGGCGGTTATGGCGACGTAGCTGACCAAAAGCGAGAACTCGGACGCCTGTCCCAGGCGGTAGCCGACCTCCCAGCCCGTCGCGGGGCTTTCCCCCTGCCAGCGCAGCAACGCGGAGAAAACCCCGGGCTTGATCAGCATGAGCAGAGCGGCAAGCAGCCCGGTCGGCAGCGCGACTTCGATCAGCAGCCGGACATCCAGCGCAGCCCCGACCGTGAAAAAGAACAGCACCAGGAAGAAGTCCCGTAACGGGCGCAGGCTCTCGGCGATATACAGGGCGATGGGGCTCGTGGCCAGCGCAACGCCGGCTATGAAGGCGCCGATGGCCAGCGACAGGCCGGTGGCCTCCGCGAGACTCGCGAAACCCAGGCACCATCCGATGGCCAGCAGAAAGGTGAATTCGTGAAACACATCGAACCGCTTCAGGAGCGGCAGGATCAGGAAACGGACGGCCAGCCAGGCGCCGGCCGAC
Organism: uncultured Pseudomonadales bacterium; assembly: GCA_964638775.1. Classification (GTDB taxonomy): domain Bacteria; phylum Pseudomonadota; class Gammaproteobacteria; order Pseudomonadales; family Azotimanducaceae; genus Azophilus. The sequence continues at coordinate 23,857 of CAZWZH010000092.1, forward strand.
AGCAGCGGGAGCGCAATCGCGATGGTGCCGAGGTTCGAAACCAGGCTGTCGAGGCTGGTGCCGTAACCCGATGCGAACAGGAGGGCGACGATGGCGATGAAGTCCTGGATGAGCAGCAGGCTGACCACGATTTCACCGACGTGCCGGTGGTGCAGTACGGTCGTCGGCAGCAGCTTGATGCCGAGAATGGTGCTCGAGAACGTGACCGCGACACCCGTGACGACGGCTTCCCGGAACTCGAAGCCGAACGCCAGCATGACCGAGAAACCGACCGCGAAGAAGGCGATGCTCGAAAGCAGCGCCGTCAACAGCGATTTCATGACCATGTTGTGCAGCTTCGACGGCTGCAGGTCGAGGCCCACCAGAAAGAGCAGGAAAATGATCCCGATCTCCGCGATCTCCGAGAGGTGCACCGCGTCGGTTACCAGGGCCAGGCCGTGCGGCCCGAGCAGGCAGCCGATGGCGATGTACGCCACGAGCAGCGGCTGACGGCCAAACAGCGCCAGGGTCGCCAGCAGGGCGGCCCCGGCGAATATCAGAAAGACCGATTCGAGCAAATGGGGGTCAGGCACCTCTCCCTATCCGACGAAAAGCGGGTTGCGGCTCAATGACCGAAGCCTGATAGTAATCGGAATAGGGTGCAAGTGTTGAAAGGGCCGTGTCGAGGCTGCGCTCGTCGGGCACCAGGAAGCTGGTGAACCCGCAGCGGCGCAGGTAGTGCAGCATGTCTTCGTGAACGTCGCCCGTGGCCATGATATCGCCCGCATAGCCATGGCGGGTGCGCAACAGCACGGCCAGGGACAGCCCGCGCCCGTCGTTGAACGCGGGGAACTCGATGGCGATCCGGTTTGTCGCCAGGAAGCGCTCGTCCACCTCGTCATCGACGGTCAAGCGCACGCCCTTGCCGCACTCCGGCGTCCAGTTCCCGGCATCCACGAGCTCCGGCGCGGCGGCCGTAACGCCTTGTCGAACCATCGAATCGCCGTTTTCCGCCGGCCACGGCGGACGGTGACGACGCGCCGCGAGCGGCCCGGTGGCGGGACTCTCGAATTCTCCGTTCAGACTAAGCAGCTTTGGCATAGATGCGCTCCTTGAAGGGTTCCAGCCCGAGCCGGCGGACGCAGTGGAGAAAACTCTCGTCCTCGATGCGATGGGCGAGGTAGGTGTCCAGGATGTCCTGGATGACGGCGATGACTTCGTCCCGGGATACCGAGGGCCCTACTATTTTGCCCAGCGATGCGTCGTCGCCGGAGTCGCCGCCGAGAGAGATCTGGTAGTACTCGCGGCCTTTCTTGTCTACCCCGAGAATGCCGATATGACCCACGTGGTGGTGGCCGCATGCGTTCATGCAGCCGGATATGTTGATGTCGATCTCGCCGAGATCGTGGAGGTAGTCCTGGTCTTCGAGGTGTTGCTGAATGGCCTCCGCGACCGGAATCGACTTGGCATTGGCCAGTGAGCAGTAATCGCCCCCGGGGCAGCAGATGATGTCGGTGGCCAGGTTCCGGTTGGCCGTGCCGAGACCCAGAACGCGGGCGGAACGCCAGAGATCGTACAGCGCGTCGGCGGCGACGTCGGGCAGTACGAAGTTCTGCTGGTGGCTGATGCGGACTTCGCCGAATCCGTACGCCTCCGCCCAGCCCGCCACGGCTTCCATCTGCCGGTCGTCAACGTCGCCCGGGGGTACGCCGGTGGGTTTGCAGGACAGGGTCACGATGGCGTATCCCGGTTGCTTGTGCGCCGAAACGTTCAGGCGTACCCAACGGTCGAATGACGGGTCGCGCAGCCGGTCGGCGGCCAGCGTATCCGCCGCGCCTTCCCGCAGCGGATAGTCAGGCGGCCGGAAATGGGCCCGCATGCGCGCGATCTCGGCCGGCGTCAGCGTGCTTGCCGAATTCTCTAGATGGGACCATTCCTCGTCGACCTTGGCCTTGAAACCCTCAGGGGTCATCGCCCGCACCAGTATCTTGATGCGCGCCTTGTACTTGTTGTCACGGCGCCCGTAACGGTTGTAGACGCGCATGATGGCTTCGAGATAGGTCAGCAGGTGCCTTGCCGGCAACCCTTCGCGTATGAGCGCGCCGATCACGGGCGTGCGCCCGAGCCCGCCGCCGACCTTGACGTCGAACAGATCTTCCCCATCGGTGCCGGAGCGGCGTCCCGGTGCCGGATAGGCCCGGATGCCGATGTCGTGCACGTTGATTGCCGCCCGGTCCACGGGAGCGCCCGTAACGGCGATCTTGAATTTCCGCGGCAGCCAGTCGAACTCGGGATGCGATGTGGACCACTGGCGAATCAGCTCGCAGTAGGGGCGGGCATCGATCTCTTCGTCGGCCGCCACGCCCGCGAACTCGTCGGTGGTGACGTTGCGGATGCAGTTGCCGCTCGTCTGGATGGCGTGCATCTGCACCTTGGCCAGGTCCGCGAGGATGTCCGGCACTTCCTCGAGTTCAGGCCAGTTGAACTGGATATTCTGGCGGGTGCTGAGGTGGCCGTAGCCCCGGTCGTAGTGGCGGGCGATGTGCGCAAGCATGCGCAGTTGCCGGCTGGACAGCGTTCCGTAAGGGATGGCAACCCGCAGCATTGGGGCGAGGCGCTGGATATAGAGCCCGTTGCGCAGGCGCAGTTGCAGGAATTGCTCTTCGCTCAGTTCACCGGCCAGATAGCGCCGCGTCTGGTCCCGGTAGTGGGCCACACGCTCGTCGATGAACTTCTGATCGAAGCTGTCGTAGCGGTACATGGGCAGGCCGTTCGTATGCCAACCGATAACGCTAGCACCGTAGCCTTACGCCGAATAATGATGAATACAACTATCCAAAGAACAAAAAGTTATCAAACAACGTTTGGTCCGCATCCGTACCGCCCTTGCGCGAGTGCATCCGCGCCCGCAGCAGGAAACTGGTGGAGAGTGCGTGTCAGACCAGGTTCGGCCTCAGCCAGGAACGGGCTGTTTCCGTTCCGACGCCCTTGCGGGCGGCGTAGTCGGCGACCTGGTCCGCCGCAATCTTGCCGACGCCGAAATACCGGCTTTCGGGGTGGGCGAAATACCATCCCGACACGGATGCGGCGGGATGCATCGCGAAATGCTCGGTCAACCGGATGCCCGTTCTGCGCTCGGCATCCAGCAGGCCGAACAGCCGTTCTTTTTCGCTGTGCTCGGGGCACGCCGGATAGCCGGGTGCGGGACGAATCCCCCGATAGCGCTCCGCAATGAGGTCGGGCGCGTCCAGTGACTCATCCGCGGCAAAGCCCCAGAACTCGCGCCGCACCCGTTCGTGCAGGTATTCCGCGGCCGCTTCGGCCAGGCGGTCGGCCAGCGCCTTGATCAGGATGCCCGCGTAGTCGTCGCCGGCATGCCGCTGGAGGGCCCGCTCGTCCCCGATGCCCGCGGTCACCGCGAAACCGCCGATATAGTCGCGTTCGGGCGAGATGAAATCCGCCAGGCACAGGTTGGGCTTCCCCTCCGGCAGCAGCCGCTGCTGACGCAGATGGTGAACCGTCGCCAGGGGCGTGCGGTGCGCCTCGTCCGCATACAGGCGAATGTCGTCGTCACCGTCCCGCCGGCATGGCCAGATCCCGAGCACGCCCCGGGCGCGGAGCAGGCCGCCCTCGATCAGCGTGTCCAGCATCCGCTGTGCGTCGTCGAACAGGTCTTGTGCCGCCTCGCCCACGACCGGGTCGTCGAGAATGTCCGGATACTTGCCCGCCAGCTCCCAGGTCATGAAGAACGGCGACCAGTCGATATAGGGGACCAGCGTTTCCAGCTCGATCGGGGCGTCGTGAACGCCGGGAGCGTGGGGAACCGGCGCTTCGAACGCCTGCCAGTCGAGGCGCAGCCTGTTGGCGCGGGCGGCATCCAGGCCGAGCAGTTCCAGTTTGCGGGCGCGGGCGGCGGCCCGCTCGCGAATGGCGCCGTACTCGGCGCCCAGATCCGCCTCCAGGGCGATCCGGGCCTCTTCGGATACCAGTCGCTGCACCGTGCTCACCGCCCGGGAAGCGTCGGGCACGTATACGGTTGCGCCGTTCGAATATTCGGGTTCGATCTTCACGGCGGTGTGCGCCTTGGAGGTGGTGGCGCCGCCGATCAGCAGCGGCAGCTCGAATCCCAGGCGTTGCATCTCGGCAGCCACATGGGTCATTTCCTCCAGCGACGGCGTGATCAGTCCGGACAGGCCGATGAAGTCTGCATCCACCGCCCGAGCCGTTTCCAGGATCTTTTCCGCGGGCACCATGACGCCGAGATCGACCACCTCGAAGTTGTTGCACTGGAGCACCACGCCGACGATGTTCTTGCCGATGTCGTGCACGTCGCCCTTCACCGTCGCCGTGACGATGGTGCCCCTGGCCTTGCGCCCGGGGCCCTTGCGCGCCTCGATAAACGGCACCAGGTGGGCCACCGCCTGTTTCATCACGCGGGCGCTTTTGACCACCTGCGGGAGAAACATCTTGCCCGATCCGAACAGGTCGCCCACGACGTTCATGCCGTCCATGAGCGGGCCTTCGATGACATCGATGGGATCCGATGCCCGGAGCCGGGCTTCCTCGGTATCGTCGACGATGTGTTCGGTGAGGCCGTGCACCAGCGCGTGCCGCAGCCGCCTGTCGACGTCAAGGGTGCGCCAGCCCTCATCGTCGGCCTGCCGGCGGGCGGTCGAACCGCCGTATCGATCGGCGATCTCCAGCAGGCGCTCCGTAGCGTCCGCGCGCCGGTTCAGCACGAGGTCCTCGACCCGCCGGCGCAGTTCCTCGGGAAGGTCGGAATAGATGCCGAGCTGCCCGGCATTGACGATTCCCATGGTCAGCCCCGCCTCGATGGCGTGGTAGAGGAAGACCGTGTGGATGGCTTCGCGCAGCGCGTTGTTGCCCCGGAACGCGAAGGAGACGTTGCTGATCCCGCCGGAGGTCTTGGCGCCGGGCAGATGTTCGTGAATCCAGCGGCAGGTTTCGATGAAATCGACGGCGTGGTTCCTGTGTTCCTCGATGCCCGTGCCGATGGCGAATACGTTTGGGTCGAGAATGATGTCCTCCGGGGGAAACCCCGCCGTTTCCGTGAGAATCCGGAAGGCCCGGGCACAGACCTCGATGCGGCGCTCGAGGGTATCGGCCTGCCCCTGCTCGTCGAACGCCATCACGACCGCGGCCGCGCCGTATTTCAGGCAACCCCGGGCCGCCTCGACGAAGGCCGCCTCGCCCTCCTTGAGGCTGATGGAATTGACGACGGCCTTGCCCTGCACGCATTGCAGGCCCGCCTCGATGATGTCCCACTTGCTCGAATCGATCATCACCGGCACCCGGCTGATGTCCGGCTCCGCAGCGATCAGGTTCAGGAACCGGACCATGGCGCCCCGGGAATCGAGCATGCCTTCGTCCATGTTGATGTCGATGACCTGGGCGCCGGCCTCGACCTGCTGGCGGGCGACCCGCACCGCGTTCTCGTAGTCTCCGTCGCGGATCAGCCGCGCAAACCTTGCCGACCCGGTCACGTTTGTGCGCTCGCCCACATTGACGAACAGCGATTCGCTGTCGATCCGCAACGGCTCGAGGCCCGAGAGTTCGAGGCCGGGCCGGGCCCCGGGTACGGGGCGGGGAGGGCAGTCGCGCACGGCATCCCGAATGGCGGCGATGTGTTCCGGCAGGGTGCCGCAACAACCGCCCACCAGGTTGACCAGGCCGCTCCCGGCGAACTCGCCGAGAACCGCGGCCATTTCGCCGGGGCTCTGGTCGTATCCGCCGAACTCGTTCGGCAGGCCGGCGTTCGGATGGACGCTTACAAAGGCATCGGCGATGCGGGACAGGCGGTCTACATAGGGCCTGAGCTGCTCCGCTCCCAGGGCGCAGTTGAACCCGGCAGCCAGCGGTTTCGCGTGGGCGACCGAAGCCCAGAACGCCTCGCAGGTCTGGCCGGATAGCGTGCGCCCGCTGGCGTCGGTGATCGTCCCGGAAATCACGAGCGGCAGGGTGCGCCCCTCCCTGTGCATGGCGTCGCGCACGGCGGCTATGGCGGCCTTGGCGTTCAGGGTGTCGAAAACCGTCTCGATCAAGAGGAGGTCCACGCCGTTCGAGATGAGCGCGCCCGCCGCGTCGAGATAGGCATCGTACAGGGCGCTGAAGGTGACGTTGCGCGCCCCCGGATCGTTCACGTCCGGCGAGAGGCTGGCGGTCCGGTTGGTCGGGCCGAGAACGCCCGCCACGTAACGCGGCCAGTCATCGGTCGCAAACGCCATGGCAGCATCGCGTGCGATGCGGGCCGCCGCGCCGTTGATGGCGGCGGCGTGATCCTCCAGGCCGTAGTCCGCCTGGGAGATGGTGGTAGCGGTGAACGAGTTTGTCTTCAGTATGTCGGCCCCGGCCTTCAGGTAGGCGCGGTGCGCCTCCGCGACCAGTTTCGGCGCCGTCAGGCAGAGAACGTCGTGGTTGCCCCGAAGCGGCAGATCGTGCTCCCGGAACTCGCGTCCCCGGTAGGCTGATTCGTCGATGTCCCGACCCTGCAGATAGGTGCCATAGGCGCCATCCAGCACCAGGATCCGCTCGCGTAACGTCTGTTCCAGTCTGGTCATGGCACCAGCCGTGGCTGTAGCGAGTCTAGGAGCGGCCCCGGCCAAAGCAATCTGAATTCTCGAACCGGAACATGAGCAGGATTCATGTGCGACCCGGCAGGGATCCGCCGCCGTTGCCCGGATTGCCCCCGCGTCGGCCGGTTCTTGGTATCCGGACAAGGTCCATGTAGGATACCCGACTGAAACAGTCGGAAATTACCGTGATCGAGATCTCGGAAAGCGCCCAGGCCTATCTTCGCGACCTGCTTGCAAAGCAGGACGACGACGACGTGGGCATTCGGGTGTTCGTGGCCCAGCCCGGCACACCGCACGCGGAGACCTGCATCGCCTACTGCCGCCCCGGCGAGTCCCAGGACGATGACGTTCCCTACGACTACGAGGGTTTTCGCGCCTGGATCGAAGAACGCAGCCGCAAGTACCTGGAAGGTGCCGCGGTCGATTTCCAGGAAGACCGCATGGGCGGCCAGCTCACCATCAAGGCCCCCAACGCCCGGGTCCCCAGCGTCGACCCCGACTCACCCCTCGAAGACCGCATCAACTACGTGCTCTACAACGAGATCAACCCGGGCCTCGCCGCCCACGGCGGCATGGTTACGCTGGTGGAGGTGGTGGAAGACAACGTGGCCGTCCTGCAGTTCGGCGGCGGCTGCCAGGGCTGCGCCGCGGTGGACATCACCCTGAAACACGGGGTTGAAACCACGCTCCTCGAGCAGATCCCCGACCTCGGCGGCATCCGCGACGCCACCGACCACACCTACACCGAACACGCCTATTACCGCTAGCAGTCAGGGCGTCAAGCGGCTCCGCTCAATACCGTCGGGCGCAGGGTATCGGCGATTTCCAGCAGCAGGCTTTCCGTCGTGCTCCAGTCGATGCACCCGTCGGTAATCGAAACCCCGTAACGCAGATCCTCCAGCCGGTCGGGAATCCGTTGCCGGCCCTCGTGCAGGTGGCTTTCGAGCATGATACCGACGATGGACCGGTTGCCGCGCAGGATCTGCTTGACGATCGACCGGGCCACCGCGGGCTGGGTGGCTGGATTCTTGTTGGAGTTGGCGTGGCTGCAGTCGACCATGATAACGGGCTTCAGCCCCGCCTGTTCCATCTTGCGCTCACAGGCGGCGATGCTTCCCGCATCGTAGTTGGGGCCGCCGGCGCCCCCGCGAAGGACGATGTGCGCGTTCGCGTTCCCCCGGGTTTCGATCACCGCAACCTGGCCGGACGGGTTTATGCCGAGAAACCGATGCGGTTCCGCCACAGAGTGCATGGCGTTTACGGCCGCGTCCAGGGAACCGTCGGTGCCGTTCTTGAAACCGACCGCGGAACTCAGGCCGGATGCCATTTCACGGTGCGTCTGCGACTCGGATGTGCGCGCGCCGATGGCGGACCAGGCGATCAGGTCCTGCAGGTATTGCGGCGTGATGGCGTTGAGCGCCTCCGTGCTGAGCGGCAGGCCGAGTTCGGCCAGGTCGATGAGCAGTTGGCGGGCGATCGTCAGCCCGTCAGCCACACGGAAGGTGTCGTTGAGATAGGGGTCGTTGACCAGGCCTTTCCAGCCCACGGTGGAGCGGGGCTTCTCGAAATACGCCCGCATGACGATCAGCATCGCTTCATCCACCCGGCGCGCCAGGGCAGCGAGGCGTTCGCCGTATTCCAGGGCCGCGGAGGGGTCATGGATGGAGCAGGGGCCGACGATGGCGAGCAGGCGGCGGTCTTCGCCGCCCAGCACCGCGTTCACCGCTTCCCGCGCCCGCACTACGCTCGCCGCCGCGGCGCTCGTGACCGGAAGCCGCTCCTTCAGCTTTTCGGGCGTGATGAGTATTTCGTGTCCGGCCACGTTCAGGTTTTCCAGTTCCGTCATGTCGATGTCTCCCTGCGGCTCGTTGCCCCCGGCCAATAAAAAACCCCGCTTGTCGCCTTGCGGGGTTTCCTCCGAAAGGCGGGGAGAGTCCGTCCGCCTTTCCGTCGTCCTGCCGGGACTTCAGGTGCAGCGCCAACTCTCGGCGGCACGGCCGAAGTAACCAAACCAGAAGAGTGTTGCGCCGTGGTTTCGCATAAGGCCGCGCATGGTACTGATGTGCGGTGTGACATGCAATGTGGAGATCGGGAAACCTCCGATTGGAGGTATCAGACTTTCCGGCACCTCATACCCACTCGCATGGAACAAATCTTCAACTCATTGTTTTGAATGGATATTTTTTTTCACCGGATTTTTAACAGTTCCTTCGATTCGGCTCCGAGAGCAGGTATGCGGTACGGGTATCCGGCACGCCAAGCGGACGCGTTGTCTTGG
>CAZWZH010000093.1:0-31652 GCA_964638775.1 uncultured Pseudomonadales bacterium
AGCGGTGCTACTGGCCAAAATTCCGACAAACAAGCACGACGACAAGAATCCCAGCGCCGATTAACCGCGTTTCCAGCAAAAAATCGTTAGTTCGACCTGTCTCCAGCCTCTACAATCGACCTTCGTGAATAGGTCGGGCTAGTCTGCGGCGCGGTGTCCAGCATGTCGCACCAAGCCGGTCACCGAGTTCGCCAATGTTGTTCGTGTTCTACAACCGGATTCGGAACATTCGGAAGTTGTGGCCGCTGCAAACGCCAGAAATCCTCGACTGCATCGCGGCAGGTCCTGGCGGGAAAGTCCTGCTATTCCTTTGCCGTCCGCACCGGGGCCGATTCTTCACCCTCGGCAACGCGCTTGTAATAGATCCAGCTCGTGACGTTGCGCCGGTCGTCATCGAGCGGCGGCGGTTCCGTGTAGATCGGGTAGTGGGTGGCGATTTCGTCTTTCATGCTGTCGGGCAGGGCATCCCAGGACGATAGCCGGAGACCGGCGGTGTGCATGTAGATCACTCCTTCACGGCCGGCCATCTTCATCCAGGGAAGCCAGTCGGACATCCGCACCCAGCCGATGGAACTGCCCGCCGTTTCCGTGCCGGAGTCGAGCAGTTCCTGCGCATCGCCCAGAAAGTTGAACATCTCCGTGGCGCGGTAGATGCCGCCGATTTCGGCCTGGTAATCGCTCGCCAGGGGGTTCGGATAGAACAGCGGTACGGTGATGTTTAGCCGCCATCTTCCTTCGGTGATCTTGCCGGACCATCGGTACGGGTCGCCATTGCGGTCGACTTCGTAGTTCGCGGAGTTGACGGGGTCGTTGGCCACGTGCAGTACGTCCACCACTTCACCGCTCCAGGGATTCTCCCAGGTGGACAGCGCTTCGCCGGTTGCGGGGTCCCGATAGATGAGCAGTTCCCGGGAGACCATCCGGTAGCCTTGCCCGCGCTCGGGGTGGGTGTGCGAAACGCAGGCGCGCACGTTCATGCCCTCCACATCGAACAGCAGCCGGTCGCGCTCGCCCTGGCGGCGGGAGTAGGCGCGCCCTTCCCACCAGAAAGTGGCGGGGACGCCGTCCACGGTCGAACAGGCGAGCTTGCGGGCAATGGTCAGCGCATCCGCTGCATCGTCCGGATCGAGCTGCCGCGCCTGACCGGAGCCACCCACCGCGATTGTCAGTAGCAAAAGGGCGTTGAGAATGGTCTTCATCGTCGTTCTCCCGACATTCCTGATTCAAGATTCGCCTGTCAACGTTCCGGCAGCACGCTCCCCGGAACGGATGGCGCCTTCCATGCCCGGCGCGTCGACGGCCGTGTGCTCCCCCGCGAACAGCACCCGCCCGGCCCTCAGCCGCACTGCCCGGCGTTGCCTGGCAACCCGGCCCGGCGACCAGGCCGCATAGGCGCCGCCGGCAAACCTGTCCGTTCCCCAGGAATGACGGCCGAGGTAGCGCACCCGCCCCGCGGCGGCCGGGCGGATGCGCTCGATCGTGGCAACGGCCATACGCTCGAACTCCCGTTCATTCAGCGCGTCGACGGCTTCGGTACCGCGCCCGTTGATGAACGCCTTGAGGCCGACGCAGGTGCCGGTTTCCCGGTGAACGCGCGGGAACAGCCGCTCCAGGGGCGTATCGGTCCACATGAAGGGCGCCAGGCCATCCTCCTCCCAGAACGGTTCGGCATCGAACAGGGCCACCGTAACCCGGGTATAAGGGACGTTCGCCAGCGCTTCCCGCTGATCGGCGGTCAGCGGCAGGTCCAGGCGCACGGCGCGCAGTGCCGGTATCGGCAGGGTGCATATGCAATGTTGCGCCCGAAACTCGGCGCCGTTGTCGAGCCGCACGCGCACGCCGCCTTCCTGCTGACCGATGGCTTCGACCACGCTGCCGAGCCGCAGTTGCCCCGTCAGGCCTCCGGCCATGGCCGACGCCAGCGCGCCGGCTCCCGCGGCGAAATGGCCGGTTCCCGTCTCCTGCCGGCGCGCCACCGCGCTTCGCCAGACGCCCAGGGCGCTTACGTCATCGCTGTGCGTGTGATTGCCGGAAACGTTGATCAGCCGCAGCGCTTCTTCGGAGGCGCCCTGCTCCCTCAGCACCTGCGTGATGGACCTGTCTTCCCCGGCCCAGCCCTCCGCATCCCAACCGCTGACCGCAGACAGCGGGTTGGCTCTTCCCAGAAAGTGCGATTCGAGTCGAAAGGGCGGGATGGCGCGCTCGGCCTCCGCCAATCGATTGGCTTCCGACTCCCCCCATCGGTCCGCGCCGAGCGTATGCCCGTTCACGTGCAGGGCAACCCGGGAGAACCAGCGGCGGTTCGGCCGGTCGATGGAAAGGCCGTGTCGCGCGGCCAGTGCGTGAACCCGGGTGTAGGAGTCGCCGACTTCCACGGCACCGTATTCCGGCCGGTCCGGCAGGTTCAGATCGGTATATGCCCGACCGCCCACCCGGTTCCGGGCCTCCAGAATCAGCGTCTCCCGGCCTGCCGCCAGCAGTTTTCCGGCTGCGGCAAGGCCCGCAAGGCCAGCCCCCAGAACCAATACGTCCACCGGCCTGGAAGGAGGGCGCGCACAGGACACCGCGGCCAGCAGGGTGCCCGCCGCCAGCGCTCTGCCAAACGTCCGCCGGTTCATGCGCAGCGCACTTCCATTCCGCAACTTCGCGACTCAGGCCGGCACGCGCCTTGAGCATGCCGGTGCGATGGCGCGACTTTGCGGCAGGCCGCCGGGCGACAACGGTACCGCCATGCCGGCAATGCGCCGCGTTCGGTCAACTACCAGTTTGCCGAAAGCGTCACGCCGAACCAGGTGTCCCGGCGCTGCGCAACCCCGAAATTCCTCCGGAACGCTTCCGGTTCGGCGTAGCGCAGCACGGCATAAGCGCTGTCTTCGCCGGTGAGGTTCCTGCCCCAGACCCGCACGGAGTAGCGGTCGTTGGCCACGCCCGCCCGCACGTTGACGAGCGAGGTGTCGCCGGTTTCCGCGTAGTTGTGCACCTGCGCGAACTTGCTGGACTCGAAGGCATAGCTGGCGCCGACGAACCACTCCCAGTCGCCCGCATCGGCAAGGGGCCGGCGGACTTCGAGGTCCGCATACACCTGGTGCTCGGCCGTACGCGGCACCCGTTTGCCTTCGATGCTGCCGAACGCCGAATTGCCGGTGCAGCTTGCGACTTCGGGAAACTGCATGCCCAGCGAACAGTTGACCAGGCCGTCGTCGGCGACGTCCAGCAGCAGTCCCTCGTTCTGGTCGAAGCCACGGTCGAATTCCGAGTCGACCCAGGCGTAGTTCAGCGTCAGGGACAGTCCTTCCAAGGCCTGCGGCCGCATCAGGAACTCGGCTTCGATGCCATAGATATCGGCATCCCCCGCATTCACCGTCGCCGAGGTGGTGTTCTGGCCCGACCGGACGTTCTGGGTCAACTGGTACCCCTCGATGTCGTTGATGAAGAACGCCAGGTTGGCGATGATCTGTCCATCCGCAAGCACGTTCTTGGCGCCGATCTCGAAGCTGTCCACATCTTCTTCGTCAAAGGTGGGGATGCCGGCCTCGATGGCGACGGTGCCGTTGAAGCCGCCCGGCTTGGTGCCCTGTGCGTAGGCCGCGTAGAGCAGGTGATTGGGCGACGGCCGCCAGTCGATCGTCAACCGGGGCAGAAAGCCGTCGAAGCTCGCATCGGCCACGACCGGCGGAGCGGCGGGCCCACCAAGGTCCTGGACCACCGCATGCTGATCGATGTTCTCGTCCTGGTAACGCGCCTCCAGCGTCAGCCCAAAGTTGTCCGCGAGATCGAAGGAAACCATGCCGAACACGGCGGTGTTCTCGATACCGATCAAGTTCACGTCACGGGGCACGACGATGGTGGGGCCGAAGAACGGCGCCATGGACTCACACAGGAAACTGGCGGCGCAAACGCCCTGCATGCGCAGGAATTCGCGGAACCAGTTGCCCTGGGCGATTCCCTGCTGGGCGGCGGAAACCTCCCGGATATCGCGCGTGGTCCGGTCGAGGTCAAAGTAGTAGGCGCCGATGAGGCCGTTGACCCGCTCCGAGGCGAAGGCCAACTGGACCTCCTGGGACCAGGCGTCTTCGTCCGTGGCGGACGCGAAGGTGAAGTCGGTCATGCTGCCAACGTAGGCATAGAGAAACGGCGGTCCGTCGGCGAAACCGCCAAACGGGAAGCCGTTCGGCGTGAAGTTGGAGACCTGGAACGATGTCGGCAGGTAGTCGCCGTCGATGACAAACGTCTCCTGACGGTCGTTGTAGCCGGTGATGGAGGTGAACGAGAGCATGTCGTTGATCTGGAAGTCGATCTTGAGGCTGAGTTGAAGGTTTTCGTCGGTGTCTTCGGCTTCCGGTACCTGCACGGTCCAGTCGGTATTGATGTCGCCGGGTTTTACCTCGCCGCAGAAATACCGGCCGGCGCCGCCGTAGAGGCTGCCGTTGTCCGGAAAGCAGTTGTTGTCGAAATAGCGGGTGACCGTCATGCCGGGTTGCCCGTCGTCCCGCTCCGCGTAATAGGCCCGGGCGCGAATCGACAGTTGATCGTTCGGCGTCATCTCCAGAACGCCGGCAACGGACTGGGATTTCCGGGCGCCGATGTCGGACCCGTCGAACTGGTTGGTGAAGGGGCCGTCCATTTCGTAGTGCCGGACGGTCAGGCCACCCGCCAGGGTATCGCCGAGCGGCCCGCTGACAGAGGCACTCACCTCGTACTGACTGTCGGCTGCCGCTTCCACCTTCACGCGCCCCCCGAACTCGTCGCCAGGCGAGCGGGTGATGATGTTGATGGCGCCGGAATAGGTATTGCGTCCGTACAACGCGCTCTGGGGGCCCTTGACCACCTCGATTCGTTCAACGTCGTTCAGGTCGTAGTCGTCGATGGAACCCGAGATGTAGACGCCGTCGATGAAATACGACACACCGGAGTCGCCCAGGATATTGGCCTGCCCGCGGATGACCGGCCGGTTGCTGCCCCGGGCGAATTCCGAGTCGAACAGCAGCCCCGCGGTGATCTTCGATACGTCGGCGAGACTGCTTATGCCCAGCTCCTCGATCTGGGCGGCCGTGATGGCCGTAACCGCAACCGGGGTGTCCTGCAGCCCCTCCTCCATTTTCCTGGCCGTCACCAGGATTTCCTCGGTGATCGACTCGGCGCCGAGCGCCGGAACGGGCAGGGTCAGCGAGCCAAGGAGAATCAGAACCGGGGCGGCCGGAACGTGGAATTTGCAGCGAGACATGTTACCTCTCCCAATGCCAGTGGTTGGGGCCTGACCGGCCCTTCGATGACATTAGAGATATTGATACATCATTAGTACAATTTGCAAGGGATTCGCCCCGAAAACGGAGGAACCAGCGATGACCGACGACATCCGTTCCGGCATGCCCGTCCTGGCCCGGCACGAGGGCGAATGGCGCGGCGAGTACATTCACGTGGCGCCGGACAACAGCCTGCTCGACCGCCACGAATCCCACCTGATCTGCACTATCCCCGACACCGGCGACCACGATTACATGCAGACCAACATCTACACCTGGAGCGACGGCCGGCGCGAGGAACTGGACTTTCCCGCCAGGTACGAGTCCGGGCGCATCTGGTGGGACAACGACCGCATCGTCGGCTCCGCCTGGGAGACCGACCACCGCACCATCGTGCTGAGCTGGTCGCGCAAGGACCTGCCCGGCAGCTATCTCTACGAGATGATCCAGATCAACGACGGCAACGACAAGCGCGCCCGCACCTGGCACTGGTTCGTTGGCGACGAGCTGATCCGGCGTACCTGCATCAAGGAGGCGCGCAGCTCGGGCTGATGGAGCGACATCCGGCCCGGCGCATTGGCCGGTGTCCCGTTCGTGGCAAAAGTCTGCCTTCGTTGGGGCACCGAGAGCGGGCCTGCGCACCGGATGCGGGGCGAGTAGGGCCGGGGAGCCGATCCCGCAATCGGGTATGGCCGAATGTACGCCGGATGGTAATAATGGGCAGTCGGTCCCTTGATTGCCGAGCGTCATCCCGGAAGGACGTAACTTGAACAAACCGAATTCGATCCTCGCCGCGGCGAGCCGTAGGGAAAGCCTGAGCGACAACGAGGCGCTTGCCCTTTCCGACTACAAGGACACAGCCGCGCTGTCCGCGATCGCCGCCGAGTGGCGCGACGCCGGGTTCCGGAACGTCGTCACCTATTCGCGCAAGGTCTTCTTCCCCTTGACGCATCTCTGCCGGGATGTCTGCCACTACTGCACTTTCGCCCAGGTTCCGCGCAAGCTGAAAGCGCCTTACATGAGCCTGGACGACGTGCTGGAAATCGCCCGCCACGGCGCCTCCCTCGGCTGCAAGGAAGCCCTGTTCACGCTGGGCGAGAAACCGGAACTGCGCTACAAGGCGGCCCGGGAGGGTCTGGAGGCGCTCGGCTTCGAGTCCACGCTGGGCTACCTGGAGCACGTCGCTGAAGCGGTGCTGAACGAAACCGGCCTCCTGCCCCACCTCAACCCCGGCAACATGACCCCGGAGGAACTGACCCGGCTGCGCAGGATCTCGCCTTCCATGGGCATCATGCTGGAGTCCACCTCCGAGCGCCTCTGCCGGAAGAGCATGCCGCACTACGGCTCTCCAGACAAGGTTCCCGCAGTGCGCCTGCAGACGCTGGCCGACGCCGGCAAAGCGCGCATTCCCTTCACCACCGGCATTCTCATCGGCATCGGCGAGACGCGACGGGAGCGCATCGAGTCGCTCTTGGCCATCCGTGCCGTCCATGCCGAGTACGGCCACATCCAGGAGATCATCGTCCAGAACTTCCGTGCCAAGCCGGAAACGAAAATGGCCCAGGCCCCGGAGCCGGACCTGGACGAACTGCTGTGGACTATTGCCATGGCCCGACTGATCTTCGGGCCCGAAATGAGCGTTCAGGCGCCGCCCAACCTGAGCCCCGGCGTGCTGGGGCAGATCGTTGCCGCGGGCATCAACGACTGGGGCGGGGTCTCCCCACTGACACCGGACTTCGTCAATCCGGAAGCCCCCTGGCCGCACCTGGACGAACTCGCCAGGGAAACCGCGCTGGCCGGCAAGCACCTGCACGAACGGCTGACGGTCTATCCGGCCTACGCCCAGGCATTCGACACCTGGGTGGCCCCGGAACTGCACCAGCCGCTGCTCGACCTGCAGGATGCCGAAGGCTTTCCGCGCACCGACGACTGGTCCCCCGGTGAACAGGTCGACCCGCCCGAGGCTGACCTGCACGCAATACGGACGTTGCCCGGAAATGTTTCCCCGGACCTGCAGGCGATTCTCGACAAGGCCGCTGCAGGCCAAGACCTGGCGGAGGCGGAGGTGGTGCGGCTGTTCCAGGCCCGGGGCGAGGACTTCGCCGCGGTGGCGCAGGCCGCAGATTCGCTGCGGGCTGCCACGAACGGCGATACCGTCAGCTTCGTCGTCAACCGCAACATCAACTACACCAACATCTGCTACTTCAAGTGCCAGTTCTGCGCGTTTTCCAAGGGCAAGCTGTCGGAGAACCTGCGCGGCCGGCCCTACGACCTTTCCCATGAGGAAATTCAGCGCCGCACCGAAGAGGCCTGGTCCCGGGGCGGCACCGAGGTGTGCATGCAGGGGGGCATCCATCCCGAGTACACGGGCAGCACCTACATCGAGATCCTCAAGGCCGTGAAGGCCGCGGTGCCCGACATGCACGTCCACGCCTTCTCGCCACTGGAAGTCTGGCAGGGCGCCGCAACCCTGAAACTGGACCTGGAGCCCTACCTTGCCCGCCTGAAGGAAGCGGGGCTCGGAACCCTGCCGGGCACCGCCGCCGAGATTCTCGACGACGAAGTGCGCCAGGTGATCTGCGCGGACAAGATCAACACCGGCCAGTGGCTGCAGGTGATGGAGGCCGCCCACGCGGTGGGGTTCCGAACCACGGCAACCATCATGTACGGCCATGTCGAGCGCCCCGAGCACTGGGCCCGGCACCTGCTGCGCATACGCGGGCTGCAGAAGCGCACCGGCGGTTTCACCGAGTTCGTCCCGCTGCCCTTCGTGCACATGGAAGCGCCCATGTACCTGAAGGGACGGGCGCGCAAGGGGCCGACCTTCCGCGAGGCGGTTCTCATGCACTCCGTGGCGCGACTCGCCCTCAACCCGCACATCACCAATATCCAGGCGAGCTGGGTGAAGATGGGCCATGCCGGGCTCGCCGCCTGCCTGAACGCCGGCTGCAACGACCTGGGCGGCACGCTCATGAACGAGAGCATCAGCCGCGCCGCCGGCACCAGCCACGGCCAGGAAACCTCGCCGCAGCGCATGGCCGCGATGATCGAAGCGGCCGAACGCCGGCCGCGGCAGCGCACCACCACCTACGCAGACGCGAGCCCGGAACGCATCGCCACGGGGCTCGCCGCCGGCGAACTGGGCGACATCGTCAATACCCCCGCCCGCAAGTACGAACGCAAGCGCAAGGCGCCCCTGGTACGGCCCGGCCTTGTGGAGACCGTCGAGATTTCCTGAGCCCGAGCCGTGCACAAGATCGAATTGCAACCCTACGGCCCCGGTGTCGATGCCGACTTCGTCCATACCGACCGGGTAACCCTGGCATTCTGGCTGGTCGAGGAAGGCACGCCGGTGCCCCCGCACAGTCACGAGAACGAACAGATCGTCAACGTGCTGGAGGGGGAGCTGGAATTCACCATCGACGGGGTTACCGAAGTGCTGGGGCCGGGGTGTGTCGCGGTAGTTCCGAGCGGCGCCGAGCACAGCGGCCGCGCGCTCAGCGATTGCAGGATCATCGATACCTTTCAGCCCAGGCAAACGCAGTTCGCATTGCCCGGCCATTCCGGCCAGGGGAAAGGGAGCGCTTGACCCGCCGGTGGCAACGGTCGTTCGCTGAAACCGGGTTCGCGCGCCGGCCAGGTCTATTCGTCGAGCGCCCGGGCTCGATCAGTTCAATCGTCGCAGGCCGTTCTACCTGGGCCCGAATTCATCGGCGATTTCACGCGCCCGCTGCCTGGCCCGACCGAGCGCCTCGACGACCTTGTCGTTCACATCGCCCTCGTTGAGCGTATTGATCGCAGCTTCGGTGGTACCCCCCGGGGAGGTGACATTGCGGCGCAGCGTCGACGGCGCCGTTCCCGTTTCGCGCGCCATGCGGGCCGCACCCAAGGCCGTTTCGACAGTCAGCCTTGCCGCCACTTCCGGATCGAGACCCAGGCTTTCCCCCGCCTTTGCCATGGCTTCCATCAGGTAGAAGAAATACGCCGGGCCGCTGCCGGAAACCGCGGTCACGGCATCCAGTTCGGCTTCCGTGTCCACCCAGAGCGTCTCGCCGACGGCGCTCAGGATCTTTTCGGCCGCCTGACGCCCGTTCTCGTCGGTATTGGCGTTGGCATACAGCGCGGTAATGCCCGCCCGCAACAGCGAAGCGGTGTTGGGCATGCAGCGCACGATCGCCTGGTCTTTCGAGGTCAGGCTTGCGATGCCATCGACCGGCACCCCGGCGCAGACCGAGACAATGAGCGACTCACCGGGAATCGACATGCCGGCCAGAACGTCCGCCAGCACCTGGGGCTTGACCGCGAGCACCACGGTATTCGCGCAATCCGCCGCCTGCTGGTTGTGTGCGATCGCCCTGGCGCCCAGCGCCTCGATTTCAGCCCGGCAATCGGCGTTCGGGTCGCTCACGGCAAGCCGCCCCGCATCGTGGCCCGCGTCGATGAGCCCGCGCAGCAGGCTCTTCGCCATGTTGCCGCCGCCGATGAAGGCGATGTCGGCCGTGCCCGCGCCTTTTCCGCCGCCGGCCCGGACAACGGCAGCGGCCTGCACCTTCTGCGTGCCGGGCGCCGCGAGACTGTCGACCACCTGACTCCGGGGGGCCAACTGGGTGTTCTGCCGCCGCCAGACCGTCAAGGACCGTTCCTGCGAGTCAGCCGAAGGCGATGGGCCGGTCTGCCCACTGTTGCCCGGCCGGCTCGTCCGGGTGTCGGATTCCACCCCGCCGTTACGGACATCGTGCGTTCCCCGGGCAGATGTCGAGAGCCACGCGGCGACCGTCCGCTCGGCAATGCTGAACGCCGGCGGAACAAGCGCAGCTCGCCGGCAATTGAATTGACGGCGCACATTCGCCGCGCTCAGGAAGGCCCCAACGCGCTCACCCGCGCTTACGGAATAACCCCGCCCGCTTCCCGGCGGCTGGTAAATCTGTCGAGCGCCCTGAGCAACGCCGTTGAGCGCCGCCGAGGCTCCGATTCCTTTAGCAGCACCACCCCTGACGAATGCCTGCACCACACTTGCGGTTCGACCCATGCTGAGTTTCCTTCCGAATCCATCGAAACAACGCACTCTCCGACAATGCGGCGCGGCGAAAGTTCCCATGGAACCGGAGGCCGTCCGCGCAAAAATCCGGCATTCGGGATCATGGTGAAAAATAAACCCTGTTTTAATTTTTTGCACAACGGGTTAGCATGAAGCCTCATCGACTGATTTCGATTACATCGGCAATTGCACCGTATTCGAATGGGCGGTGACTGTCGCCGGGTCCGGCAGAAGTGCGGTAGATGTCCAGACGCCGACGACAGCCGTAGTACCGCCTTTCCATTTCATCGTCGCCCCCCATCTCACGGGACAGCCAGAGGATCGGTGATCTCGCCAACGGTACCGATATCAATTTCGGGATGGCGGTACGCCGATTGACCGGAACCGTCGAGCGCGGTGAGGAGAAGCGGATCTGCGCCTGCGCGGCTATCGGAGCCCTCCCCAGTCCGGGCCGCTACCGCCTGCGCCGTGCAACCCGCAATCTGGTGGCGGGTGTGCTTCAGCCGCCGGTCAGCGCGGCAACGTCCGCCTGGTTTCGGTAACGCTCGGGTATCTCGAACCCGAATACGCGCGCGGCGTTCAGGCCGAGAATCTTCGCCCGTTCCCCGTCCGAGAGCTGCCCCATGGTGCGCTCGATCGCTGCTGCCGAGTGCGGCCAGGTGCCTTCGTGGTGCGGGAAGTCGTTAGCCCACATGAAGTTTTCCACCAGGCCATGCCCCCGCGCCAGGTCCAGGCCGGCCTTGTCCTCCTGGAAGGTGGCGAAACCTTGCCGCTTGAAGTATTCGCTGGGCAGCATCTCGAGCTTCGGCCGCACCCACATGTGGTGTTTCAGGTAAGCCTCGTCCATGGCCGCCAACGCCCAGGGCACCCAGCCGATGCCCGCTTCGACGCTGCCGAACCGGAGCCCGGGGAATCTCGCCAGCACCCCCGATGCGCACAGGTTCGCCAGCGGCTCCATGGTCGGCGCCAGGGAATGCACGGCGTAGTTGATGACCGCCCCGCCGTTGCCCCGGGAGGTGCGCGGGTCGCGGCCGGTGGAAACGTGAAACGTGACGGGCAGGTCAACCTCCTCGATCGCGGCCCAGAGCGGATCGCAATCCGGCAGGTTGTAATTGAGATGAGCGTGGTCCGGCGCCCCCCACACCGGCTTGCAGGGCAGTGAAAGCCCCCGGAACCCCAGCGCCGCGCAACGTTGGATTTCCGCGATGGCGCCCTCCATGTCCGCCGGGGCCACGCACGCCATGGGCGACAGGCGGTCGTTGAAGTCTCTGAACGTCTCCCAGGCCCAGTCGTTGTAGACGCGGCACATCGCCTGGCTGAACACCGGATCCGGCGTCGCCCAGATAGTCAGGCCCTTGTTGGGGAACAGCACTTCCGCGTCGACGCCGTCGCGGGCGAGATCTTCGATGCGTTCCTCGGGTGTCCTGCCGGACCGGTTGCGCAGGCCGTCTTCGCCTTCGAACTTCACGTTGCGCAGGCGCAGGGGACGGAATCCCTCGGTTTTCTGATACTGGTTCCCCTTGGCATCCATCGCCGCGCCGGGGAGCCGGTCCCGATATTTCCTGTCGATCCGCGTCCGCCAGAGATCGCCCGGTTCCTGGACGTGGCCGTCGGCCGAAACCATGAAGAACTTGTCGGGATCGTCGGGACGCGCGGTGCGCGGCCAGCCGTCGGCGCCCGGTGTCTCGAGCCGCCACACGTTGTTCTCGTCGGGGGAACTGTGCCTGTCGGTCATCTCATGCAACCCATCGATCTCCACGAACCCATGTTACGTCATGGAACCCGGCTGAACACAATTCGCCGCCGGTTCCACGTTGCTCTGCAAGAGTGCGAGAATGTCGCGCGAGGGTGTCGCGTACCGTTCCCACCCGGGAACAGATTGCTGGTGCAATGGACCACCTGGAACCTCAACGCGTAGCCGGAACGACGCCGAACTCGCGCAGGGTGTCTTCCACCGTCGGTTTTCCGGCGCGGAAGCGGTCGTCGCTCAAGAGGTAGGTGAAGACGTAACCGAGGCCGAGAATGAGGATGCCGATCAGGAAACAGTAGATCACCGCGCGGTCGGGATACTGGTCCTTGAGCGATCCGACGTAGAGCGGGCCGAAGATGCCCGCGGCCGCCCAGGCGGTGAGCATGGCGCCGTAGATGGTGGACATGCGCTTCGAGCCGAAGACGTCGAGCACGAACGAGGGCACCGTGGCGAAACCGCCGCCGAAGCACAGCAGCACGTAGCAGACCAGTATCGAGAAGATGATGGGGTCCCGCTCCGTCATCAGGATGCCGAAAACGAGCAACTGGCTGGCGAGCAGGATGCGGAACACCCG
Source organism: uncultured Pseudomonadales bacterium (assembly GCA_964638775.1). Lineage (GTDB taxonomy): Bacteria > Pseudomonadota > Gammaproteobacteria > Pseudomonadales > Azotimanducaceae > Azophilus. The sequence continues at coordinate 12,606 of CAZWZH010000093.1, forward strand.
CACTCGGCCGAGGCGGTCGGAAAGCAGGCCCCAGAACAGGCGCCCCACGCCGTTGCAGAGCGAACTCGCGGCGATCAGCGTCGCCCCGTATTCGGCGAGCTGCTCCGGTTCCAGCGAAGGATCGGCCAGCCCCCACACATCCTGCAGCAGCGACGACTGAAAGCTGATCACCGCGATGCCCGCCGAGATGTTGAAGAAGAACACGACCCACATGACCAGGAATTCCGAGGACCTGAGGCAAACCCGCAGGGGTGCGTCCTCGGCTTTCGCCAGGGCTTGCGCAACAGGCCCGGATGCCGCCGCCGTGCCGCCCGGGGCAAAGCCGGGAGGCGGATCCCTGAGCAACAGGCTGGCCGGGACCAGTATGCAGGCGAATATCAGCCCCAGGGACACGAAGAGTTCCGGCAGGTCGCCCCGGGTCTGAAGCACGAGCACCGGCGCCAGTACCTTGCTGAGCAGCAGCGCGCCAACGCCGAATCCCATTACCACAATGCCGGTGGCGAGCCCCTTGCGATCGGGGAACCACTTCGCAACGGTGGCTACCGGTGTTACGTATCCGAGCCCGATTCCGGCGCCGCCGATTACGCCGTAACCGAGATAGAACAGCATCAGCGAATCGATGTGCAGGGCCAGGCCCGCGATCAGGTAGCCGCCGGAAAACATCAGGCTGCCGATCAGGGCCAGCCGCCGCGGCCCCATCTTCGGCAGGGCGGCGCCCGCCCAGGCGGCCGACATGCCCAGCGAGAAGATGGTGATGCTGAAGGCCCAGGCCGTTTCGGTGAAGGTCCAGCCGAGTTGCCGCACAAGCAGCGTCTGAAAGTAGCTCCACGCGTAGACGGTACCCAGGCAAATCTGCAGGGTCGTGCACAGCAACGCGATGACGGAGCGCGGCAGGTGCGGGCGGTCGGCGGCCACGGGCGATTGCTCGTCGGAATCTTCGCTAGTTCAGGACCGCCCCGCCGGGGCGCCCGCCGACCCGTTGTCGGACATGTGCAGGAATAGCCGCGCGAGCTGCCCCGCTTCGTCGTCCCGCTCCAGTACCGGCGCTTTCGACGGGTCGCCCTCCCCGCGTGCAAGCGCCACCGCATAGGCGAGCAGTTCGCCCATGGGCCGCGCGGCCAGGTTGACGAACCAGATGGCGGCGAACACGCCGACCACGAACACCATCGAGATCAGGTACACCTGCTGGCCGATCGCCCGCTGGATCTTGAGCGCGATCAGGCTCGTGTCCATGCCCACGTGGACAGCGCCGGCAACGCCCGCCAGGATCGGGCTGCCGACTTCCACGAAGTCGCCCATGCCCGCCAGTTGGCGTTCCACGGCCGCGCCGCCGATGGGCCCGCCGGTGCGGATTTCCTCGGGGATGCCCGGCACGAAGGTATGCGCGAGAAACTCCCCCGCCTCGTCCGTGATGTAGATGTAGCGGATCCCATGGATCTCCAGGAACTGGTCGATCAGCGACTGCAGCGCCGACAGGTCGCGATTGAGCAGGATGTCCACGCTCGCATCCGCAATCGTCTTGGCGATGCCCCGGCTATTGGTGACGTACTCCTCCGACAGGTGGGTGTCGACGGTGTAGACGCAGAGTATGGATGTCGACAGCCCGATCATGCCGAACAGCGAGAAAACGCCGAACAGGGTCTTGCGAAACAGTTTCTTGACTTTCATGGAAAAATTTCTCAAGAGATTGATTTAAAGACAATTTTTGGAATACAGGTACCAAAAGATTGCTTCGATCGGGCACCGAGAGCAGGTGTGCGGTACGGGTATCCGGCACACCAAGCGGACGCGTTGTCTTGGAATTCAAGGGCGCAAGGGTGCTTTAAAGGTGCCGGATACCCGTACCGCACACCTACTCTCTCCCAGCGGTCGTCCGTTCCTTGCGGGTCAGCGCTGCGGCGCCCCGGGGGAAAAGCTTTCATTCCAGTCCAACCCACACTATGAAAACCGCCCGCCCCAGTCGTCCAGGGTGACGAAGCGGCCGTCTTCGACCACCGTGTAGTAAACCCCCTGCAATCCCTGCCGGCGTTCGGGCCCGAAGGAGACCCGCTCGCCGATGCCGAGATCGTAGTCCTCGATCGAAAACACCGCGGTCTCCAGACCCTGCCGCGAGGGGCTGTCCCCCAGGCGCCGAAGCACCTCGACCAGAAGCTTCGCATCCAGAAATCCCTCGAGGCTCACGAAGCTGTGGGGGAACGGGGTATACGGCTCCTTGACCAGCTCTTCCGGCGCCTGCGGGTCGTAGCGGCTCATCAGGTCCCGGTATTCCCGCACCGCGGGAATGGTCACGTCCTCGTAGCTGGGCACCACCTGGGAATTGACCAGTAGCCGGGTGTACGGCTCGGCGTCTTCATGCGTCTCCAGCAGCAGCTTGAGCAGGTTCTCGCTGCCGACGAACGACAGGTTCGCCATGGGCACCCGCAGGCCGAGGTCCACCGCATCGCGGGCGAACGCCGCGCACGCCGCATAGGAGCCGATACAGATCACGGCTTGCGGGTCCACCTTCTTCAGTATCTCCACCTGGGAGCGCATGATGCTGGTGAACTTGGTACCGCGCCGGTAGGTCGCTTCGCCGGCGATGGTTTCCCCGTGCCTGGCCAGGGCGGCCCGCACGCCCGACCAGCCGCTGCGCCCGTACGCATCGGCCTGGTAGAAGACGGCGATACGCCTGCGGCCCACGGCCACGAAGTTGTCCACCAGGCCTGCGGTTTCCTGGGCATAGGATGCGCGCAGGTTGAAGGCGAAATCCCCGTACGGGGGTTCGCGCTGCGGCGCCGCGCCGGTGAACGGGAAGAACAGGTAGGTGCCCCTGTCCTGGAATTTCTTGAGCATCGGCAGCACCCGGGTCACCGTCGGGGTGCCGACATAGCCGAACAGGAGGAAGACCCGGTCGTCGAGCATGAGGGTCATGGTGTTGTTGACGGCCGGGTCCGGCTGATAGCCGTCGTCGTAGGTCCTGATGCGGATTCGCCGGCCGGCCACCCCGCCTTGCCGGTTGACGTGCTCGAAACAGGCGCTCGCCCCCCGGTGCAGTTCGATGCCCAGGCCCCGGGAGGGCCCGGAAAACGCCGCCGACATGCCGAGCAGGAACTCGCTGTCGCTGACGCCGGCATCGCCCGTCGAGGAGGCAGCCGCCACGCCCTGGAGACCGTCGGGAATCCGGCTTGTCGCGCCCTCCCCGGCAGCAATTGCCCTGTACCAGGGTACAGCCAGACCGGCCCCCATGAGCAGACGCCTTGTCAGCATTGCCCGGCAGTCCTCATGGGATGCGGCTACGCCAGGGCCGGGGCCATTTTTCCGCCACTCTTCGTTGTCCCTCACTCATGGTGTGATACTACACTACGCTCACTCCCATCGAGTCCGACTTGTTCCGGTTGCGGCGGCTGTGTAACGATGCCGCGCACCGTGCGCATCCAACGGTCGGCGCCAAGGAGGAGCCTTCGGATCATGCCTGAGATTCCCCATGATTTCGGGGTCGGCCGCTCCGATCCGGGCACCTTCCCCACCGAGTCGATCAAGGCGGCGGCGCTGGCCGCCATCGACACCGAAGCCGTCGAATTGAACAACTACCCCGGCAGCCTGGGCCACGCCGGTTTCCGCGCGGTCATGGCGCGGCGGGAGTCGGAGCGCGAAGGCGTGGGGGTGGACCCGGACCACATCGTCGTCACCAACGGTTCCATGCAGGCGGTGACGCTCTGTGCCGAGGCCCTGCAGCAACAACCCGGCGATACGGTCATCGTCGAGGAGTTCTCCTATCCCGGCACCCTGTCCGCCTACCGGTCGCTGAAGCTCGACATGGTCGGCATCCCCCTGGACGGCGGCGGCATGAAGATGGATGCCCTGGAAGACGCGCTTGCTCGACTTGAGCGGGAAAACCGGCGGCCCCGGTTCATCTACGCCATATCCACCTATCAGAATCCCACCGGCTTCGTGATGCCGAGGGCCCGCCGGCTGGAGTTGATCGGACTCGCCCGGCGTTTCGGCGTGCCGGTGGTCGAAGACAACTGTTACGGCGACGTCCATTACGAAGGGCCGGTGGAGCCGTCGATATACGCGCTGGACGACGACCCCAACCACATCTACCTCTGTTCCCTGTCCAAGATCCTCGCCCCCGGATTCCGGCTGGGTTACATCCTGGCCCGGCCCCCCATGCTGGAGACCATCCTCGCCCGCCGCCACGATGCCGGCAGCAATTGCTTCGCCAGCGCCGTCGTCGCCGAGTTCTACCGAGACGGCATCGCGGCCCACGCGGCGGTGACCACACCACCGTTGCGCAGGAAGCGCGACCTCGTCTGCGCGCTGCTCGAGGCCGACGCCGCCGACATCTGCGCCTGGTCCGAGCCCCCCGGTGGCCTGTTCATCTGGGTCCGGCTACCGGAGGACACCGACCTCGCAAAACTTTACAGCCTCGCCCTCTCACGGGGGGTCAACTACCTGCCCGGATCGGACTTCCACTATCGCGGCGCAGACGTGCCCTACCTGCGCCTTGCTTTCGGACATCTGCCGGATGTGTCGATCGAAACCGGCGTTCCGATTCTGGCCCGATGCATACGCGAAGCGCGCACCAGCAACGAACCGGTGGATTTCGACTCGCTGTTCTGACGGCGGAGGCCGTCGGCACGCCGATCGAGGCGGTGTGAGCGCAGTGCCGACAGGCACTAAACCGCGTTGATCCTGGACCCGGGTGCAATGATCGGAGGAGCCGAATTCAGTGCTTCCATCGCATAACCCGCCGCCTGCAGGTCGCGGCGCATGAACTCATCCATTTCCTTTTTCGACATGACATCGTCGATGTCCTCGAAAACGCTGCCGCACCGTTCCTCCACGATGTTGAGAATCCCGAAGGGCCCGGCGCCCCGGTTGCGAAGCACGACCCCGGAAATCTCCCTGCACAGACGCCTGTCGTAATCCTCCAGCGCGGCCGGTGTCACACCCTGTTCCAGCATGCACGCGCCGAGCACCCGCGCATCGACAACGGCCTGGGCCGCGCCGTTTGATCCGGTCGGAAACATGGGGTGGGCAGCATCGCCGAGCAGCACGACGTTTCCATCCCGCCAGGTCGCAACCGGGTCGCGATCGATCATGGGGAATTCGTACACGTCGTCCGCGGCCGACAGGAGTTCAGGCACGTTCAGCCAGCCGTAGTCCCAGCCCTCGAAGTGATGCAGGAAGTCATCCAGTGCCACCTTCTTGCTCCAGTCGCCCTTTGACCAGCCATCGGCATTGTCCACGGTGATCTCGGCAACCCAGTTGATGGTTGCAAGACCTGTTTCAGGGTCGGGAGGCGAGATCGGATAGAAGACGATGCGGTGGCGGTGCGTACCCAGGCCGACAAAAGAGGCGCCGGTTCGAATGGGCACGCCCGGGCTGGTGCCCCGCCACATGATGGCGCCGCCCCAGTGGATGGGTGGCTGCAGGGGATGCATCTGCGCCCTTGCCGTGGAGTGGATGCCGTCCGCGGCAACCAGCAGCGAACCGTCGAATTCGAGGTGACGGTTCCCGCTTGTCTCGACCTGTATGGTCACGCCGGCGTTGTGGTTCCGGTACCCTGTAACGCGGTGCCCCGCGAAAAACCAGCCTTCGCCCAGCCGCGCCAGGGCCGTCCGGTACAGGAGCATGTGAAAGTCGCCCCGATGCACCGAATACTGGGGCCAGTTGTATCCGGCTTCGAGCCCCCGGGGTTCACTGTAGATATCGTTGCCGTTGAGCCCCACCAAGGCCCATTCCCGGCACCTGACGCCGATCTGCTGCAACTCGCCGTCCTCAAGCCCCAGGTCGTAGAGTTCCCTCACGGCGTTGGGTTGCAGGTTGATGCCGACCCCCAGGGACTCGAGGTGCGGCACGGCTTCGAACACCAGGCAGGGAACGCCGATCTGGTGCAGGGTCAACGCGGTGGCAAGCCCACCGATACCGCCACCGGCGATGAGAACGGGTTCATTCATCCCGGTCATGGCGGCGCCTGTTCGTGAATGAACGCAGCGAGATCGGCAGGGTTGGCAAGGTCGGCGAGGTTGGCAAGTTTAGTGAGAATGCCGGGTTTAGCGGGCTGGAGCGGCAGTGTGTCAGTACGGCGCCGTGCCACCGTCCACGCTGAGCGTCGCGCCCGTTATTCCCGCCCCCGCATCCGATGCCAGCAACACGGCCATGGCGGCCACCTCCTCGACCGTGTTGGGCCGCTTGACGGCCGATTCCTGGGCAAAGAGGTCGACCATCTCATCGAAGCTCAGGCCCATGGCCTCGGCCACCGCCGGGCCGTTCTCCCGAACGATGTCGGTGATGACGAGCCCCGGACAGATGGCGTTCACGGTCACGCCTTCGGTTCCGACCTCTTTGGCGAGAGACTTCGTGAAACCGTTCACCGCGTGCTTGGCGGCGGTGTAGGCGGTAAACACCGGCTTGCCGATCTTGCCCTCGACGGACGAGATGTTGATGACGCTGCCGGAGCCTCGGGCCAGCATCGGCTTCAGCGCCCGGCGGGTGGCCCAGAACGTCGAATAGAGGTTCCACTTCATCGCCTGGTCGAAGGCTTCGTCGGAAAGCTCGACCAGTGGCTTGAGCTCGCCGGCACCGCCCGCATTGTTCACCAGAACGTCGACGCGGCCGAACCGCTCGACGGTGCCGTCGACGAACCTTTCCACGTCCGCCTGTACCATCGCATCGCCGGGAATGAACACGCAGCGCTCGCCGGCATCGAGTTCGGCCAGGGCCCGCTCCGCCCTGGCCTTCCCCCGGGCCATCAGCGCGACCACCGCGCCTTCGGCGAGAAAGGCGCGGGCGATGCCGAGCCCGATGCCCGCCGTGCCGCCGGTGACGGCGGCGACCTTGCCTTCCAGTGCCCTATCCAACTGAGAATGCCGTATCAGCCCGACCTATTCGTGAATGAACGTAGCGAGGCTGGCAAGAGTAGTGAAAGCACTGGGTGCGCGGACCAGAGCGCGCGCAGGCGTGCTTGACAGCACGTTGAGCACGCGGCGGGAGCACGCCCAGTGATTTCGCTGCTATTGACGGCCGCAGTAGTTTATTCATGAATAGGTCGGGCTAGCGGCCGGATGCACGGCGGAGGCTCGTCGAGACAAATTCAATTGCCGAAATCCCACGACTCGCCGGCGTGGTAGCGCCTGAGGATGTTCTTGGCGATCAGCACCCGGTGCACCTCGTCCGGCCCGTCGGCGATGCGCAGCGTCCTGGCGCCCTGGTACATGCCGGCCAGTGGCAGGTCACCGGACACGCCCGCCGCGCCCCATACCTGAATGGCGCGGTCGACAACCCTGTGGAAGGCGAGCGGCACGAACACCTTGATGGCGGAAATGTCCGTGCGCGGGTCGGCGCCGCTCTCCATCTTCTCCGCGCAGTGAATGGTCATCAGCCGGGCGCTCTGGATATCGATGTAGCTGTCGGCGATGAAACCCTGCATGAACTGCTTCTCCTCGAGCTTCTCGCCACCGTGCACCTCCCGGGTCATCATTCGTTCCACCATCAGGTCGAACGCGCGCCACATGGAGCCGATCGAGTTCATGCAGTGGTAGACCCTGCCCGCGCCCAGCCGGTCCTGGGCGGCCCGGTGGCCGGTACCGGTGCGGCCGAGCTGGTTCTCGCGCGGTACCCGCACGTTGTCGTAGACGATCTCGCAGTGGCTGCCGCCCCGGCCCCAGACCGGCACCCCGCGCACGATGTTCACGCCGGGTGTGTCCTTGGGCACGATGATCTGGGTCATCCTGTCGTTCCGGCCGACCGGGTCGTCCGGGTTGGCGGTGCGGCACATGACGATGAAGAAATCCGCAGCGTAGCCGTTGGAGGTGAACCACTTGTGGCCGTTGATGACCCACTCGTCGCCGTCCAGTTCCGCGCGCGTGGTAATGGAACGCGGATCGGAGCCGGCGTTGTGGGGCTCCGTCATGGAAAAGGCCGACTGCATGCGCCCCTCGGTGAGGGGTTTCAGCCACTGCTCGTGCTGTTCGTCCGTTCCGTACTTCACCAGGATCTTCTGGTTGCCCGAATTCGGCGCCACCACCCCGAACAGGGAGGCGGCACCCGGGCTGTAGGACAGCACCTCGTTCATGTACGCATGCTGCATGAAGGAAAGGCCCATGCCGCCGAACTCCCGCGGCAGGTGCGGCGCCCACAGCCTGGCGCCCTTGACCCTGTCCTGGATCTCGTGGCGCAGCGTCCGCGCCTCTTCCACCGTCTCGGCGGACGCCCGGCGGCCTCCCGTCGTCCAGCCCCAGAGCCGGTGTTCCACCGGCAGGATGTGTTCGTTGACGATCTCCGCCGTGGCCAGGCGGATATCGTTGACCTCGTTGTCCAATGTCGGAACCGGCCTGACGTTCATGGCCATGGGTTTGCCCCCTCTTCTTTGGTGCGGCGCCTTCAGCCCGACCTGATCATGAATGGACTGCTGCGGCCGTCAAGTGCGGCGAAACACCGGCCCGGCTAGCGCAGGCGCGTCGCGGCCTGAATGACGATGTTCTCTACAGGCACGTCGGCCATGCCCTGGCGCCGGTGCGTTTCGCTCAATTCCACCTCGGCGACCGCCTCCATGCCGGCGACCACCCTGCCGAATACGGTATAGCCCGGCTGGCCCGCTCTGGCGTCGAGATAGCCGTTGTCCTTGACGTTGATGAAGAACTGGGCATCGGCGGAATCCGGATCGGAGGTACGCGCCATGGCGACCGTCCCCCTGCTGTTCGAAAGCCCGTTCGATGACTCGTTGACCACGGTTTCGGGCGCCTTGCGGTAGATCATGGCCCCGTCGTAGCCCCCGGCCTGAATCATGAAATTGGCAATGACCCGGTGGAAGATCAGCCCATCGTAGAAGTTCTCTTCCACCAGCCGCAGGAAGTTTTCCACGGTCCGGGGCGATTCTGACGGGAAGAGTTCGATGTCGATGTCGCCCGCGCTCGTTTCCAGGCGCACGACGGGCGCCGGGTCGTCCGCCGAGGCGGAGGCGGAGAGCGCAATCAGTGCGGCCATTGCGGCCAGTCGGCCGGTCGTGGATTTTTTCATGGCGCGCATTCTACGCGATTTCCAGCCCCCGGAAATCGAATTCGGCCGCAAGGCGGCGCGCCGGCCGCTCAGCGATCTGTCGCCGCCAGAAACGCCTGTACCGTAGCGGCTAGCCCGCCGTCCAGCGCCCGCGAGATCAGCGCGTGACCGATGGAGACTTCGGCGATCTCGCGGATCCGCGAGAACAGCGGCAGGTTGTCCAGGTCGAGGTCATGGCCCGCATTGACCCCCAGGCCCAGTCGCACGGCATGGCGGGCAGCCTCCCGATAGACCTCCAACGAAGCGAGGCTGCCCGGGTGATCCGGGCCATGCCGGGCGACCGTCTCGGCAAACGGGCCGGTATACAACTCGATGCGCTCGGCCCCCGTTGCCGGAACCCGTTCGATCTGCCCCGGGTCCGGATCCATGAACAGGCTGACCCGTGCTCCGGCGGCCCGGTAGCGGCGGATCTTCTCGATCAGTGCCGCATTGTCGCCGCTCAGGTCGAACCCGTGATCCGACGTAAGCTGGCTGTCGCTGTCAGGAACCAGGGTCGCCTGGTGCGGGCGCGCCCTTTCGATGAGCGCATCGAATCCCGGATAGCCGTTGTCCCGCGGCCCGGCATGGGGATTGCCCTCGATGTTGAACTCGATTTCCGGAAAGCCCTTCAGCAGCTCCGCGAGCGCGAAGACATCATCCGGCCGGGCGTGGCGCTGGTCTGGCCGGGGGTGCACGGTGATGCCCCCGGCGCCGGCGGCAAGGACGGTTCTTGCGGCTTCGACCACGTTCGGCGTGTCGCCGCCGCGGGAATTGCGCACCAGGGCTACCTTGTTGAGATTGACGCTCAGCCGCATTTCACCCTTTCCCTCAATGCGGCCTCACCGCACCTCCCCCGCACGCTTTTCTGGTGCGAGTTCGGCCGCGGCCGTCGCGGTTTCTCCCGATGCAGGGGTTTCCGTCGCCTGGGCAAGCAGGCCCAGCCTGTGCAGATAGACCAGCGTGATGGCGACATAGGTAAACGTGAGGCCGAGCCCGCCAACCAGCTTGTAGGTGACCCAGAACTCCATCGAGAAGTTGTAGGCCACCACCAGGTTCAGGGCGCCGGCGAACAGGAACCCGGCGGCCCAGCCGAAGTTCAGCCGCGCCCAGACGGGATCCGGCAGCTTGAGCTGGCCGCCGAGAACCTTGCGGATCAGGTTCGTGCGCAGGAAGTGGCTGCCGATCAACGAAGCTGCCAGCAACCAGTTGACCACCGTGGGTTTCCATTGGATGAAGGTTTCATCGCGCAGCAGGAGCGTCAGGCCGCCGAAGGCGATGCTGGCCCAGAAAGTGAATTTCAGTTCCCTCCCGACCGGCCTGCCCAGCAGCTTGTACACCGCCACCTGCAGGGTCACCGACGCCATGAGCGCGCCGGTCGCCCAATAAATGTCCGATGCGAAGAAAACCACGGTGAATATCAGGATGGGGAGGAAGTCCAGCAACTGCTGCATCGGGGTCTCTGCGCCGGTCGGGATGTCGGCACACTAACAACATTCGCCCGCAGTGGCTAACCCGGATCGGTTAACATCCGCGCTCCCGGATTCATGGTCGCACAGCAGCTTCGATGAGCCAGTGTTTCGTCGTTCACGCCTCCCACCCGCAACAGCGGCTGCTGCGCCGCGCCGCCGAAACCCTCGAGAAGGGCGGGCTGGTCGTCTACCCCACCGACACCACCTATGCGCTGGGCTGCCATATCGGCGACAAGGCGGCGCTCGAGCGAATCCGCCAGGTGCGCCGGCTTGAGAAGCAACATCACTTCACCCTGGCCTGCCGCGACCTGTCGGAAGTGTCGAACTATGCGCGGGTCGACAACGCCAACTACCGGGTCCTGCGCCGCCTGACCCCCGGGCCGTTCACCTTTCTGCTGCAGGCGAGCCGGGAAGTGCCGCGCCGCCTGGTGCATCCGAGGCGCCGAACCATCGGCCTGCGGATTCCGGGCAACCCCATTGCGAGGGAACTGCTGGAGAACCTCGGCCAACCGATGATGACCACCACCATGCGTCTTCCCGGGCACGAAACCGCGCTGACCGATGCCGGAGAGATCCGCGACATCCTCGAAAAGGCCGTCGACTTGATCGTCGACGGCGGGAGCTGCGGCTTTGTTCCCACCACGGTCGTCGACCTGACGGGGGAGGCGCCACTGGTTACCCGGCAGGGCCTCGGCGTACTCGACTGAAGCGCCACAACCGCCGTGATAGACTCCGCGGCACTCGTCCGATTCCATTGCCTGGACTTCACTCATGCGCACCTACATCGTCATTCTGGCAAGCGCACTGCTGCTCGCCGCCCTGGTCACCCAACTGTCAACAAGGCTCTTTCCCGACAACGAACTGGCGCTCCTGCTGGCCGTTTTCCTCGCTCTCGCGGTCAACGGCTGGTTCAACCTGCGCGTTGCGCCCCGCAAGGCCCCACCGCGCCGGCGCAGGCGGCCCCGCCAGCGCAACCGCTCGTCCGAGGCGCCCGGCAAGCGAGAGGAAGGCACCGTCAAGTGGTTCAATCGCACCAAGGGCTTCGGTTTCATCATCCGTGAGTCCGGCGAGGAGATATTCGTTCACCAGCGCCACATCCAGACCGGCCAGGACAACCGCCGCCCGGGGCTTCGCGACGGCCAGAAGGTGAGCTTCCAGGTTGCCGAGCGCGACAAGGGCCTGCAGGCGGAACGGGTCAACCCGCTGTAGGCCGCAGTTCGCTTCAGCGCGCTCACAGAGCTTGGAAATGCCGCACCCTGGTAACGACCGCCAAAATGAATCCCCGCCGCCTGCTGTCAACACGGATACGCAAGTCGCTCAAATCCTGCGGCATTGAAGCCCCGCCGCTAGTGCGCACCGCGTCGAAACCCGAATTCGGCGACTATCAGGCCAATGGGATCATGGCGGCCGCGAAGTCACTCGGAAAGAACCCGCGCGCCCTGGCCGAGCAGGTCCGGAAGGCGTGTTTGCTGCAAGACAAGCAGTTCGACGGCGTTGACGTGATCGAGTCCGTTGACGTCGCCGGGCCGGGCTTCCTGAACGTCCGCCTGAACGATGAGTTTCTCGCGCAGCATCTCGAGGTCGATGCGCCCCTGGTCGAGCCAACCGCCCGGCCTCAAACCGTGGTGGTCGACTATTCGAGCCCGAACCTTGCCAAGGAGATGCACGTCGGGCACCTGCGCAGCACCATCATCGGCGACGCGGCCGCCCGCATTCTCGAATCGCTCGGCCACCGGGTGATCCGGCAGAACCACGTGGGCGACTGGGGCACCCAGTTCGGGATGCTGCTCGCCCACCTGAGTGAGACCGGCGGCGATTCCCGCGCGCTGGCCGACCTGGAGGAGTTCTACCGGGACGCCAAGTCGCGCTTCGACTCCGACCCGGGGTTCGCAGACGCCAGCCGGGCCATGGTGGTTTCCCTGCAATCCGGCGACGAAACCGCACGCGCGCGCTGGCGGCAGTTCATCGAGGTCTCGCTGGACCACTGCCAGGCGCTCTACGAGCGATTGGGCACGAGCCTGGCGCGAGCCGACGTCATGGCCGAAAGCGCCTACAACGACGGGCTGCCGGACGTCATCTCGGCGCTGGACGGCAAGGGCCTGCTCACCGAGTCGCAAGGCGCCCAGTGCGTGTTTCTGCCCGAACTGGGATCCGAACAGCCGGTGATCGTCCGGAAATCCGACGGCGCCTTCCTGTACGCCACCACCGACCTGGCGGCCATACGCCACCGCGCCGGCCGACTGGCCGCCGACCGGGTTCTCTATTTCACCGACAGCCGCCAGTCCCTGCACTTTCGCCAGGTATTCGCCGTCGCCGCCGCCGCAGGTTTCAAACCGCCCCGCACCACCCTGGAACACATGCCGTTCGGCAACATGCTCGGCACGGACGGGCGGCCGTTCCGCACCCGGGAGGGGGGCGTCGTGAAGCTGACGGACCTGTTGAACGAGGCGGAAGCCCGGGCGTTCGAGGAGGTCTCAAGCCGCAGCCCCGGCATGGACGAAGCGGAACGCCGGGCCATTGCCCGCGCCGTCGGGACAGGCGCAGTCAAATACGCCGACCTGTCCAAGAACCGCACCAGCGACTACGTATTCGACTGGAACCGCATGCTGGCCTTCGACGGCAATACCGCGCCCTATCTGCAATACGCCTACGCCCGCATCCGGAGCCTTTTCCGGCGCGGCGCCGTGGAGCCCGAATCACTCGAAGGGGCGGCTCACCCGGACGCGCCGGCCGAGCGCGCTCTCGCCGTGGCCCTGGTCCGATTCGAGGAAGTCCTGGATCAGGTCGCCGCTGAAGGCATGCCCCACCTGCTGTGCGGCTACCTCCACGATCTGGCCACGAAGTTCACGGGGTTCTACGAACAGTGCCCGATTCTCGGAGCCGATACCGGGAAACGGGAGAACCGCCTGCGTTTCGCGCAACGCACCGCGCGGACCTTGAAGACCGGCCTGGAACTGCTCGGAATCGAAACGGTCGACCGCATGTAACGGCCGCATCCGGGTTGTGGCCGGGCGTGGAACGTTTTCGGGGAAACCGCTAGGCGCGGGCGAGTTTCGGCACGGTGTAGGACTTCAGTTCACCGACGAAGTCCCGCAGTGCCTGGATTCCGGTCGCCTCCGCGTCGCGGCACCACTGGCTGAGCGCGTGAAGCATGTCTTCCGCGTTGCCGCCCCGCTGGGACCAGATCGCCTGCAACCTGAGGCGCAGGTTGTAGATCGTGCCGATGGTGTGGCTCGCCTGAACCGCCTGGTCGATGCGGCGCTTGCCCGACTCGTCCACCAGGCCTTCGTGGCGGCAGAGCGCATGGCGCGCGGCGCGCAGCAACCGGCCGGTGGCCCGGTCGACCTTGGCGCACTCCTGCTCGATCAGGGGGCGGACCACCTGGTTCTTGTACCTGGCCATCAAGCGGAAGCGATCGTTGATCACCGCCCAGACCGTATCCACATCGAGGGTCGTCTTGCCGGGGGACTTCTCCGCCATCGGACCGGTGCTCAGGGGCCGCGCGAGCCCGAACGCCTGGAAGAGGCGGATCCACATCCAGCCCGCATCGAATTCCCACCATTTCTGTGACAGCCTGGCGGAATTGGGATAGGTGTGATGGTTGTTGTGCAGCTCCTCGCCGCCGATGAGGATGCCCCAGGGCACCATGTTCGTACTGGCGTCCGGGGATTCGAAATTCCGGTAACCCCAGTAGTGGCCGACCCCGTTGATCACCCCGGCGCCGAGCAGGGGTATCCAGAGCATCTGTATCGCCCACACCGAAATGCCGATGAAGCCGAACAGGGCCACATTGATCACGGCCATCATGCCGACACCGAGCATCTCGTGCTTCGAATACAGGTTGCGCTCCAGCCAGTCGTCGGGGCAGCCCGAGCCGTAGCGCTCCATGATGGCGGTATCCCTGGCGGCTGCCCGGTAGGCCTCCGTGCCTTTCCAGAGTATCTCCCGGATGCCCTGCACCTTCGGGCTATGAGGGTCTTCCCGGGTCTCCGTGGCCGCGTGATGCTTGCGGTGAATGGCCGTCCACTGCCGGGTGATCATGCCCGTGGTGAGCCACGACCAGAAGCGGAAGAAGTGTTGCAGCGCGGGGTGCAGGTCTATGGACCGGTGGGCGGAATAGCGGTGCAGGTAAACCGTTACGGTGACGATGGTTATGTGGGTGACAACCAGAACGTACGCAACGATGCCCCAGGCGGACAGGTTCAATACACCGTTGCCAAGCCAATCCGCTAGAACCATGAAATAACTCCTGCAAAGATTCCGGTCAAGTGCCCTGTACTCTCGCCTGCCCATGGGGCCGTGCACCCCTGCCGGCCAGCGCCCACGCCAGCCGGGCAACCGGCATCACATCCGGCGCCCGTCAGACCGATACACGGCAACCCGGCGCCGATGGCGTTTCTCGTACTCGCGCCGGAGTATGCACCATCAACGGGGGTACTCCAACTCCCATCCGCAACTCCCATCCGCAACTTCAGGTCGTTCGGCGAGGCCAGGGCTGCGCCTTGCTATCCGCCCGCGCCTCCTGCCATGCCCGACCGGCATCCGGCCCCGAACAACCGGGCCTTCCGCCTCAGGCGCCGTTTTCCAGGCCGTTCAATACACGGACATTGATGACCGTGTCGATGGCGGAGAGTTCCTCGATCAGCCCGGCCGTCGGCACATCCTGCAGATCGAGCAGGTTGTAGGCCACGCCGCCCCGGCTCTTGTTGATCATGTCCACCACGTTGATACCCCGCCGCGCCAGCACCGATGTCATCTGGCCGAGCATGCCGGGTACGTTGAGGTTGGTGACGGCCAGCCGATACCCCTCCGAGAGTTCCAGCGACACCGAGGGAAAGTTCACCGAGTTGGCAATGTTGCCGGTCTCCAGAAAGCTCGTGAGCTGGTTCGCCGCCATCACGGCGCAGTTCTCTTCGGCTTCCTCGGTGCTCGCGCCCAGATGCGGAGTAAACCGAACCCGCGGGTGATCCGTGAGCCCGGGAACCGGAAAATCGGCAATGTAGTGCGCCAGGGTTCCGTCGTCGAGCGCCGCCTCGAGGGCCCGCCGGTCAACGATGGGCTCGCGCGCGAAATTCAGCAGCACGGCGCCCCGGCGGAAGGCGCGGAAGCTTTCCCGGTTGACGAGCCCTTCCGTTTCCGGCAGCAGGGGCACGTGCAGGGTCACGAAGTCGGACTGCGCGAAGAGGCTCGGCAGGTTCTCCATGCGCTTGACCTCGCTCGGCAGGCGCCAGGCGGCCTCGACGGATATGGCCGGGTCGTGGCCCAGCACTTCCATGCCGAGGTCCAGCGCCGCCCTTGCAACCAGGGACCCGATGGCGCCCAGGCCCACCACGCCCAGCGACTTGCCGAACAGTTCCCGGCCCTTGAAGCGCTTCTTCTCCGCTTCAACAAGCGCATCGAGCCTGGCCTGGTCGCCCACGTCCTTGAGCGACGAGACGAACGCGATGCCGCCGACCAGGTCCCGTGAGGAAACCAGGAGCGCCGCCAGCACCAGTTCCTTCACCGAATTGGCGTTGGCGCCGGGCGTGTTGAAGACGACAATGCCGTGTTCGGTGCAATAATCGACCGGCACGTTGTTGACCCCCGCCCCGGCGCGCGCCACCGCACGCAGCCGGGCGTCGATCTCTTCGGGCCGAAGTTTGTGGCTGCGCAGCAGGATGCCGTCCGGGCCGGGCAGATCATGGCCAACCTCGTAGCGTTCCCGGGGGAAACGCTGGAGCCCGCGCAGCGCAATCTGGTTGAACAGGCGAATCTTGTACATCGGTGCTGGACTCCTTCAACAGGACCGTTTCCTGCCCGCAGACGGGGCAATCTTCTGGTGCGCCCGGGAACCTGACCCGGCCTTCCGATGAACGGGCCGGGCCAAGGGCGCGGCATTCTATCCCAGTTTGCCTCCGGAACCAGTTCGTTCGATCAGTGCGACCAGCAGATCGACCGCCGGCAGCGCTTCGAACCGCGCCAGTCGCGCCGCCCAGGCATCCTTTTCCGACAACATGCCCAGCACGGCGTTCACGAGGGTGGAAGCATCGAGCTGTTCCTGCTGGATGACGCGGCTGTAGCCGGCCTCCGCCGCGTAGTCCGCGTTCTGGATCTGGTCGCCGCGACTGGCCCGGGCGGGCAGTGGAATCAACAGGTTGGGCTTGCCGAGCGAGAGCAGCTCGAACAGTGTATTCGACCCCGCCCGCGACACGACGAGATCGGCGGCGGCAAGCATGTCGCCCCAATCCGGGCCGACAAACTCGTACTGACGGTACCCCGGCAGGTGCGGGCCGATACGCTTGCCCGGGCCGCAAACGTGGACGAGGCAGCACTCCCGAACCAGTTCGGGCGCAGCCTCGGCGACCACCTCGTTGAGGGCGTCGGCGCCCAGGCTGCCGCCGGTGACCAGCACCACCGGCCTGCCCGCCGGCGCTTGCACGAGCTTGCGGCCCCTGGCAGCGGAACCGGCCAGCAGTTCCGGCCGTACTGGAGAACCGGTGTGTACAAGCTCGCCACGCAACGAACCCGGGCGCCGCATGGGAAAACTGGTACAGAGCGCATCGAGGAATGGCATGGCGAGACGGTTGGCGAGCCCGGGGGAGAAGTCGGATTCGTGGGCGACGACGGGAATTCCGCGCATCCGCGCCGCGAGAACCACCGGAAAACTCAGGTGCCCGCCCTTCGAGAAGATCACCGCCGGCCGGATGCGGCCAATCAGCCTCAGGCTTTGCCAGACGCCGCGCAACACGCGGGCCACGTCCGTCAGGTTCCGCCAGGACCAGTAGCGCCGCAGCTTGCCCGAGGCGATGCCGAAAAACCGGACATCGTCGAGGCCCTCGAGGTACCGCCGCTCGAGCCCGTCCGCACCGCCGATGAAGACGACCTCGACCCCGCGCCGCTGCAGCGCCCGCATCACGGGCACGGCCGGCAATACGTGGCCGGCGGTGCCGCCGCCGGTGAATACCGCGGTTTTCACCTGGCGTGCTGTTCCATGGGTTTCCTGCGTTTCAGCGTGCCGCGCGGGGTCTGTGGCACGGAACAGGAAACTACGGATCCAGCCGACGACGGTTGCGCCATGCTTTCAGAGACCAGGTGACCGCATAGTCGATGCCCGACCCGATGCCCATTATGGCCAGGAGATAGAAACTCCAGGGATCCACCACCAGGAACGCCAGGTCGCTGATGGCGCCAAACCCACACAAACCCAGCAGCAGCAATACCAGCATGACGACCTGCAGGGCCGTATTCGTCTTGCTTACCAGGGTCGGCGCCATTTCGATTTCCCGGAACATCAGCCGGTAAACGCCGGCGCCGCCGAGGATGACGGCATCCCGCGCGATCACCACCACCAACAGCCAGACGGGGATATGGCCCTGAATGGTGAAGATGACGAATACCACCAGCACCAGCAGTTTGTCGGCGATGGGGTCGAGCATGGAGCCGAAGGCGCTGCGCCAACTGAAGCGACGGGCGAGTTCTCCGTCGAGCGCATCCGACGCCCCGGCCACACCCACCACGACGAGCGCTTCAGGATAGCGGCCCTGCCACAGCAGCCACCCCGCCGGAACCACCAGCAGCATGCGCAGGCTGGTGATCAGGTTGGGCAATAGCGACCAGCGCATGGCTAAGCCTGCGACGTCTCGGGAAGACGGCGCCCCGCCGGGCATCCGCAAAACCGATTCACTGGTTGCACGCTTGCCATGTCATGACCCTCAGGTGTCGCGGCGGCAATCTTCCCGGCCCTGTGTCGAGCGACTGAGTCCGCGTTCATGGGCCCCTCCAGATCAACACTGCCGCGTTCTCCGGGTCGGGCCGAATGCGGCCGTCGCGGTCGAACAATTCCACAAGTTGCTCCAAGCCCGCCCTGGTGTGCAGGGTAATCTCGAGCCGGTCGGCTTCCACGGCGGCCACGTTCACCGAAGAAACGAACTCCAAGCCGTCAAGGTATCCCAACAGCCGCCCATAGCCAATGGGGGAGTCGATGCCCACTATGGTGAGGCCCACGCTGTTCGGCTGGCGTGCAAGGACGGCAAACCGGCCGGCGAGTTCATCGGCGATGAAATCGGCCGTCATCAATCCGGCTTCGGCGATGTCGGAAGCGTCGAATTCGGCCGCGAACTCGTCACCGCCCATCCACCCGTGCAGCGACGCCGAGTAGTAACGGCCCCCAGCCGGCCCGCAGGACCACGGGATTTCGGCGACCGGTGCTTCGAGACCCGCAGCCGACTCAAGGCTTGGCGGCGCTTCGAGACTCGCGCCCGACACAAGGCCTGGCGCCTCCATGGCTGCGGACTCCGGCGAATCGACCGCCGAATCCGCACCTGCCGGTGTCTCCGGGCCCACGTCTTCCGGCGATGCGATTTCGCAGGCCCGCTCCTGCACCTGCCCCGCCAGGACGACATCGGCGTCGTACCGCCCCGATGCCTCTTCGAGCGATGAGAACAGGCGCCCGCGCACCACGGCGGGCCGGACGCGCATCCGGTCTTCAAGGTCCATGAGGGGCAGTTTCAGCACCAGGCCGCGTTGCCGCGCGCGTGCCGACAACGCCCGGGCCAACGGGTGTTCGCCGTCGACGACC
>CAZWZH010000094.1:0-17638 GCA_964638775.1 uncultured Pseudomonadales bacterium
GAGGCTGGCAAGAGTAGTGAAAGCACTGGGTGGCGCGGACCAGAGCGCGCGGAGGCGTGCTTACAGCACGTTGAGCACGCGGCGGGAGCACGCCCAGTGCTTTTGCTGCTATTGACGGCCGCAGTAGTTTATTCATGAGTAGGTCGGGCTAGCCCGCATCCGCTTCGTTGCAGTCCGGCGTCGGGCAGGGGATTGCATCCGCCAAGGCAGACAGTGAACAATCGGTGCCATCGGATTCTGCACAGGCAATCGTCGATGACTGATTTTCCCGTCACACCCGAAGCGCTGACACCTGAATGGCTGAGCGAGGTGCTCGGCTTCCCGGTACGGGGCTTCGAAGTCGCCCGGTTCGGAGAGGGCGCCGGAATGATCGCCATGGTGACCCGGGTGCTGCTCACCACAGACGCCGGCAACCCCGCGTCGGTGATCGCCAAGTTTCCCACCCCGAACCCGACCAACCGTTCCATCGCCAAAACCTACACCATGTATGCGCGCGAAGTGATGTTCTACCAGGGCATCGTTGACCAGGTGGCGATAAGGGCGCCCCACTGTTTCTTCGCGGCCATCGACCCGGCCACCGAGGACTTCGTCCTGCTGCTGGAAGACCTGGGCCATCTGCGCCTGGGCGACCAGGTGGCCGGATGCACGCTGGCCGAGGCGCGGGCGGTGCTCTCCGCTGTGGCCGGCCTGCACGCCAGCACGTGGCGAACTACCCGGTTTCCCCGCGTGATTTCGCACAACAATCCCGCCCAGCGCGACGGCATGATCTACGCCTTCGAGGTGGGTTGGCCGGCCGTGAACGCCAGGTTTCCGGAGCTGATTCCGGGCAGCGCCCGAGTCGCCGGCGAGAAAATGACCGGCGCCGTGGGGCGATTGCTCGAAGAGATGTGCCGGGACCCCGTCTGCCTGACACACGTGGACGTGCGCCTCGACAACCTCTTTTTCGACGGAGACGAGGTGGTCTTCGTGGACTGGCAGTCGGTGTGCACGTCGGCCCCGGAGCAGGACGTGGCCTATTTCATCACCCAGAGCGTTCCGCCGTCCGTCCGCGAAAAGGAGGACCTGGTTGCGTACTATCACACCGAACTGGTCGGGCACGGCGTGGAATACGACCTGGCCCGCTGCCGGGAACGGTATCGACTGTGCGCGCTGTACCTGATGTGTTTCGCGGTCAGCATCGCCGGCCAGCTCGACCCCGGGAACGAACGCGGCCAGGCTCTTGGCCGCGTATTGCTGGGAAACGCGATGAGCGCGCTCGACGAGATGGACGCTTTCGCGTTGCTGTAACGCCCCGCAACCCTTCCGGTGAAAACCATGAACGGGCCGCGTGAGTACGTTACCTGTTCTGAACCAGCATGTAGTCGATCGCGTCGGTCAACTGCTCGTCCGAGCAATCGAAACAGAGCCCCCGCGCCGGCATCCCGGGGGGCATCCCGTCGACGGTGGATTGCAGCATTTGATCCATGCCCCTCGCCAGGCGCGGCGCCCAGGCGTCCGCATCGCCCGTTTTCGGTGCACCGGCGATACCCGCCGCATGGCAGGAGAAGCAGAACCGCTCATAGGTCGCCTTGCCCGGATGCACCGGTGCGGCCGCGCCATCCGCCGTACCCGGCCCGGGCTCGGAACAGGCGGCCAGCAGCAGCAAGGAAGCGCAACAGGCGTTTTTCCAGCGTTGCATGCGGCTAGCCCCAAAAGGCGCGAAGAATAGCCGCTTTCGTACGATCAGGTACATGACCGCGAAGCCTGCACCGCGCTGCCGGACCGTCGCCTTTATCGGTTTTGGTCGGGACTGGCGGCGGGAGCACGCCCTGTGTTTTCGCTGCTGTTGACGACTGCGGTCGTTAGTTCGTGAATTGGTGCGGTCGAAGCCCTCGCAGGATCTCCGCGCCGCGCCGGAGCGTGTCGTCGTCCTTGCAGAAACAGAAGCGAAGCACCCGGTGGTCGTTCGCATTCGGGTTGCCGTAGAAGATCGACACGGGAATGGACGCGAGCTTCGCTTCCCGCGTGAGGCGGAAAGCCAGGTCCGAATCCCTCTCATTGAACAGGCGCTCGTAACCGAGAAGCTGGAAGTAGGTTCCGGCGCTGGGCGTTACGCTGAACCTCGATCCTTCGAGCAACTTGCAGAAAAGGTCCCGCTTGCGTTGGTAGAACGAACCCAGTTCCAGGTGGTGTTCCGGGTGGTTGGCGAGAAAATCCGCCAGCCCGTGCTGCACTGGGGTGTTGGAGGTGAAGGTGACGAACTGGTGCACCTTGCGGAACTCCGCGGAAAGCGGCGCGGGCGCCACGCAGTAGCCGATCTTCCAGCCGGTGACGTGATAGGTCTTGCCGAACGAGGATACGGCGAAGCTGCGCTCGAAAAGCCCCGGGAACCGGCAGACGCTCTGGTGCTGCCGGCCGTCGAAGATGATGTGTTCGTAGACCTCGTCGGCGAGTACGTAGAAGCCGTACCGGGCGACCAGCGCCTCCAGGCGTTCGAGGTCTTCGGGTTCCCAGACGGTACCGGTCGGATTGTGGGGCGTGTTGAAGATCAGGAGCCGTGTCCGCGGGCCGACCGTGGCCTCCAGGAGATCCCAGTCAACCCGGTATCCGGGCGGCCGCAAGGGCACATGGCGGGTTATCCCTCCCTGTAGCCGAATCCCCGGTTCGTAGCTGTCGTAGGCCGGGTCGAAGACAATCGCCTCGTCCCCGGGATGAATCACGGCGGCCATGGCGCAGAACAGCGCTTCGGTGGCGCCGGAAGTCACCGTCACTTCCGTCTCCGGGTCGACCGCCAATCCATAAAGATCCCGCACCTTGACGGCAATGGCCTCACGCAGCGCGGCCACGCCCGCCATGGGGGGATACTGGTTGAACCCGTGGGTGAGATAGTGCTGGACCCGCTCGATCAATTCCTTCGGCCCGTCGAAATCCGGGAAACCCTGGGAAAGGTTCAGGGCGCCTTCTTCGGCCGCCAGCGCCGACATCACCGTGAATATGGTGGTGCCCACCTCCGGCAGTTTGCTCACCGGATGCGGGGCCGAGTGCTCCCTGCCGGTTGTAATCGTTCCGCGAACCAGATCGCGAAGCGTGTCGACCACCAGTACACGCTCTGCGGTCTGCACGCGCTGTTCCAGATCTTCAACGGCATCGTCGGGCTGCACGGGAACCCGCACCTGGGCGACAGTGGGGCCGGTGTCGTAGTCGGCGTCCACCAGGTGCACGGTGGCGCCGGATTCGCGCTCGCCCGCATCGATCACGGCCTGATGCACCTTGCGGCCGTAAAAGCCGCGGCCGCCGAATTTCGGCAGCAGGGCAGGGTGGGTATTGAGGATACGGTCGGGAAAGGCTTGCAGGGTCTCGTTTCCCAGCTTTTTCATGTAGCCCGCGAGCATGACCCAGTCGGCCCCTGCGCCCTGCAGTGCGTCGCGAATGGCGCGGTCGAGGCCGTGCGGGTCGGAATGCGTGCGGCTGCTCAGGTGCAGCGTCTCGACGCCGGCGTTCGCGGCGCGCCGCAACGCCAGCGAGCCGCTGTTGTTGCCGATCACAAGCACCACCTCGGCGGGCAGTTCGCCGGTGGCGCAGGCATCCATAATGGCTTGCAGGATCGAGCCTCCGTGGGAAGCGAGTACGGCGATGCGGCTCATCGGTTCATTGTGCCCGGTGCGGCCGGGCGAATCATGGTGGTTCCGTGTCCCATGCAGGCGCTACCGGTAGGCCTGCGCCGGCAGCCAGGTGACGAGATCCTGCCAGTTGAAGATGACGATGAGCCCGATCAACTGCAGCGCGATGAACGGGATCACGCCCCGGTAGATGGTGCGTACGTCGATCTCCGAAGGGGCCACGCCCTTGAGGTAGAAGATGGAGAATCCCACCGGCGGGGTGAGGAAACTCGTCTGCAGGCAGACGGCGAACAGCACCGTGAACCACACCGGATCGAAACCGAGATTGACGACCACCGGCGAGACCAGGGGCAGGATGATCAGGGTCAGCTCGATCCAGTCGAGGAAAAAACCGAGCAGGAAGGTCGCAAACAGTATGGCGATGACGATGCCCGCCGGCTCGAACGGCAGGTTCAGCAGGGCGCGCTCGATCAACTCGTCGCCGCCCAGGCCGCGCAGCACCAGCGCGAAAGCGGTGGCGCCGAGCAGCACACCGAATATGAAGGCCGTGGTTCGGGTGGTCTCGATCAGCACGGTCTTCATGACGCCGCGGTCGAGCTGCCGTTTCACGAACGCCAGCAGAAGGGCCGCCGCCGCGCCCACGCCGGCCGCTTCCGTGGGTGTTGCCAGGCCGAAGAAGATGCTGCCCAGAACGGCCAGGATCAAGAGCGCCGGCGGCAGAATCGCCACGAACAGCGCCCCGATGGCTTTCCAGTCCACCGTTTCCCGCTCGCCCGCCGGCGCGGCCTGAGGGCGCAGCCAGGCGTAGCCCAGGAGGTAGGCGACATAGAGGCTGCCGAGCATGATCCCGGGAAAGACGGCGCCCAGAAAGAGGTCGCCGACGCTCATGGCCATGCGGTCGGCCATGAGCACCAGCATGATGCTGGGCGGGATCAGAATGCCGAGCGTGCCGACCGCGCACACGGTTCCCGACGCCAGGGATTTATCGTAGCCCTGATTCAGCATTACGGGCAGCCCCAGCAGCGCCAGCAGCACCACGGATGCGCCGATGATGCCGGTGGTGGCGGCGAGCAGTACCCCAATCAGCGTGACGGTCACGGCGAGCCCGCCGCGCACGCCCCCGAAAAGGCGCGAGAAACTCACCATGAGTTCCCGGGCGATGCCGGAGCGGTCGAGCATCAGGCCCATGAAGATGAACATCGGCAGCGCCACCATTACCCAGTTCTCCATGACGTTCCAGGAACGGTCGACGATGAGCGAGGTGTAGTTCCAGTCGATGGAGAACGGAACGTTGAAGTCGACGTGCAGCACGATGGCCAGCGCCGTGAACAGGATCGACAGTCCGCCCAGAATCCAGGCCACCGGATAGCCGGTGAACACCAGGCCGATGAAGCTTGCGAACATGCAGAGCGCGAGAATCTCATTCGGCTCCATGGGCGCTCCGATTGAGTGCGGGCAGTGGCTCTTGCTCAGGCATTCCGGCTGCCGCTGCCGTTATCGCCGCCGGAACCGAGGAACAGGAAGGTCCACACCCTCGACAGGCGCGAGAGGGCGGCCAGCAGAAGCAGTGCGAACCCGAGCGGCAGCATCGCCTTGATGGCCCACCGGTAGGGCAAACCGCCGGGCGATACGGACACCTCGCCGAGTTCGAAACTGGCGCGCACGAACGGCGCGCTGTAGACCAACATCACCAGGATGAACGGCAATGCCAGGAGGAGCAGGCCGTAGAGTTCGATCCAGGCCTTCAGCCCCGGCGGGAACCGCTCGTGCAGCACATCGACTCGAATGTGCGCATCCGCCTGCAGGGCATAGCCGAGGCCGAGCAGAAACCCGGCCGCATAGATGTGCCACTGGATCTCCTCGAACTCGATGCGGCCTTCGCCGAAGGCATAGCGCAGGATCACATTGACGACGATGATCGCCACGAGAATCAGCCACAGCCACGACGACCATTCGCCGATGCGCACCAGCCAGGGATCGACCGCCCGGGACAGGCGCGTCTGCGGCAGTTCGAGGGCCGGCCCGGCGATGGAAGAATCGAGGGAACGCGGCTCGTCCATCAGAAATCCCTGGGCAGGTAGCCCCGTGCCTTCCAGTGGGCATAGTCCGCCCGGAAGGCGTTCTGTGAAGCCAGGATCGTGGCGAAATCCGGATCCCGTTGGGCTTCCTCTTCCAGGACGGTCTCGGTGATGCGCTCGAGTTCCCGCAGCAGGTCCACGGGAAGGGTTTCCGCGCTGACGCCGACGTCGGGGAACCCGGCGATTACCGCCCCCTGCAGCGCCTCGCTGCGCGCGAGGTTGCGCAGTACGCCGGCCGTGCAGGCGGTTTCGATGAGAACCTGGTCGGCCGCGGACGTTTCGTTCCAGACTTCCATGTTCACCACCATGTGGGACGCCGTGGATGGCTGGTGCCAGCCGGGGTAGTAGTTGTAGGTGGCCACCCGGTTGAAACCGAGTGCCTGGTCGACGATGGGCAGGGCGTACTCGGTGGCGTCGATGGCGCCTTTCTCGAGCGCCTGGAAGATCTCGCCGCCGGGCAGCATGGTGACCGAGGCGCCCGTCCGCTCGATGACCTTGCCGCCAATGCCGGCGAAGCGGATCTTCAGGCCCTGAACGTCCGCCAGGCTCCTGACCGGTTCCCGGAACCAGCCTGCGGTTTCCGGGCCGGTGAGCCCGCAGAAGATGATGTGCGTGTTGTGCTTGGCGTACAGCGCCTGGCCCACCTCCTCACCGCCGGCGTCGAACCACCAGGCGGCAAACTCCCAGGGCTCCATGCCGAACGGTACCGCGGCCAGCAGCGCCGCGGAAGGTATGCGCCCTTGGTCGTAACCGAGCCAGGTATAGCCGGCTTCGATCTTGCCGTCGCGAACCGCCTCGCTGATCCCGAATGCCGGCACCACTTCCCCGGGCTCGAACAGGCGGATGTCCACGGCGCCGCCGGAGGCCGCCCGCAAGGCTTCGGTGACGTAGATCGGGTTGTCACCCAGCACCGGCATAGTGGTCTGAAACGACAGGGGCAGGCGCCAGTTGACACGCCGTGCCACTTCGCGGGTGGAGGTGGAGTCGACGCTGACGGAGGCGGCCGGCCCTCCGGCCGGGCGTAACGCCAGGCTGCCGATCAGTCCGGTCAGAAAGGCGATGGCGACGGCGAATGCCGCCGAGGCATTGGTGATCTCGCTGCGGCTCATCGGTTTCCTTCCCCATTCCGATTGCCCGGCCCGGGCCGGGCACAGGAATTCAACTCTAACCCGCGGCGGAGTGCCTAGTCACTCGATCGTTGGAGGCATAATGGGGCGACGATGCGTTGCCGGTGACGCCATCTGGCCGGTTGGAGCCGGGCGGGTTTGCGCAGGTGGAGGAAATGACAAATGGCGGATGTCGTCTGTTTCGGTGAGATCATGTTGCGGCTGACGGCGCCGGGACACGAACGCCTGCTGCAATCGCCGCGCTTCGATGCGGCGCTCGGCGGGGCGGAGACGAATGTAGCCGTGGCCCTGGCGGGATTCGGCATCGATGTGGCCGTGGCCACGGCCCTGCCGGAGAACCCCCTCGGCGATGCCACCGTGGCGGCCCTGCGCGGCTTCGGCGTCGGCACGGACCGCATCTGCCGGCGAGGGGAACGCATGGGCATCTACTATGTGGAGACCGGCTCCGGCTATCTCGGCACGAAGGTGATCTACGACCGCACGGGCTCGGCGCTCGCGACGGTTCAGCCCGGCGACCTCGACTGGCCCGCCCTACTGGCCGGCGCCCGCTGGCTGCACATCTCCGGCATCACGCCGGCGCTCAGCGAAGCGGCAGCGGATGCGACCCGGGCCGCGGTCGAATGCGCCCGGAAACTTGATGTCACCGTGTCCTGCGACGCCAACTACCGCAGCAAGCTCTGGAACTACGGCGCATCGCCCGCATCCGTCATGCAGGAGATCGTCAAGGGTGTCGATGTGCTGGTAGCCGGAGCGGACGACTTCCGGGAGATGTTCGACATCGTCGCGCAGCCGCCGCCTGCCGGGGACTACGGGACCCTGTTCGAGACGTTGAGTGCCGAGGCGATGGCGGCCTGGCCCAACCTCTCGCTGGTGGCCGGTACCTGGCGCGACGTCCGGGGCGCCAACAGCAACGGCTGGTCGGGGTGCCTGCGCACCCGGGACGGTTTCCATCGTGCGCGCTACTACGACATCGCCCACATCGCCGACCGCATCGGCACCGGAGACGCATTCAGCGCGGGGCTGGTCTACAGCCTGCTCGACGGCGCTCCAGCGGACGCCGCGTTGGAGTTTGCTGTGGCCGCGGGTTGTCTGAATCATGCCATTCCCGGCGACTTTCACCGCACGGGTGTGAAAGAAGTGAGGGCGCTGTTGAGCGGTGAAGGATTGGCTCGCGTCCAACGCTGAGAACGCGATCTGTGCGATTGTTGGGTATGGTGGTGTCCCCGGACAGTATTCAAGCTGGCAACTCTGGAGCAGAGTTTCGCGCTCAGGTTTCGCCGGGCCAGATTTTTCGGAGCGTTGTGTTCTTGTACAAGCCGGCTACGAACGGTGCAGGCACTTCCTCCGCGAACCTTGCTATTCGGTCTCTTGCAATTGCCAACAAGTCCGCTATGTCTGGACCTGTCGCGTTCTTCATTCGGATCACGACGACTCGCGCCGAGTGTTTTGCTACAGAGTCGAGTTCAGCGCTTCGGTACCGGATGTTCCTGTCTTTTGTAATCGCCACCCATTTTCTCCTGCCCACAAGCGCAATCCATTCCTCGTCAGGTGCGTCGATGGCAAGGTGATCGTCGTGTACCTCGACTTTGATTCCTTCCGAGCGAAGGCGTTCGGGAATGATCTTCTTCCCGAGGTTGCGATCAAGGAATAAGGTTGGTACTTCAGGCCGCGATGGCTGTGAACTCACACCGGATAGCTTCTTCGATTTCCGAATTGGGCCGTTCATAGTCGTAGGCCAGATCGCGGATCGATTCACCCAACTTGTAGCGCTCAGCGATGATCTGAGTAGCCAATCCGGTGCCGGCGATAACGGGGCGCCCGGCGGAAAGCGCCGGGTCGATCACTACGGTTGTCGGCGCATCCTTGATGGAATATCTCGTAAACGGGTAGAACTTGACTGGTATGCCGCTGGGGTCGCGGTCGATACGGCGCAGCGCCACGTTGATGAGTTCGCGCATGGCCTGCTGACCTGCGCGACTGACGTTTGTCAGCTCTCCGTAATATTCAGTAAACAGGTCCAAACCATCTGTTTCGAGCACACGACTGATAAGCGGATGCTGTTTCTCAAACTCGGTAGTCGCCTCGCGGGACAAATATTCGATGGCATTTCGAATGCTGGGCATTCTTACTTTGTGGTCCCGCCGAAGCGCAGAGAGTACGTGTAACTCTGTGAGATCGAGGAATGAAAGAAGCGCTGGAGTCCGCTTGGGGGCGGCAACTATCGGCGCATAGTGGTCCCGACCAACCGACCAATAGCGGATGGTTGTGGCAGGCACCGCCAAGTAGTGTGCAGCCTCGGCAATCGTGTACGCTGGTGATTCGCGTGGGTCATTCACAACGCTGTTCTTTGCTCCTTGGCAAAATGATCATTTGCTCCGATTTTACATCTTAAGGTCCGGACGTTCTGCCCTGGTCCATTTGATTGATCTATCAGTATTGATTTTTCATAGATTGAATCTATCGACAGATCAAGTCAGGAAAAAATCGCATGAGGGCTCTTGGACCAGTTCAAACTGAACCGGTTCCAGGATGCTGGATCGCTTGCTTTCACGGTGCCGTCTAGTAAAGTCGCCGCGTTCCGCGTCCGGCGTCACGCCGGGAACCACTGGGGAAGTTCATGCTGATTGCGACGCCTAAGGAAAGCTGGCCCGGCGAACTGCGGGCCGCGCTTGTGCCTGCCGGCGTCAAGAAGCTGGTCGGTGCGGGGCTTGAGGTGGCGGTGGAAGCGGGCGCGGGTGCGGCCGCGGGCTATCCGGACAGTGAATACACCTCCGCCGGTGCAATGATTGCGGGAGACCGTGAGGAACTGCTCGGTTCGGCGGACGTGGTGCTGCGTGTGCGCAAACCCGACGCTGCTGAGACGGGCCTGCTCAAACCGGGCTGCGTCCACGTCAGTTTTCTGGACCCGTTCAATGAGAAGCCGCTGGTGGAGTCCCTGGCCGAACGGGGTGTCACGCTCGTTTCCATGGAGATGATCCCGCGCACCACGAAAGCCCAGAAGATGGATGCGCTCTCTTCCCAGGCAAACCTGGCCGGCTACGTGACCGTGGTGCTGGCGGCCCATCACAGCCGCAAGATTTTCCCGATGATGATGACGCCCGCCGGCACGATCGCTCCGTCGCGGGTGTTCGTCATCGGCGCGGGGGTCGCGGGCCTGCAGGCCATCGCCACGGCCAGGCGGCTTGGGGCCAGGGTGGAGGCCTTCGATACCCGACCGGTTGTGGCGGAACAGGTGCGCTCATTGGGTGCGAGATTCGTCGAGATCGATCTCGGCGAAATCGGACAGACCGAACAAGGTTATGCACGGGAACTGACCCCGGAACAGCTCAATATGCAGAAGGAAGGGCAGAAACGGGTCATTGCCCAGTCCGACGTGGTCATCACGACC
Organism: uncultured Pseudomonadales bacterium; assembly: GCA_964638775.1. GTDB lineage: Bacteria > Pseudomonadota > Gammaproteobacteria > Pseudomonadales > Azotimanducaceae > Azophilus. The sequence goes on from CAZWZH010000094.1 coordinate 10,193, forward strand.
GCCCAGGTCTTTGGCCGCGCGGCGCCGCGCATCGTCACCGCCGACATGGTTCGAGCGATGCGGCCCGGCAGCGTGGTCGTTGACATGGCCGTGGAGTCCGGAGGCAACGTGGAAGGCTCGGTGCTCGACGAAGTGGTCGATGTCGGCGGCGTGAAGATCGTGGGTCTCGGCAACCTCCCCTCGGACGTGAGCCGGCATGCCAGCGACATGTACTCGGCAAATCTTGTCAATCTGCTGGAAGAGTTCTGGGATGCGGAGGAGAAAACCCTCGACCTCGATCCCGAAGACGAGATCGCCGCCGACTGCGTGATTGCCCGGGACGGTCGCATCGTCAACGATACCATCGCAAACCTCTGACGGAGGCTGACATGGCCCCCGACAGGGGGTTCACGGGGTAGAATCAGGCGGTATCCCCTACCACCTAACCTATTGACAATTATACGGATAATCAAACAGGCCGGATTTAGTGTCTCTGGTTGTTTCCGTTTGTATCCGTGGTGAAATTTTGTCAATTTCGTACACAACCTCGTACACAACGGAGACGGAAGATGGCTAAAAAACGACGGTTAACGGTAAGGTTCGTGGAGGATGTTGCCCCCCCGGCGGAGGGATACGAACTCTACCCGGACGAGCACGGCTTCGGTTTGAAATTGCGCGTCATGAGCGGCGGTACGAAGAACTGGATTCAGAGACTTTCGGTGCATTCCAAGCCAACGAACATCGGTCTGGGCTCCTACCCGCTGACCTCATTGGCAGAGGCGCGGGACAAGGCATTCGCGAACGCCAAGCTGGCCCGCGATGGCGGCGATCCGCTGGCGGCGAAGCGGGAGCAGCGCCGGGTTCCTACGGTGAAACAGGCGGTACAGTCCTACGTAACGCTGCGCGCCAAGACATGGAAAACCGAACGGCAGAGCCGGGACTTCGAGCGGCCGTTCGTCCACCACGTATATCCGAAGATCGGCACCCGGCGTATCAACACGATTGAGACCAGCGATCTGACGAAGTGTCTCATCCCCATACTTACGGCCAAGCCCGCTGTTGCCGGGAAGCTCCGCACAAACATGACGGCAGTATTTGGAGCGGCCGTTGCGGAGGGGTACTGCGACAGCAATCCGGCCGAAGCAATCAAGCACGTACTCCCGACCAAGAGCAAGCCGACAACAAACCATGCGGCAGTCGCCGTGCGGGACATCCCCGAAGTAATGCGATTGATTCGGGAGTCGGACGCCAAGGCGACGGTCAGGCTCGCCTGCGAATTTCAGGTGCTAACCGCCGCACAGCCATCGGAAGCGAGATTGGCGGAATGGAGCGAGATCGACCTGGATGAGGCGGTCTGGACTATTTCAGCCGAGCGCATGAAGGCCAGCCGGGATCATCAGGTGCCGCTGAGCGACAGGGCGCTAGAAGTGCTGAGGGAAGCTCAAGCGGTGGCGGATGGCGGTGACCTTATCTTCCCGAGCCTCGCCAGCCGGACACCTGGAAAGGCGTTCGCGGATCGTAGCGTTCCCCGATTGATTCAAGGTCTCGGCATCAACGCCACGGCGCATGGCTTCCGGTCCAGCTTTAGGGATTGGTGCGGGGAGGTTGGCGTTGATCGGGAAGTCGCCGAACTCGCGCTGGCACACATGGTTGGTAACGCCACGGAACAAGCCTATGCGCGGTCCGCCCTGCTACAGCGCAGGAGCGTCGTGATGCAGCAGTGGGCCGACTACACCATGGGGCGGGAAGCGGAGACGGTAGTAGACCTCAAGGCACGCCGGGTCGCCTGATCCTCTTTTCACACCTACCTGGGGCGGCAATGACCGCCCTTTTTTTGCCTGCTGCCCTATCCCACTATACGGATATAAATCTTTGTTTTGTCAACTGTTTTTAAATTAAATCGCATAGGTTATAGTCGGAGTCGATTCGGAAAAACGGGAACATTGAAGTGGCTGAAAACATCGAGTGCGCGACCATTGGAATGATAGACGTGCTGGCGCTTTCCGGCTTGTCGAGACCCACCATCTGGCGGCTGATCCATTCAAACCGGATGCCGCAACCGCTGCCCCATGGACTCCGCACGAAGCGGTTCAACCGGGAGCAGATCGATGAATGGCTTCGCGGCGAATGGCAACCACCTGAGGAAAGCGCCGCCGCGTGAACTAGACCCCAGAAACAGAACAGCCCGCCGGATTTGCAAGGGGGGCGGGCCGTTCGACATCGGAGCTAAACGATGAATTTAGATAATACCGTACCCCTTGCCCCCCACACCACCGCCGAACTGTTCGGCGAAGTCCACGATCTGATCCTGAAGAACGGCGCGAGAGACCTGCGGCCGCACGATCTGGCGTCGGCCTTCCCGCTGATTGTCGATGAGCCTCTGCAATCCCTGGAAGCCGACATAGCGGCCAATGGCGTTCGGGAGCCGATAATCCTGTGGGAGAACGGTGTCGTCCTGGATGGGTGGCATCGCTATACCGCCGCGCTCCAGGCCGATCTGGAGACCATCCCGGCACGTCAATTCCGTGGAAACGACGATCAGGCTGCCCAATGCGTGATCAGCGCCAACCTCATGAGGCGGCATCTGAGTCCGTCTGAGCGAGCGGAGGCGAGGCTGGACCTGGAAGATTGGAAGAAATCTTCCACCCCGAAAGGCAAATACCAAACCCCGTCCGCCCGGCAGATGGCCCGTGAGGCTGGCGTTTCGCATACGACCATGAACGTCGCCATCAAGGCTCGACAAGAGCCTGCCGATGAACAGGTCGAGCAGGTGGATACGCCGGAGGTGGACCCGGTAAAGAAACAGGAAGAACGGGAAGCGAAATCCGATGCCCGCACGGACCTCCAGGAGACCGTTAGCGTAGACGGTGACCTCGACGAAATGCCTGAGCCGCTAACACCGGAACGGGAAATGGAACTCACCATCGACTCCCTCCGCAACACGATCCAGGGGCAGGCGCAGGAGATCATCGACCTCAAGGAAACCGTCCTGTTCCTCCGCGATCAGGGTAACGACGAGACCGCCATGCGGGAGCGGGTCTTAAACAATCAGCGGCAGGAAATCCGCGTCCTGAAAGCGCAGGTCGCTGAATGGCAAATGAAATATGACGATGCCCGCCGGGAAGGGGTCGGGCTTCGGAAAAAGGTAGAGCACCTCGAAGCTGCGCTGGACGCCGCTGGTCGGGAGGCAGCGTGAGCGCCGCCGCCGCCAAGGTCATCACCATGCCCGATGGCAAGCGTCCGCCGAAGCTGGTCGATCAGCAGTCAAACCGTGAGTGGCTGGAAGAACTCGGTGACGTGCCAGAACCGGAGGCGATACCGAAGGACAGCGCCGGATTTCACTGGCACAACGAAGCGTGGAAGGCTCCCCTGGAAGACCGCTTTGTTCAGTACAGGGGCAAGCCAAAAAGGGTCTACCGGTCAACTCAGAGGATGGTGCTACTGGCGCTGGCCCGACACGCTAACGTTAGGGGGGAGTGCTGGCCGAAACTGAAAACCATGGCCAATGCCACCGGACTGTCCAGGCTCGCAATCTGCCGCGCTCTGACGGTTCTAGGGCAGGCTGGATTGGTAAAGCGGAAGCGCCAGCGCGGGCCGAATCTGTACCAGTTGATCGAGTCGGGAGATTAACTTGGTGACCCCGTATGACCATCTAACTTGGTGATACAGGCGTACATCTACTTGGTGACTCCGTATGACCACAGAACTGTTCAAAGAACTGTCCAAAGGGAACTATCTGTTTATCAAGGTGAAATTGAAGGTAGTGTTTACTCTATAGAGCCATGCAGCGCCATGGCGGTCCGCTTCCCGCTCCTTCCCCCGATGACTCCTTCGAGTGCGCCCTTTGCGGCCACCCCCGGCCCGGCTTCCTGGTGGTCTACTGCCCGGACTGCGGTGAATTGACGCCGCCGCGCCGGGTGCCGATGCAGGAACAGTTACCGCTGGAGATTGAAGACGCCGAAGCCGCCTAGTGACCCCCGCAAGATGACCGCCGAGCATGTCGCATTCCTGGCCGCCGCCGAGTGCATGGTGCTCTCATGGGAACGCATCTTCTCCGGTGAAAGCGAACGCGGCCTGATTACTCGACCGGAGGCTACCTACCGAGTAGGTTGTGTTGCCATGGTTGCCCATGACGCCGCTCTGGGGGCGTTCACGGAATTGACGGGGCAAGCGGTACAGGCTACCTATCTCGCAGCACAGCAGGCAGCCCATGACTTCATCCTTGAGAAGGGGTGGGCGGATCAGATCGATTGGATCATTGGCCGCGCCGATGGGGCGATGAACTAGCGATACAATCCCACCATGCCAGGGCTGCTCCTAGAAGAATTCGTCGCACGCTATGTGTTCGAGCATGACCAGTCGGGTCTGCGGCGAGTAGAGCAGGCCGTCAAACGCACGAAAGACCGCCTCGACAAAGCCTCCGTCATCACCTTCAAGATTGGTTCTGGCCTAACCGCCGCAGGTGCCGGGGCGCTCAAACTTTTCAGTAGCGTTGAAGATGCGTTCGCCGGTTTCGCTGCCAGAACTGGCGGGGACGTGCAGGCGCTTCGGGATCGTTACCAGGACGCCGCCGAACGGATCGCGGCGGATACCGGCGTTGCCGTTGAAACCATAGTGATGGGTTTTGAGAAGGCTGAATCGGCTGGATTGACTGGCGCTGCTGCCATCGCAGCCGTTGGGGATGCAGCCAGAGCCGAGGCCGCCGGGATCGGTTCGCTCGCAGAGCAGATTTCGTTGGCGACCAGCGTTACCGCTGCGTTCGGCGGTAGCGCCAAGGAAGCCCTGGGGATCGCCACCAGCGCGGCTCAAAAAGGCGAGGGTTCCGCCGCCGATTACGCGGCTTCGCTCAAGGGCTTGGTTGGTTTGGGATCGGCGCTCGATATTGAGTTTTCCGAATTGGCCGCGACCCTATCCGCGACCTCGCAAACCGCGAAAAGCGTACCCGTTGCTGAGACGCAGATCGCCGCCTTCCTCCGGGAGATCGCCAGCCCTACCGAGACGGCGAAAAAGGAACTCAAAGAACTCGGCTTGACCTTCCCGGCCGTCCGCAAATTGATCGAGGAATCCGGCTTGGCTGCTGGTATCGAAGCCATAATGAGCGTGGTAGATGGCGACGTTGATCTACTCGGTAGGTTGTTCGGGTCGAGCGAGGCGCAACAGTTCCTATTGACCACCGGCCCGGATCAGATCAGGGCCTTGACCGCCGCCGTAAACGAGGCTTCCGCCACGTCAATCGCTACCGCTTTCGAGCAGGGTGCGGGTAGCGTTTCCAGGGTGATCGCGCAGCTACGGCAGCGCGCCGTCTTACTCGGGGCGTCCCTGGGCGAAAGACTGGTTCCGATGTTCCAGCGCCTAGCGGATGGTGCCAGCCGTCTACTGACGTGGTTCGAAGGTCTCAGCGATGGCGTGAAAGACCTGATCGCCAAGGCGCTCGCCGCTGGCCCGGTCCTGATCGGCTTATCAGCGGCGCTCAAGGCCGTCAGCTTCGCTCTCACGCCGATTAGCGGTCTATTGAATGCGATTAGCTTCTCCCGCCTGAAAGACGGAGCCAGCGCCCTCACCAAGCTCCGCGGAGCCGCGACCGGATTAACCATGCTCCGGGCCGGGGCGTTGGTTCCCCTGGCCAGCAGCCTCACCCTGGCCGTGTCCACCGTGGGCGCTCTGGCTGCCGCCTTCATCGTCGCGGGCGTCCTGATCTGGCGGCATTGGGAACCGATCCGTGAGTTTTTCGCCGGTCTCTGGGATGGCTTCGTGCAAGGTCTGTCTCCCGTATTCGATGCGCTCGCACCACTGGCACCAGTAGGCCGGATGATCGGGGAGGCGTTCTCCTTCGTGGGCGATGCGATTGGCAGCTTGTTCGGACCCGTAGAGCATTCCGCTCAAGCTCTGGATTCTGCGCGCACAGCAGGCGAAAAGTTCGGGGCCGGACTCGCCGCGATGGTCGAGATCGTCGTCTTCCCGATCACGGCCCTCGTCGGCACGATCAACTGGCTCATCGAGACGGTGGGTCAACTGTGGGCGACATGGCAGCAAATTGACCTCGCCGCGATCTGGACAGGCATCGACTTCGCCGCCATCGGGCACAACATGGTCCAGTCCCTTATTGACGGTATTACCAGCCTGGGCGACAGCGCCGTTAATGCCTTTTTGGGCATTCTCTCGCGGATACGCGACCTCCTTCCGTTCTCCGATGCCCGCACCGGCCCCCTTGCCGATCTGACCGCTTCTGGAGCCGCCCTGCCATCTACTGTGGCCGAAGGGATAGCCGAGGGTGGTCCTACTCTGGAAGTGGCTGTGAGGGCCGCGCTAGAGCCGCTACCGGCGCAGATCGCGGGGATCGAGGCGCAGGTAACTCCAATGTTGAACCCGATGAGCGGCGCTGTGGAGAACATCGCCGCGCAGGTAGTCCCGGGCATCGAGCCGCTGGTTGATGAGGTAGCGCCGATGGCCGCGAAGGTGGTCCCTCAACTTGCCGGGGACCCGCCCGCGATGGAAGCGATTACCTCCCCGATGGAAGCGAAAAATTTAACGTCCACACTCGCCGGATTCCAAGCGCCGGGCATCACCGCGCCCCTCCCGGCTGGACCATCGCAGGCCGCCTTTCGGCCATTCGATACTCCACCGGCTGCGGGACAGGCGTTAGGCGGGGGTACGACGATCAATACCGGCGACATCGTGATGAGGATCACGGTACCGGAGGGCATGAATTCGCGGGAAGTCGGGCAGACCATCGCCACCGAATTCCGCGATCAACTCCATGTGCTGATCGAATCGAGCGACGGCCCGTTCGCGGTGTGATGAGCGAAGCCCAACTCGTTCGAGGAGAAGAACTCACCATCAGATGGGTGTGCGGGAACTGCGCGACCGCGCTCCCCAACGGCGGCGCTCAAGTTTGTCCTCGATGCCGCCGGGATACATGCGCGACCCCCGTAGCCGAACGCAATGGCAAGACAGCGAGCAAGACAGTCAACTTCGACCTCTCTGGAATCTTCATCAAAGCCGATCCGCTCGAAGTGATCGGCGCTGCCCTCCACGATCCAGACCTTTCAGACGACTACCGGATGGCTATGCAGGCGATGTATGTAGAGTTGGCCGACTTACGAGCATGGCGGCGGAGAGTGGATGAGATAATCCGCCTATGAGCCGCGAAGACTACAGCGCCGAAGAACTGCACTGGATTTTGCACCACGTCGATACAATCCGATATTGCGCGCTAGGCACCGACAGACCTGCACCAGACCCCTGGGCCAAACAATGGCTGGCCGAGCGCAACATCGACCCGAAACCCGGCGCTGACCCGTTTCCGGCAGACCGTAACTTGAACTAGCTAGTTCCTGTCCGTAAAAGCGGACTTTCGCGCGGGGAGGTTGATGGAAAGCGACTGCGGATTATCTCACGGGAAGCGACCCCATCGACAAAATATTTGAGTTGAGCGGTGTGAGGATCGACCGGCAAGCGAATATCGCT
>CAZWZH010000095.1:0-5661 GCA_964638775.1 uncultured Pseudomonadales bacterium
GCGATGGACTCGAGAACGGTATCGAGCATGCCGCCCACCTTGTCGATGCTCTCCTGGGGCATGCCGGCCTCCGCCCCGCTTTCCAGGATCTCGTGCACCACCGCAAGGGTCGGCACCGTGTAGGCGCCGGCCTCCGCGATCAGGCGGGCGGTCTCGTCGGTGACGTGGCTCGCGTGGTCGATCGACCGGATACCCGTCTCCACGCAGCGCCGGGCGCCGTCGTCGGTGTGGCAGTGGGCGATCACGTACTTGCGCCGGGTGGCGGCCTCCTCGACGGCGGCGCGCAGCTCGCCGTTGGTGAACTGGGGCATCCAGATGGGGTCGCTCGGCGAGGCCACGCCGCCGGAGATGAACACCTTGACGTGGTCGGCGCCCTTGCGCAGTTCGTCGCGCGCCACCTTGCGCACCTCGTCCACCCCGTCCACCACCTGGCAGATCACGCCGGAATAGGCGCAGTTGCAGGGTTCCTCCTGCACGCCCGGGCGCATGTCACCGTGCCCGCCGGTCTGTGAAAGTGCCTTGCCCCCGTAGAGAAACCTGGGGCCGCGCACCAGGCCCTGCTCCACGGCCAGCGAAAGCCCCACATCGCCGCCACCGGGGTCGCGCACCGTGGTAAAGCCGCGTTGCACAGCATCTTCGAGATGCTTGATGGCATAGCTGACGAGCAGCGGCTTGGGCATGCGGTCGAGCGCCTGCATGTCGAAGGTGGGCGAGTAGGCGTGGAAGTGCAGGTCGAGCAGGCCCGGCATCAGGAACCGGCCCCCGCAGTCGATGACCCTGGCCGCATCCAGCGCAATGGGCCTGTCGGAGACTTCGCGAATGCGGTCGCCCTCTACGGCGACGTGCATGCCGCCCTGCACGGCCTCATTCACACCGTCGAACAGTTCGCAGTTGGCCAGTACGTAAAGCGTCATGAAATTCTCCATCTTATCGCCGGGGGTGCATGTCAAATTCGACGCACTATGCCACGGCAGCCCACAACCATGGGGAACAGAGCAGCGGCGGACGGCGGCCTTGGGGAAAAGACGAAAGCCGCGCGTCTCATTTTCTACGCGACCGCAAGAGTCCAGACTCCGTTGCGCCAGCCCCCGGGAGCCAAAGCGACATGGCGGAAACGATAAAACTCAATCCGGTTCCGTTCCTGTCGGCGCTGTGTCTGGCGTTGTCCGGCTGCGAACCGGCAGGCGACCCGGCCGATCCGTCCTCCGGTACGCCGGCTGACGCGCCCTCCGGTTACGCTACGGAAGATTCCGCGGCCCCCCACGCGAAAACTACCGCCGGCGCCTCTCCCATCACCGCCCTGGTCGGCGGGACCCTGATTGACGGCAGCGGTGACGGACCCCTGGACGATGCCGCGGTACTCATCGACGGAACCAGGATCGCTGCCGTCGGAGCAAGCGGCGATGTCGCCATCCCCGAGGGCGCCATCACTGTCGATGTGGGCGGCAAGTGGCTCGTACCGGGACTGATCGATGCACACGTCCACTTCATGGAATCCGGGCGCATCTACACCAAACCGGGACAGATCGACCTGACTCACCTGGTGCCCTACAACGAGGAAGTGGCCTGGATGCAGCAGCGGGTGCCGGTCACGCTCAAGTCGTACCTGTGCGCCGGGGTCACCGGCGCGGTGTCCGTCGGCGGCCCGCGGTTCGAGTATGAGGTGCGCGAACAGGCCCGGGCGCGCCCCGACGCGCCCGATGTCTATGTCGCCCACGGCCCGGTCACCCTGGTGCCTGCGGAGGCCCTCTTTCCGCCGTTCGACGGCGATGTGTCGGTGCGCTCGGTCACCGGCCCGGGCAGCGCCGCGAAGACGATCCGGCAAGGCGCCCAATGGACAGCCGACCTGGTCAAGACCGGCTATCTCGGTGGACCTTTCGCAGACTACGAAAAGGACTACACCGCCGTGCACGAGGCGATCGTCGCCGAGTCCGCGGTGCACGGATTCAAGGTCACCACCCACGTCACGGAACTGGAGCCGGCGCGAGCCCTGCTCGAACTGGGCGTCGACAGCCTGCAGCACCTGCCGCTGGACGCTCCGGTCGATGCCGCTTTTCTGGAGCTGGCGAAATCGAGCGGAGTCGTGGTCGTGCCGACGCTCGCGGTATGGCGCCGGAATTTCGTCGATGTCTACAACCGGAGCTTCGACCTCCTGCCAATCGAAGAGCGGTGCGGCGACCCGCAGGTGATCGCTTCCTGGTACGAAGTCGACGAACTGCCGGCGCCGCCTCCTGAAGTCATGGAGATGTACGGAGGGGTCATGGCCGTTGCGGCCGGGAACACGAAACTGCTCCTCGATGCCGGAGTGCCGCTCGCGGCGGGTTCCGATACCGGCAACCTGGGGCTGCTGCACGGCCCATCGCTCCACTACGAACTGAAGCTCATGGGCGAAGCGGGCGTACCGCCGGCCGACCTGATCGTCGCCGCTACCCTGAACGCCGCCATGGTCGCCGGACAGGCGGACCGCGTCGGCTCCATCGAACCCGGCAAGCAGGCAGACCTGCTGGTGCTCGACGCCGACCCGCTTGCCGACATCGGCAACCTTCAGGCGATCGGCCGCGTGGTCAAGAGCGGAGTCATGTTCGATCGGGTAACATTGTTGCCGCCCGCCGAATAGCGGCGCGGAAAGTCTGCCGGCGCGGGACAACCGTTCATCGAGAACGCCAACGTCATTCCCATGACCGAAGAGATCATCCTGGAACTTCGCTCCGTACCGGTGTGCTGTCTCAAGCCACTGGGCGGGTTCAGGACCATCATGGAGGGCGCGAGTGGACAATGGCTCACATCCGGAGCAGTCGATTTCGCTGCACGCCAACCGCCCGAATGCGCGATAATGCCGCTCAGGATTCCCATGCAGTATTGGAGCCGGCATGATTGAGAGCAGTTGGATCGAGGTAGTGATCGTAGTGGCGACAATTCTGGGGTCACACTGGGTTCTGCACCGCGATATCGCATCGCTGCGGGAGCGCATGGCGCGCATCGAGGGAATGTTCGAAGGCTTTACCGGCAGGCGCCAGGAGAGCTGACGGCGTTGGCGGAAAAGACCAATCCCGCCACAAATCAGAGGTTCACGATCGGCAACTCGACACGGCTGGGGTGGTGCGAGTCGTGATGAATCCTGATTTCGCTGGTCTGCATCCGGGTTGCGGTGGCTATCGGCTCGCCCGTGTTCGGGTTGGGGTCGAGTATCGGGAACTCGGTTCCGGAAATCGTCACGCGTAGCACGTTGCCCGCGGCCAGCGTGTGCCCGACGTACGCCAGCGGGATCTCCACGGCGTAGATCCTGCCCGGCTCGAGTTTCACCTCCCGGTCGAAACCCTCGTGGTAACGCAGCCGCAGGGCGCCACCGGATCCGAGGCGGATGGCCTTGCCGTCCGAATAGACCTCATGCAGGTTCACGATCAGGTCCGCGTCCGGCGTCGATAGGGAGACATGGATCAGGGCTCGGCTTTCCCCGATGACCGTCACTGGCTCCGCGAGCGGAGCCGAATCGTAGACCAGCACCGCCTCGCTTTGGTGGGAGTCGGAATACTCGCCGATTCCGGTCATCATGTCTGTGATGGCCAACACCGGGTCGATCGGATCGGCGATCGCCACATCGGCGGGAGCATCCGAACCGGGCTCGAACCCCAGCGAACCGTTGCCCCGCACGCCGTTGGCTTTGCCTTCGCTTGACAGGTAAACCGGCGTCTTCGCAAGCCCGGGCACCGGCAGGCTGTCGAATTCCCGCCAGACGTTGCTGCCCGTGACGAACAGGCGCACACGCTGCGGCAGCGGTACGGACGCGGGCAGCCCTTTCAGGTAGCGGTCATAAAAGGCGATACGCATGGCGGACATGTCCACAACGCCCGTGCCGTTGAGGCGGTACGGACCCTCCTGAGGGGGTATGCCGACATAGGACCCGCCGTGGTTCCAGGGCCCGATCAACAGCTTGCGGTTCTGTGGATTGGGCGCGTTCTCCTCGAGTTCCCGCCAGGCGTGCAAGGTGCCGGTGGTCGGGTCGAAATTGCCGCTCACCAGCAGTACGGGTATGGCCACCCGGGCATAGTGCTCGTCCATCATCATCGTCTCGCGCCAGTAATCGCTGTCGATGAGGGGTTCCTGGAGAAACCTGCGGTACTGGACGAGTTCATCCCCGTCCAGGTAGCCGTTTGCGGAGTCGATAAGCGGGCGCGAGGTGAGCAGGCGCTGCCACTGTGGATCGCCGATCACGCGGCGGGAATCCATGAAGCCGACGCCGGTTTCCTCGAAGGAGCGCAGCCTGAGCAGCTTGTGCCAGTTCAGCATGTGGTAGCGCATGAAGATGCCGCCGGAGTACGGCGTTTCCCGGAAGAAGTGCGAAGACGGCACGAAGGGAATGATCGCCTTCAGGGCTGGCGGCACGGTGCTGGCGGCGTGCAGTTGCGTCATGCCGTTGTACGAACCGTGATCCATGCCGATGTTGCCGTCGCTCCAGGGCTGTTCGGCGATCCACTCGATACAGTCGTACCCGTCGTTGCGGTCGTCGGCAATGAAACGGTAGCGGCCGTCGTTGTCGCCGATGCCACGGGCAAGCTGCCAGACCACGGCGTAGCCCGCTTCGAGGTAGGCATCCATCGCCGGGTTGTGCCGCGGCCCGATGGACAGCAGGTAGGGCGTGCGTACGAGCACGGTGGGGAACGGCCCCTCCCCCGCCGGCAGGTTCACGTACGTCTGGAGCTTCGCGCCGTCGCGCATCGCTACCCGCACCTCCAGTTCCGGCGGCCGTGCGGCCTCGTCGATGGACTCCCCAGCCAGGACTGGGCCGGCAACCGCGCCGAAAAGCACCCAGGTCGGGAGCAGAACGCGGCACACATCGATGAGTTGCTGTCTCATTTGGCGTCCTCTGCAGAATTCACCAGTCAGACGCCGCGCGTACCGCCCCACCCCAGGAGATTTCCAGATCGATTGCGCCCCTGGCGCTGCAGCAGCCGCTGTTGGTCAGATGCTGTGGTTTGTCCGAATGTGCGGTCAGGCCAACGGGTTGCGCCAGGCAAGGCCCGAAAAGCGGGCGAAATCGCTGTCGTTCGAGTGCAGTCGGGCATGGTGCTCGATGGCCAGCGCCGCGAGGTGTGCATCCGTGACGAGGTTGGGAGAACTGGGACAGAGAACTGGCGAGAGAACTGGGACAGCCACAATCCGAGGGAGAGAACTGGGACAGCCACAATCCGAGGGAGAGGGCGAGAACTGGCGAGAACTGGGACAGCCACAATCCGGGAGAGAACTGGGGGAGAGAACTGGGACGGAGAGAACTGGGACAGCCACAATCCGAGAGAACGAGAACAGGGACACCCACAACCCGAAGAACGAAGAACGAGAACAGGGACACCCACAACCCGAAGAACGAGAACAGGGACACCCACAACCCGAAGGACAGGGACGAAGGACAGCGAAGGACAGGGATACCCACAACCCATCAGTAGGGACAGGGACACCCGCATTCGGCAGTTTTCCTACCAACCAGAGCGGACAATTCCTACATCGGTCCAACTCCGTTTCGATCAACATAGGCCCATGGCAAAACCCCGAAAACGCTTGGTGTCATTGCAGGACACCCCCTACTACCACTGCATCAGCCGATGCGTTCGACGCGCCTACCTGTGCGGCGTCGATCCCAATACCGGCTTCGACTTCAGTCATCGC
>CAZWZH010000096.1:0-4066 GCA_964638775.1 uncultured Pseudomonadales bacterium
TGACCTATGTCTGGCGCGAAATCGACGACGACAGCAATATCGATTGCGTCATCCTCACCGGCGAGGGCCGGGCGTTCTCCGCCGGGGGCGATTTCGAGATGGTGGAGACCAACATCAACGACTATCACGCGCTCATCACCACCTGGAAGGAAGCCCGCGACCTGGTCTACAACATCATCAACTGCGGCAAGCCCACCATTTCGTCGATCAATGGCGTCGCGGTCGGCGCCGGCCTGGTCGCGGCGCTGCTCTGCGACATCTCCATTGCGGCAAAATCCGCATTCGTCACCGACGGACACACCCGTCTCGGCGTCGCCGCCGGCGACCACGCCGCCATCGTCTGGCCGCTGCTGTGCGGCATGGCGAAAGCCAAGTACTACCTGATGACCTGCGACCGGCTGTCCGCCGAGGAAGCGGAACGCATCGGGCTGATCTCGCTGTGCGTGGAAGACGACGAACTGGAGACCAGGACCATGGAGGTGGCGCAGAAACTCGCAAACGGCGCGCCCAACGCCATTCGCTGGACCAAGTACGCGCTCAACAACTGGCTGCGCATGGCGGGGCCCACCTACGACACGTCCACGGCGCTCGAAATGCTGGGTTTCCTCGGTCCCGAAGGGAAAGAGGGCCTCAAGGCCCTGCAGGAGAAACGCGAACCGGAGTTTCCCAAGGATTCCCCGATTTGAACGCGGCCCCTTCTACCCTGATTGGCCTGACCGGCGGCATCGCCTCCGGCAAGTCCACCGCCGTGAAGCATCTCGAAAGCCTCGGCGCCAGGGTCATCGACTGCGACCGGCTGGGGCATCGGGCCTACGACCCCGGAACGGCTTCATTCGATGCGGTCAGGAATGCCTTCGGCGAGGATGTGGTGGGCGCGGACGGCCGCATCGACCGCCGGGTACTCGGCGAGAAGGTGTTCGGCAAGCCCGAGGAGATGAAAAAGCTCACCGACATCGTCTGGCCGGAGATCGGGCGCCTGGCCCGGGCGGAATACGAGGCGTCGGGTCCCGGCGGCGTCACCGTCATGGAGGCGGCCGTATTGTTCGAGGCCGGCTGGACGGACGGGCTGGACGAGATCTGGGTGGTGGCCGCCGACCCCGAGGTTGCCGTGGAGCGCACCATGGCCCGCGACGGGCTCGACGAAGCCGCCGTGCGCAAACGCATCGCTTCCCAGCTCGCAAACGAGGAACGTGCGGCCAGGGCCGATGTGGTCATCGACAATTCCGGCGACCTGAACGGCCTTTACCGGCAACTCGACGCCCATTGGCGGCGCCTCCTGAAACCAGGGCGGGCTTCGTGATCCTCGATCTGCATGCCCACTCCATCAAGTCCGACGACGGGCGGGCCAAGGTGCCGAACTATTGCCGATGGATCCGTACCCGGGAACTGCCCATCGACGGTTTCGTGCTCACCGAGCACCGCCAGTACGACAGGGAATCCGACTACTCCGGCCTGGCGCGGCAACACGGCCTGACAATACTGAAGGGCAGCGAAGTGGAAACCGAGTACGGCCACGTTCTGCTCTTCGGCGTTACCGAAGGGCTGACGAGAGCGCTCGACTTCGCCGACATCAACCTGCGGCTTGCCCGGGTCATCGAGGAATCCGAACGCCATGGCGCCGTACCCGTACCCTGCCACCCGGGCCGCAAGCGGGTCGGCATGTTCGCCCACATCGACGAATACGGCGTGCCGGAGGGCGTTCGCATCGTCGAGATCCACAACGGCGGCAGCCGGGGCCGCGAAGACGACCTGGCGCAGAAAATGACCCGGGAACTCGGCTATCTCGGCATCGGCGGCAGCGATGCGCATATCGTCAGCCACATCGGCCGCTGCGCCACCCGGTTTCCCGCCGGCGTGACCAGTGCGGCCGAACTCGCGGAAGCGCTGCGCGCCGAGGAGTTCGAAGCGCTGCGCCTGAGTCCGCGGCCGGGACCCCCGTCTCCCGATAACGATGGGGCCGGCACATGAGCGAACCGCTTGACATCGAGGCGTTGCGCGCCGAATACCTCAACCGGGTCTTCGACGAGAAAGCCTTCGAACTGACCGCCGAAGACATCGCGCAATACTCGGCAAGTTGCGGCGAACTGGCACCCCGCTTTACCAACCCGGCCCACCCCGACTTCCAGGCGCCGCCGACCATGGTCGCCAGCCTGCAGCCCTACAACCGCCTGCCGGACGGGTTTCCCGAAATCGCCGGTCTCGGCATGGACGCCGGCCGCGCGGTGGCGGTGTTCAAGCCCATCCGGCCTGGGGTCAGGCTCACCGGCAAAACCTACATGCACGACATCTACACCAAGACGGGACGGTCCGGGCGGATGGTTTTCTTCGTCAAGCGGATGGAGGTCAACGGACCGGACGGGGAACGCCTGGCGCACGCGGATACCAGCACCGTCATACGGGAAAGGCCGGAATCCTGACGGAGCGTACCAGCCGATTTCCGCCAATAGATCCGCCGGAAAAAACATTAATTTATAAATAGTTATATAACAAATTTGATTGAGAAAATAAGATATGCCCTCCCACATTGACGAGGTGGAATTCGGCGAAGAACTGCCGGCCTTCAACCCCGACACCTCCATGAACAACGTCAAGGCGTTCGTCCGGGCCGCGCACTGGTTTGGCCCGCGCTTCACCGACCACGAGGCGGCCCGCCGGGAAGGCCTGCCCGGCGCACTCGTACCCGGCATCATGAGCCAGGGCTTCCTGGCGGCAATGATCCACCGCTGGGCGCCCGAGGCCAGCCTGCATCAGCTCGACACGGTATTCCGGGCGCCCCTCGTGGTAGACGAGCCCTGTCACATCAACGGCGTGGTCACCGACATCGACGACGAAGCGGGCGAGGTTGAGATCGACATCACCGTCGCCAACGAGGCGGGCGAAACCCGGGTATTCGGAACGGCGCGGGCCAGGCTGCCGGGTGCCTGAACCAGCCTGAACGGTTCCATGAAAACCGGGAACCCGACGCGCCGGCGCGAGGTCGCGCAAGGAACAACGCCGAACTTCGGGAAAGAGTTTGCATGCGGGGCTTCCCTTTCGGCGCGTTAAGCTCGTCCGAAAACCTTCGGTACGGCAGGATAATGTGGCCGTGCGCCGAAAGGGAAGCGCCGCTTGCGAACTCGCTGTTGCGACTGGCGATATAGTGTTAAACAAATTTTTCTTTATAATCAAAGGTTTGCGGTTTTTCCATGCAAGCGGGTGTAGGCACCAGATAGTTGATGAATGACAAGGGTCATCCCCCGGTTACCTGCGGTATCTCACAGGCGGTATCGAGCAGTTCCGGGTATTCCTCCCGGTAGGACGACTCGCAAAACGCGATCATTCCCTTGGCCCGCTCGATGACATAGGCGCGGATATCCTGGGCTCCCTCGGCATCCAGGGCATGGCTGAAGTCCGGCATGCCCATTTCCGTGTAGGCGCCGTCCACCACGATGGCGTTCCAGATCTCATGGGTCGCGTGGCTGGAGTACAGAAGGCTCGTGATCGTTCCCGATGTCCCAACTCCGGGCCCGTGACAGACCGCGCAATAGGCGTGGAAGGCCTCCTCGCCGCGTTCCAACTGCTCGGGCGTGTAGTCCATGGCGGGGGGTGTGGGCACGGCCAGATAAGTCACCTCGGGTTGCGGCAGCGTTACTTCGCCGTTCAGCCTGTAGGTCAGGAGCCGCCCCTCGGTGAGGACGTTGTCCCGGTGCCGGGGCGCTCCGCTTGCCACCGCGTAGGCGCCGCCCCACCCGGCCACCACGCTGATGTACTGTTCGCCGTCGATGCTGTAGCTGACCGGTGCGGCGATGATGCCCACGTAGGTCGGGCTCTCCCACAGCAACTCGCCCGTATCGGCGGCGTAGGCCGCGAACCGGCCGTCCGCCCGGCCCTGAAAGACCAGGCCGCCCGCCGTGGACAACAGGCCCCCGTTCCAAGCCGCCGCGTGCTGCACGCGCCACACTTCACGCTGGCTTACCGGGTCCCAGGCGGCCAGGAAACCCTTGATGGCCTCCAGGTTGTCAAGGTTTTCCTCCACCGTGGGGGGCGGGGCGGTAGTCATCAAATCGACGCCGGTGTTCCAGTTTTC
>CAZWZH010000097.1:0-50293 GCA_964638775.1 uncultured Pseudomonadales bacterium
GGCGCCGGCGGCTCCATCGGCTCCGAGCTTTGCCGCCAGATCGTGCGCCAGGGGCCGGGGCGCCTGGTGCTGCTCGATCAGTCCGAATACGGCCTTTTCGAGATCCAGCGCGAAGTCGAGCAGATCTGCGGCGAGGAGAAACTCGACGTGCCCATCGTCAGCCTGCTCGGCTCCGTCACCAACCGGGCGTTCATCCATCGCTCGATCGAGGTCCACGAGATCGGAACGCTCTATCACGCGGCGGCGTACAAGCATGTGGGCATCGTCGAGAACAACGTCATCCAGGGGCTCAAGAACAACGCCTTCGGCACGCTTTGCACGGCGGAAGGCGCGCTCGCCGCCGGTGTGACGGACTTCATCCTGATCTCCACCGACAAGGCGGTGCGCACCACCAGCGCCATGGGCGCGAGCAAGCGCCTTGCGGAGATGATCCTGCAGGCGTTGCAGGAAACCGCGCCGGATACCTGTTTCTCCATCGTCCGCTTCGGCAACGTGCTGGGGTCATCGGGCTCCGTCGTGCCGCTCTTCCTCGAACAGATCGAGAACGGCGGGCCGGTCACCGTGACCCATCCGGACGTCACCCGTTACTTCATGACCATCCAGGAAGCGGCGCAACTGGTGCTGCAGGCGGCAAGCCTCGGCCGGGGCGGCGATGTCTTCCTGCTGGACATGGGGCAGCCCATCAAGATCATGGACCTGGCCGCCCGCATGGCGCTCATCAAGGGGCACCGCCTGAAAACGGAATTCGAGCCCGACGGCGATATCGACATTCGGTTCATCGGGCTCCGGCCCGGGGAGAAACTGCACGAGGAACTGCTGGTGGGCGAGGATGTCACCGGTACCGAACACCGCCGCATCATGCGGGCGGAGGAAGGCTTCGTGCCCTGGCCGGAGCTGCGGGTGGCGCTCAAGACCCTGGAACAGGCCTGCGACAGCTATGACTTCGAGGCCATCAAGGCGTTTACCGCGGGCCTGATCGAAGGTTCCGACCTTGAATCCCAGCTCGGCGGGCTGGTACCAAAGACGCCGGTGCTGCGGTTGAGCTAATCCTCGCATGGAACAAGTTTTAAGCCCTTGATTTAAAAGAAAAAATTATTTGGACAAGATATCGTCGGTCGCAACAGCGAGTTCGCATACGGCGCTTCCCTTTCGGCGCACGGCCACATCATCCTGCCGTACGCTAGGTTTTCGGACGAGCTTAACGCGCCGAAAGGGAAGCGCCGCATGCGAACTCTTTCCCAAGATTCGGCGTTGTTCCTTGCGCGTCAGCGAGCCGGGGGCGGAAGCTCCTGGACAAACTACGTTTCATCCAGTAGGCGTTGCAGTGCGAACTCCGCCCGTTCACGCCAGGTCGCGTCGGATGTCCAGTGCAGGGCGTTTCTCAGGTGTGCTGCGGCGAGCGGGTCGCCGGCGATCCGGTAGCCCTCGCCGAGATAGAAGTTGACGCTCACTTCCCAGGGGACTTTTTCGTAGGCGAGGCGCAGGTAGGGCATGGCGTCCGGCGCACGGCCGGTGTGGAGGTAGGCGACGCCCAGACCGTAGGCGGCGTCGTACCTGCCCGGATCCCGCTCAAGCACGGCGAGATAGCGGTCGACGGCGCGAGCCCATTTGCCGATGCAGACGGAGGCGCTGGAGAAGGCGCATCCGCGCACGAGCAGGTGGGCGAACTGCACATTGGCCTCCGGGTCGGCGGGTGCGAGAGCCAGGGCCCGGTCCACCAGGGCCTGTGCCCGCACGTGATCGCTCCACACCGCCTGGGATAGCGCGGTCAGGTGTTTCACGTCGGGTTCCAATGACTCGAGCACCCGGATTGCGACGGGGGCGTTCAACGGCGTGATGCCGAGGGCGAGTTCGTAGTCGCGCTCTTTTGCAGAGAGGCAGACGCGCGGCGGCGTCAGGGTTTCGGAATCGGGTAGCCGGAGGGTCTGCCGGGGTAGCCGGCCCGTTTCGATGTACCGGTGGAGCAGTTCGCCCGTTTCGACCGGGGAGTGGCCGAAAGCGGCCTTGAAATGCCGTTCGGTGCCGGAGAGGTAGCGCTCCAGCGCCGGCCGCCAGTCGGCGAATCCGGCACCGTGCCCGTGGAGAATGAAGTGCGTCAGCAGCCAGGCCTTGCCGTAGAAGGCGAGAAGCTCGGTGTTGTTCAGGCCCAGAACGGATGACGCTTCGATGGTTTCCCGGTAGGAAACCAGGTCGTCCCGGGCGGCTCGCCCCAACTGCCGGTGGGGCACCTTTCCGAGTCGCACCCGGTTCCGGCCCAGCTCGGCGGCGCCCAGGTAGGTGGCCAGGCCTTCCTCATACCACAGGGGATAGTTGCGTTCCGTACGGGTGCGCAGCAGGTAGTGGGCGTACTCGTGCCAGGCGTTGTCGGTGGGCGCGCCACGCGGCCCGTGGGCGGCCAGCAGCCGGTATTCGTGCATTGAGGGGAGGGTGACGCCAGCGTACCTGGAACTGCCGGAGAGCTCGACGAAGTCCCGTGCCCGGCGGAACACCAGCATTGTCATGGGCAGGCTTGCGTTGCCGCGGGCATCGGGAAAAAGGGTAACGAACATCCGCCGGAAGCGGTTCAGCCCCCTGATGGTGGTGAGTGCCTGGCGGTGTGGCAGGTCGGTGAGGAGCTTGAACTCCGGTGTGCGGTAGGCGCACCACTCGTCCTGAAATGATTTCGGAAGAGAATCCCCCGATCCCTCGGCTGCGGCCACGGATTGCGGCAAGAGTGCCAGGACCACTGAGGCGCTCGCGAGGATTTTCGCGATCTGCCGGAGGGACGGTCTCGCCATGCCTCCAAGCTTATCGGGTTGCGGCGGGGGATTGGAAGACCGGAATCGGGCTGGCGCGCCTTGTCGGGATTCTGTCGATTCTGTCATAGTAGGCGGCCATCCGGGTTGCTTGGATACAGCCGCATGTTCCGAAAACTCGTCGGCGCCCTGGCCCTGCTTGCGGCGGCTGGCTGCGGCGGCGTGCCGCTCGATGAACAGCCGCCCGTCCGCTATGACATCGACGGTCAGTGGGTTCTGAACGCCGAGTTGAGCGACCCGCCGCCGAACACGCGGCAGATCATGGCACGGGCCGACCGGGATTTTGCCGAGGGGCGTATCGGCCTGCCGAGCGGCGGAGCACTGGCCTTCGTCACCCAGGATTTCCCGGTGCTCGAGGCGAAATCCATGGTGATCGAGCAGGACAACGACTCCATGGGCATTCGCTACGACACGGGCGTCTACCGGGACGTGTCCTGGGGAGACCGCAAGCGGGGCTTGTGGGAGGTGTCCGCCGGCTGGCTTGAAGGCGACCTGGTCATACTCTCCAGGGCGACGGACGCCACCGGCCGGGAGACTTTCCGGCTAAGTGAGAACCGGCAGACGCTGGTCGTTCTGGTCGAAGCCAACTCGGACGGCGAAAAACTCGTCGCGGAACGCATTTTCGAGCGGGTGCCGGCACGTTAGCCGCCGCCGGCAAAACGGCCGACGCAGTTGCAATTGGGGCCGGTACCGATAAACTTGCCGCCCTTGCCGAGACGGCTCCGCGGGGCCATCGCTTGAGTTATTCCGCCTTAGCTCAGTTGGTAGAGCAGCTGACTGTTAATCAGCGGGTCGCTGGTTCGAGCCCAGCAGGCGGAGCCAATCAATTCAACGGGTACTGTCGACGCCGTCCAACCCGGCATCCCGGCAACGCCGGGCCGCCTCGGCGTAGTCGATCATGGAACGGGTCATGGCGATCGTACCGTCTGCTTGACTACTCACTCGATCTGTCGCGCAATCCGCTTCATGAAACCGGAACCCTGCGTCATCGGCGATATCGGCGGCACCAATGCGCGCTTCGCGCTCGCCTGTCCGGACCGCACGGGGTTCGTGGAGGAAAAGTCGTACTCCTGTGCCGGATTTCCATCACTGGAAGCGGCAATCGAAGCCTTTTTGCTCGACATCGGGCTACAGGGTGCGGGCACGATCTGCCTCGCGGTGGCGGGGCCGATCCTTGACGGAGCGGTTCAGTTCACAAACAGTCACTGGCAGATCGCCGAAGGGCCGCTGAAAGCGGGATTTGCCACGGATCGCGTTCGCCTCATCAATGACTTCGAAGCCATCGCCTGGGCTATTCCCCTGTTATCCGACGATGCCTGTCACCGGGTCGGCAACGCGAGAGCACCCGACCTGAACCTGGACGACTTCACCATCGGCGTCCTGGGCCCCGGAACCGGCCTCGGCGCCGCCGGACTGGTGCGGCGCGGAGGAATCACGGCAACCCTGGTTACCGAAGCGGGCCATGTGGGCTTCGCGCCGGAGTCGCCCCGGCAACTCGAACTGCTCGCCCGGCTCAAGGACCGCTTCGACCGGGTCTCCGACGAGCGCCTGGCGTCCGGTGCGGGCGTGGAGAACATCTACAGTGCGTACAATCCCGGCGAAGAACCGGGCCCCCGCGCCGCGGAGATATTCGATCGCGCCCGTTCCGGCGACGCCGATGCGGTCCGGTCGGTCGACCTCTTCTTCGAGGTGCTCGGCCAGATCGCCGGCAACCTGGCTTTGTCCATCGGCGCCTTTCAGGGCATCTATATCGCTGGCGGCATCGCGCAACGGCACCTGGACCTGCTGACCGACAGCCGCTTCCGGTCCGGTTTTGAAAACAAGGGCCGGCACCGCCGCATCATGGAAGCGATTCCGACGCTTGCCGTCACCCATCCCCAGCCCGGCCTGCTTGGCGTAAGCCACATCGCCCGCCAGTTGCTTTCCTGAACGGCGCGGCTCATTCAGGCGGCCGGGCCGGGGCTGCCCCCCGACCGCCGCCGCTCCGCGAGTTCCGCCTCTATGCGCGCAACCAGGGCGCTGTCCAGCCTGTAGAAAAGAATGGCCGCGGCGCCCAGCAGGGATAGCACTGCCGGGAACAGGGTGAACATGAGCCGAATGCCGAGCAGGGCGGTTTCCGTCTGCGGCTGATTGGCGACGAAGCCGAACAGGGCCAGGATGTATCCGGCGAGCCCCGCCCCCACCGCAAGGCCCAGCTTCGCCGCAAAGCCGCCGCCGGAGTAAATGAGGCCGGTGGTACGCCTGTGGCTCCGCCATTCGCCGTAGTCGGCGCAGTCGGCGTTCATCGCGAACACCAGCGGGGCCAGGGGCCCGGCGATCAGCGACCCCAGGCAGTTCAGTGCAAGCATGGCCAGGTATTGGCCCGGCGACAGGAAAAAGAACAGCACGGAGGTCAGCGTACTGAGCACCGTCAGGGCGATCATCAAGTGCTGCTTCTCGAAGCGCCGGGTCAGCGGGCGCGTGAGCGTCACGCCCAGGATCAGCGCCAGCGTACCCAACGACATGAAAATCTCCGTCTGACCGAAGATCCAGAACAGCCGGGTCCCGTCGTCACCGACGAAGTACTTGAAATAGAAGATCATGCCGCCGTTGCGCACGGCGACCTGCATCAGCGCGAAGACCCCGGAAACGAACAGCGCGATCCAGGGCACGTTCCTGCCCAGAGCCTTCAGTTCCGCCTTCAGGTCCGGTTTCATGGGGTTCGGCTGAACGCGCTCTTTCGTGGCGGCAAAGGTCCACCAGAACAACAGGATGGAAAAAACCGCGAACAGCATCATGGTGAGGCGAAAGCCCTCTCCCTCGTCACCCGCGCCCAGGATGTTCTTCAACGGGTTGACGAAGGTGAAGATCAGCCAGCCAGCCCCGTAGGCGCAGACGAAACGATAGGCGGACACCTTCACCCGTTCGTCGGACGAGGGCGAGATCACCCCCATCAATGCCGAGTAGGGAATGTTGATCGCCGTATAGGCCAGCATCATCAGCGAGTAAGTGACGTAGGCATAGGCCAGCTTGCCGCCGGGCGAGAGGTCCGGCCCCATGAACATGGCGTAACCCAGCAGGCCATAGGGAACCGCCATGGCGAGGAGGTAGGGCCGGTACTTGCCCCAGCGGGTGTTGGTGCGGTCGGCCATCAGTCCCATGGCGGGATCGCTGAAGGCATCGATCATCTTGGTGACCAGGAACATCGTGCCCACCGCCGCCGGTGCGAGGCCGAAAACATCGGTGTAGTAGTACAGCAGGAAGACGTTGAAAGCCTGGAAAAAAAAGTTGGAAGCGGCATCGCCCATGCCGTAGCCTAGCTTTTCCGAGAATTTCAGCTCTTCGACCGGCGGGACCGGCTCCGAACCGTTGGCGCTCATGGATGCGTTCCTGTCGTTGGTGTGGGGACGATAACCCGCGCGTCAGCCGGGAGCCGCCTTGCAGTAGTGATCGATGAATCGCTGATGCTCCGGCAGTTGGCTCACGAAGTTGTCGACGGCGCCGTGAATCCCGGTGAGAAACCTGGTCAGTTCATCCTCGCTCATCATGTTGACGATGGGGTGGTACTGTTCGGGCAGGAGGCCCTGGCCGAGCATCACCTGGATCCAGGAGTTCTCGCCGAACAGTTCCGTCGGCACCTTGAACACCCGGCCCGCCTGCCGGAACAGCTCGATGCGGTGCCCGAGCGAATCCGGTATGTCCATGGACCGGCAATGGCGCCAGAACGGCGTGTCCGTGCGGTCGGTGACATGGTAGTGCAGCACGATGAAGTCCCGGACGTTGTCGATCTCGAAACGCATCTGGTTGTTGAACTCGTCGACATCCGGCTGCCGGATGCCGTCGTAGGGGAACATTTGCATGAGGCGGATGATGCTGCGCTGGATCAGGTGGATGCTGGTCGACTCCAGGGGCTCGATGAACCCGGAAGCAAGCCCCATGGCCACGCAGTTCCTGTGCCAGTGCCGGCGCCGCTGGCCGGTCTTGAACCTGATCACCCTCGGTTCCGTCAGCACCCGGCCCCGGACGTTGCCGAGCAGGCGCTCGACCGCCTCGTCATCGGACCAGTGCGCGCCGCTGAACACCACGCCGTTGCCGACACGGTGCTGCAGCGGAATGCGCCACTGCCAACCCGCCTCGCGTGCGATCGACCGGGTGTACGGAATCGGCGGTTGCACGGACTCGGTCTGCACCGCAACCGCGCTGTCGCAGGGCAGCCAATGCCGCCAGTCCTCGTAGCCGGCATTCAGGGTCTGCTCGATCAGGAGCCCCCGGAAGCCGGTGCAGTCGATGAACAGGTCGCCCTCGACGAGCTGCCCCGACTGCAGGCGCAGGCCCGTGATGAATCCGCTGGCCGGGTCCTGTTCCACCCGCTCGATCCGGCCTTCCCGCCGCACCGCGCCATGCTCTTCCGCCATGCCGCGCAGGAACCGGGCATACAGCGAAGCGTCGATATGGTAGGCGTAGTTCAAGCCCTGTTTGGGCATGACCGCGAAGCGGTTCTGCCTGGCGGCGAGCCATTCCTTGCAGTACTCGCCGAACTCCCGGCTGATGCCCAATTTCCGGCCCTTGAGCCAGAAGTGCTGGAAACCCGCCGCCCAACTGTCCTGGCCCGTCCAGCCGAAGGAGTGGATGTAGTCTTCGCCCAGATCCCGCCAGCTCTCGAAGGAGATGCCCAGCTTGAAGGTGCCCTGCACCGCGCGCAGGAAGTCCTGCTCCTTGATCTTGAGCAGCTCGTGCAGGGTGAGGAGCGTCGGGATGGTCGCCTCGCCGACGCCCACGGTGCCGATCTCGTCGGACTCCACCAGGGTGATGTCCAGCGTTCTGCCGAGGAGCTTCGCCAGCGATGCCGCGGCCATCCAGCCGGCGGTGCCGCCCCCGGCTACCACCACCTTGTGAATCTTTCTGTGCTGCAACACTCGCCTCCCTGAAATGCAATAGAGCGCGCTAATCCCGTTTTTCGCTCATCAAACTGTCAAATGGGTAAAGCTTCTACCCGGTCACTGGTTTCCCGCCGATCCATGGCATCGCCCCGTCAGCGGTTCAGCCTGTTGAGCAGTTCGGCGCGCAGGCGCCGGGCCGCCGCCTCGTCAAGCGGCGCCAGCCAGCCTCTGCCGGCTTGTGGTATGTGCTCGCAGGTCGACTCGTCCGCATCGAACACGTAGTGATTGAACAGGCTCCGGCAGGCTTCCCGTTGCCGGGGGGGAAGCTCCCTCAGGGCCAGAATCGCGTGCAGCAGGGCGTTCGACGGCGAGCCCATCGTCGCCGGGGTGGTGCACCACCAGTAGTTGATCAGCAGGTTGAACGGCGCCGTCGACTCGATGTGGTGCCACCACATGCTGGGAATGAACACCGCGTCGCCCGGCGCGAGCAGTGCGGTCTGGCCGTGCTCGGCGGCCTCGGCGAACCTGGGGAAACGCTCCAGGTCCGGCGCGGCGAAGTCGACCAGGCTGATGGCCTGCCCCGACGGCGTGGGGTCCAGGGGGCCGACGTACAGGTTGCCGACCTGGTCCGGCGGAAACAGCGTGAAGCGCCGCTCCCCGCACACCACGCAGGCCAGGTTGTCGGGAAAGTCGTGATGGGCCGAAATCCGGGCGCGGCTGCCGAGCCAGAAACTCGCCAGGGCGTCTTCCGCGGGCAATCGCACATCGTTTTCCGCGCGAAACCCCGGCAGCCATTCATCCACCGGGGTGGAGCCCACGTAGATGGTCGCCAGGCGGTCGTCGCGGTCCGGTTCGGCGAGCCTCTCGAATATCTGCGGCAGGGTCGCCTTGCCGCTCTGAAAGTTGAAGCCCGTGAACTCCCGGTTGTAGAAGAACCGCCCCTCGATGGAGGCATCCCCGACATAGGCCGTCACCGGCGCGTCCGACCAGAACCGTGACAGGTAGCGAGCTGCAGATTCGGCCGACGCGCCGCATTCGGATACAGCGGGCCAGTTGCTCACCAGCCCGTTAAGACGGACGGGTACGCCGTCTTCGAACACGGACGCCGGCGGGACACCGTCTGCGCAGTCCAGGGCCGCGATCGGCGCCAGGCCATCGACCCAGGTCAACGCCGTGCCCCACCGCGCGTGAAGTCAGCGACCCGCGTCACCGGCCGGCTCCGCATCGAGCGCATTGTTCTTCAAGTCCACCAGCCGCTGGATGTTGCCCATGGAAGCCAGCGCCATGAACATCGGCGCCAGGAAGCCCTCCCGGCTGAATTCCCCCAGCGTCCCGCCGGACAGTGCCTGCACTTTCTCCTCGTCGAGGCAGTGATAGCCGATCAACTGGTTGCGGGAGCCGTCCTTGAGCTCGATTTCCATCGTCACGGCTTCGATCAGCCCGTGATCGGCAAGGGCGCGGGTAAAGGCCTTGTTGTGCTCGATACCGGCATAAATGGTCTCCAGGAGGTCGGCCGCCTTTTCCAGGAAAGGGGTGCGCCCGCCAAGGGGCTGGAACAGGGCCTCACCGGCTTCCGTGCTCACCCGGGGATGCTGCATGTCCAGCGACAGCACCCGGGTCCGGCCCGGACTGCCCGGGTCCCTCGAGTCCTGGAAACCGATCAGGAACGGCTCGCGCCGCACCATCGCCGGAATGTAGCCGGCGTGCCAGCCGTCATCGTCGAGAAAGAGGTTCTCGTTCTCCTGAAAGCCGAACAGCGCCACCGGGAAGAAGCCGCCGTTCGCATCCTGCTGGAACAGGATCGGGTAGAACGCCTGGACGTTGCGGAACTCGAAGGGAAAGGTGAGAACCTGCATGACATTGTCGCCATAGCGGGCGGACCGTTCCGTGATGATGCGGATATCCTGATGATCGACGTTGTTCAGCAGCGCGAAATCGGCCACGGTTACGCTCTCCCCCGCGCCCGTGCCCTGTCCGGTGCCCGCTGAACCGCCCCTTCTCCGGCACGCTGCGCGATGGCGCACAACAGCTCGCGGTTCGTCGGCAACAGGCGCGCCATCCGCCTGCCCTGCTCGCGCACGCCCTGAAACACCTCGTCCGCCCGCTCGCGCATGCGGCTGTAGGAAACCGTGTCGGCGCCCGTGTGGCAGGGCCTGAAACCCATGCCGTAGAGCACGTACTGATAGCTTGCCGAGGGGAACAGTTCGTCCAGGCGCGGCGCATCGTCATGCCAGGGCGGCTGCTGCCGCCATAGGGCCAACTTGTCCCGCAATCCCTCCGGGCACGAGTCCGCCTGCCGGTTGTCCAGCCAGTACTCGCTGTCGTCGCGCAGGCTGATCGCGTAGTGCAGTTTCAGGAACTCGACGATCCGCTCCCAGTGGTAGCCCATCTTCGCGTTGAAGCGCGTGGCGACCACGTCCATGACGTGCCGGTCCCTGGGAAGCTGCCCGGCGATGATTCCCGCCGACTGCTCGATCAGGGCCAGGGCGGAAGCTTCCAGCGGTTCCACGAAACCCGCCGACAGGCCCACGGCGACACAGTTCCTGATCCAGGGCGCCCGTCGGTAACCCGGCTCGAACGCAATGGTCCGGTAACCGAGCGAGTCCGGGTCTGTTCCCGGAGACGTCCGTTCGACATATCGCCGGAGCGCCAGTTGCGCCGCTTCCTCATCGATGTGCGCGCTGGAGTGCACATGACCCAGGCCCCTGCGCGCACCGAGCCCGATGTCCCACACCCATCCGGCGGATTGCGCGGTGGCGCGCGTCACCGAAGCGATGGCCTCCCCGCCGTCGGCATACGGCACCTGGACCGCGATAGCCCGGTCGTTGAACAGGAATTTTTGCACCGACTGGAACCGCTCCCCGTAGTGCCCGCCGATCAACAACGCGCGTTGCCCAGTGCAGTCCACGAACAGGTCGCCCCCGACGCGTTCACCGGTATCGAGCACCAGCGCCGCGATATCGCCGTCCGGATGCGACTCGACCTGCCGGACATTGCCCTCGATGTACTCGACGCCAAGGGTGCCGACCGCATGTGCGTGCAGCAGGGCGGCGAACTTGCCCGCATCGAGGTGGTAGCCGTAATTCACCGTGAACGCGTATTCGGGCGTCTCCGCCTGTTTGGGCGCAAGGCCCTGGACGATTGCCCTGACCTGGGGCGTGACGAATTCGGCGAATGGCGTCTCCCGGCCCTGCTCAAGCCAATATCGGGCGGGATTCAGGTTCGTGTATTCCAGCGGCAGGCTGAACGGGTGGCAGTAGGTGTCCGCGTCGCCGCCGTTGCCCGCCCATCCGAAGAACCGGGTGCCCTGCTTGAAGCTCGCGCCGGTGGCCCGGATGAACTCGTCTTCCGAAAGGCCGATGCGCTGGAGGGTCGCCCGCATCGACGGCCAGGTCCCTTCCCCGACGCCGATGGTCGGTATGTCCGGGGACTCCACCAGCACCACTCGCACCAGGCCGTCATCGCGCCCGGTATACTCGGCAGCGACAAGGCTGGCAGTGATCCACCCCGCCGTTCCGCCTCCCACCACCACGACCGTCCGGGTCGGCCGATTCATCGCCGACTGACCCCTGAAACGCGGGATTGAGGTTTCAATCGAATCAAGTTAGCGCCCGCTGACTGCCCTCGCGCCGGCCGGGGTATCCCACTCCTGGTTGCGCCGTGCGATACCACGATCCGCGCGGCACGGATGGCCCCGGGGCGATGATACAGAAAACGCGCCGGCAGCCCATCCCAACACGGGCGCGGCAGCGCAGGGCGCGACGCGTCGACGGCGGGCCGCATCCATGTGCGGCCCCTCTCCAGCGGCGTCAGAACTTGTACCGGACGCCGATGTTGTAACGCGGGCCCGCCTGCGCGGCGAAGAGCGTCTGCGCCTTGTCCCGCCCGTAGACATGGGTGGTCTCGTCGGTCAGGTTCAGTACGTCGACATAGACCTGGAAGCTGTCGGTGAACCAGTAGCTGGCGCTGACGTCGATCTGCTGGTAGGCGGCCACATAGGTGGGCGGACCGGCGCCGACGTTGGCCTGGCCGGTTCCGGACAGGAAGTCGTCCCGCCAGTTCCAGGCCACACGCACGCTGAAATCGTGCTTGTCGTAAAAGGCGATGATGTTGGCGGAATCGCTCAATCCCGTCAGCACGAACTGCTGGGCGAGGCTGAAGTTGTCGTACCCCACGTCGGCATCCACCAGGGTGGCATTGAGGATCGCCCCGAAGCCGGTGTCGCCGAACGTGTGCTGGATGACGAACTCCCAGCCTTTCATGGTGGCTTCTTCGATGTTGACGGGCACGGTCAGGTTGAACGGCGAGGCCGGATCGCGCCCGGCCACCCCGCTGATGATGCCGTTGGCCGCATCCACGCCAGGCGCGCCCGCCCGGTTTTCCAGGATCCAGGAGTAAAGCGTGCCGGCATCGGTGCTGCCGGTGGCCGCCCGTGCCTCGTCGGCCAGCGGGCCCAACGCCGGGTGCGGCAGCCCGAACGTCTCCTCCACCACCGAGGAGGTGCCGATGAAGTTCTTCACGTCCTTGTAGAAATAGCCGACCGCGACGTAACTGTCGATGCCGTAGTAGAACTCCAGCGATGCATCGAAGTTGGTCGACTCGAACGGCAGCAGGTTGGGGTTGCCCCGGTTGCCGGTGCCGCCGTCGATGCGCAAGAGCGAGTTGATGGTCTGCCCGCCCTGGATATCGCCGTAGTTGGGCCGGGTCATCGTCTCGCTGAAGGAGAAGCGGCCGACCAGGCTGTCCGTGAACTCGATCTTGAGGTCCGCATTGGGCAGCCACATGTCGTAGTCACCCTCAAGTTCCGTGAAATCGGGGGCGCCCTGAACCGCCGTCAGTTCATTGCCGGCAACCCAGTTGATCATGGTATAGGCGGGCGACAGCGCCTCCGAGGTGATGTCGGTCTGCTCGTAGCGCAACCCCAGCCGCAGGTCGACGAACACCGGGCCGAGTTCCGCGCCCAGGTTCACCTGGGCGTAGGCCGCCACCGATTCCTCGGTGGTGCGCCGGTCGGACGTAAACCGGCTCGACGTGCAGAGGCCGGTGCCGCAGTCGCCCATGTCCGCCAGCATGAAGGTCACCGCTTCGCCGGAAGCCATGAGGGATTCGGTTCTGGCGATCAATTCCGCCATGTCGAACGTGTAGAAATCGACCTGCCGGCGGCCATCGTCGCCGCCGGGCACTTCATCGAACGCATCCTCCGCCGAGGCGGGCGTCAACAGGTCGGCGATCGCTCCCCGCTGGGTCACCCCGCCCCAGGCATCGCGCTGCACCACCGAACCCGCCGAACGGTTGTTGACCTCGGTAAGCTGAACTCCGAAGTCGATGCTCTCGACGAATCCGGCGTCGAAAGTGAAGGTACCGCCCAGTTCCCCCTGCTCGATACCCATCCTCGAATAGTTGTTGGTGAAAACACTGCCGGTGACGATCATGTCGTCGGGGGAAAGGGGGTCGCCGAGTGTCAGCTCGAGCACCGGCAGGTCTTCACCGAAGTAACCAGTCGTCCTGTCGCGGCTGAACGCCGCCGTGGACAGCAGCGCCGAGTCACCGAACGGGCTGTCGGGCCTGCGCTTCGCCGTGGAGTCGTGATAGTCGAACTCGAGGGTGAACCGGTCGGTCACGTCCCACACAAGGTTCAGCCCGGTGGAGCCGTTGCGGGTTTTCCAGGCGTCCTGGCCGGCGCCCATCGAGTAGTCGCTGTTGGCAAGGTTTTCGGTGTACACCAGTGGCGAAGCTTGCGGTCCGTCCGTCCAGACCGTCTCCTGGGCGCCGAAATTGAACCAGGCCGACAGGTTGCTGTAGGTGCGCTCGAGTTCCAGTTCCGAATACGTGTAGTCCAGGGTGGCCACCAGATTCTCGGCCGGCTGCCACTGCAGGGTGAGCTGGCCGTTGGTGCGCACGCGGTCGTATTCCGCCAGTTCGTAGCCGATGTTCTGGGGCACGGAGTACAGGTCGCCGGCGCCGGGGCGATTTTCCTGGTTGGGATCGCCCGCGGGCGGGATGCCGCCCCACTCCGACGGGCCGACGCCGCACCAGCAGTTGTCCACCTCGCCCGGGAATGTCCGCCAGCCGCCGACGCTGGCGGTATTGGCGCCGTTGTTGCGCTCCTGGCGCACGGCGCTCAGGGCGATGCCAACCGTATCTTCCGCAAAGGTGCTGGAAAAGAGCGCCGACACCTCGGGGGTGATGTCGCTGCCTTCTTCCGTCGACGTGTCGTGCAGGCCGCTGGCTGCGGCCGTGAATTTCATTCCGGGGGATTCAAGGGGACGCGTGGTGCGGATGTTGATGGTGGAGCCGATGCCGCCGGTGGGCACGTTGGCCTGGCCGCTCTTGTACACCTCGACAGCGGCGATGCCCTCGGAGGCGAGGTCGCCGAAATCGAAGGAGCGCCCGAGGCCGCTGGTGGTCGGCATCTGCCGGCCGTTCAGGAGCACGAGATTGAAGTCGGGGCCGAAGCCGCGCACGGTGACCCGGGCGCCCTCGCCGCGTTCGCGGTCGATGGAGACGCCGGTGATGCGCTGCAGGGATTCCGCCAGGTTGCTGTCGGGGAAGTCGCCGATGTCTTCCGCGGTGATGGCGTCGACGACGCCGTCCCGGGTGCGCTTGACGTCCATGGACCGCCTGAGGCTCTGGCGGATGCCGACGACAACCACCTCCTCGATCGTCCCGGACTGTGCAGCGGCGCCGCCCGCAGCCTCTTCTCCGTAAGCAGTACCGCCGGCCAGGGCCAGCGACACGGCCGCGGCGAGCGGAGACTTCCTGAACACATCGATGGGCATGCTGCGGCTCTCCTCGACTACCTGTTGGCGAATCCCGGCTCCCTGTGTGCAGCGTTACCGGGTCTGCAGCTTCACAGCCAATTTGATAACGCTGTCATCCCGCCTTATAGTTCATGCCGACAACGTTGTCAAACGTGGCGGGCGCGTAGCTCAATCCGAACCCCGCGGGGAACTGCGGTTCACCGCTCGCCGGGTCGCCGACGCCTGGCCACGGCAACGGCAAGCGGCCGTGAAAGTCACCGGCGCCCAGCAGCACTTCGGCAACGCCCCGACCTTCGCTTCCGGGCAGCCAGGCAGCGACAAAAGCCGCGGACGCGGCCAGTTCCCGGCCGACGATGAGCGGCCTGCCGGAGACGAGGACAGCGACCACGGGCACACCCTTTGCGGCGATGCGGCGGATGCAGGCAAGGTCTTCCGGATGAGTTTCGGCAAGTTCCAGCGACCGCGCGTAAGGCTCCAGCGGATTCATCAGGCCGTTGACCATGGAACCGCCTTCGACAACGAGGTCGTCGCCGGAGCGGATGTCGCCGAAGCCCTCGGCGTAAGGCCGCTCGCCGATCACGACCAGCGCAACGTCGTGCTCGTTCGGGTCGGCGTCGCCGCCGTCGCCGCCCGCACTGAGCCGCGCGTTCGGCGCCAGTTCGCGCATGCCCTCCCAGATGGATGTCCCCGCTATGGTGTCGTTGCCGGTCTCGCCCTGCCAGCTCCGGGTCCAGCCCCCGCACTGGTGACCGAGGTTGTGGGCGTTCTTTCCGGCCACCAGTATCCTTTGCTCCGGCTTGAGCGGCAGCAGGTTCCGTTCGTTCTTCAGCAGCACCAGCGACTCGCGAACCGCACGCCGCGCGACGGTGCGGTGCTCGGCGCAGCCGGTGCACCCCGAAGCCGTGCCGTGACGCCGGGAGGGCCTCGGCCTGTCGAACAGCCCGCAGCGCAGCTTGGTGCGCAGGATGCGCCGCACCGCATTGTCGATACGTGCCGTACTCACGTGCCCGAGCCGCACCTGCGCCTCCAGGGCGTCGATGAATTCCCGCCAGCGCTCCGGCACCATGAACATGTCCAGCCCGGCGTTCACCGACAGGCGAATGGCCGTTCCGTAGTCTTCGTCCAGGTAGTTCACGCCGTCCCAGTCGGACAGGACCAGGCCGTCGAACCCGAGCCGTTCCTTGAGTAGTTCGGTAACCAGGAAGCGGTGCCCATGGCACTTCTCGCCGTTCCAACTGTTGAAGGACACCATCACCGTCATGACGCCCGCCTCGACGGCCGGGTAGTAGGGCGCAATGTGCGTTCTTTCGAGCTCTTCCCACGCCAGCGTCGTCTCGCCCTGGTCCATCCCGTTGCGGGTCCCTCCATCGCCCGCCCAGTGCTTCACGCAGCCGACGATGCCCTCTCCCTGCAGGGCCTCGACGTAGTGCCGCCCGAACGAGGCGACCCGTTGCGGGTCGTTCCCGAAACTCTCGTAGGTACGGCCCCAGCGGCAGTCCTGCACGACCGCGAGCGTGGGAGCGAAGTTCCAGTCCAGGCCGCTGTCCAGCATTTCCCTGGCGGTGATGCGCGCGGCCTCGGCGACCAGCCCGACGTTTCCGGCGGCTCCGAGCCCGATGTTGTGGGGGAAAATCGTGGCCCCCTGCACGTTGTTGTTGCCGTGCACGGCATCGCAGCCGTAGAGGATCGGGATGCCCGGGCCATCGCCGTCCCCCATGGCCGCCTGCCAGAACTCGTCGTTCATGCGCACCCAATCGTCCGGCGCATTGTCGCCCGGGTGGGACCCTCCGCCGGATAGAACGGCGCCGAGCCCGTAGCGCCTGACGTCGTCCGGCTCCGCGGAGAGGCGCTCCGCCATGGTCATCTGGCCGATCTTCTGCCGGAGATTCATCCTCTCCAGCAATTTCGTCGCGATGGCTTCGTGCTCCGCGTTCACAATCGGGCGCTTGGGGGGCACGATCAGGTTCCGGCGACCAGAAACGGGGCGTTGGCGTGCGCCGCCCCGCCTCGGCCGTCCCCTACGTAGACGTAGAGGCGATAGGCGCCCGGTTCCTTCGGTGCGCGCCAGGTGATCTCACCGGACCGGCCGTTCGCGTTCGGCAGGCGGAATTCCTCGGGAACGACTTCGGGATCGCCGCCGGATTGCGTGGCCCGGCTTTCCCGCATGATTCGCCAGTCGTAATCGAGCCTGTCCCGATCCGGATCGACGGCCCGCACCGACGCGATATAGGACCTGCCCGGCGCCAGGCGCACCTGGTCCGCCGCCCGTTTCCCGTCGAGCATCAGGCCGTGCACCTGGGGAACCCGGTTCGCCGGCCAGCGGCCCGTCCAGATGCGCTGCAACACATCCACCGCCTCGGTGCGCCGGCCGTCCGCGGTGAAAACCCCGTACCAGGTGGGTGTGCGTTCCTGTTTCTGACCCCACAGGAACGCATAGTTGCCGATCAGCCGGCCGGCCATGGGCGCCAGCACCCGCTCGTATCCCTCCCGGTAACGGCGCGCCTTTTCGGTGCTGGTGGGTTCGAACGGCGCCCCCCAGGACGTCTCCTGCACTTCCCAGTGACCGATGGTGCCCCACTCGGTGACCATCAGCGGCATGTCCAGGCGGATCTCCACCAGGGCTTCCGGCAGGTCGAAAAGCCCTCCGTAGACCTGGACGCTCAGGAAGTCCAGGTCCGGCGCCCGCGCCTCGATGACCCGCGCGAGCGAGGCGTCTATTCCGGCGGTTGTGGTGGTGGTCGGATGGTTGCCGTCGAGTTCGTGAATCATCATCGAGAGGTCGTTCACGGCGTCATAGACGGCGGGATTCCGATAGTCGTGGTTCAGTTCGTTGCCGATGATCCAGGCCAGCAGTGCCGGGTGGTTGCGGTGCGCCAGAACCTGGGCGCGCAGGCGTTCGAACTGTTCATCGACCGCTGCCTTGTCGTCGTAGTCGAAACCGTGCCGTTCACGTGCCACGTCCAGGCACAGGGCCACCGTGAGGCCGAGTTCCTGCGCCCTGTCCAGAAAGCTGCCGTCATCGACCGCCCAGTTGCGCACCGAGTTGGCGCCGTGGCGGGCGAGCGAGGCGAGGTCGTCCACGGATTGCGTGCCGGCCCCCCGGACTTCGTAGGGCTCACCGGCCCGGTACAGCCTGTAGTATCCGGGTTCTCCCCTGATTTCGACCGGCACGGCGGCAGATTGCGCGATCGCGGTGGCGCCGTTCATCGACATGCCAGCCAGACACAGGAGCGCCCGGAGGACGGATACTCGCGAGCCCATCGCCTCCCTTCAATCTCTGGAATTACAAAGCGAGGTCTTTTACCAGCACGCTGACAGCGCTGTCAACATTCCGAGGGGACGATCCCCGTCAACGGAACGGCGGACTCCCGGATGACCACCTCGCAATCGAACGGCTCCTGCGGCGCATCCACCGCCTCGCCGTTCAGCCTGTCGATCAGGAGCCGTGCAGCGGTCTCCGCCATTTGCAGGATGGGCTGACGCACCGTGGTCAGCGGTGGCCACAGGCGCGAGGCAATTCGGGTATCGTCGAATCCGACAACCGACAACCGGCCCGGCAGCGGCAACCCGCGCTCGCGCGCTTCGAAGAGCACGCCCGCGGCCATGTCGTCGTTGCCGGCGACGATGGCGGTCGGCGGTTCCGGCAGGTCGAGCAGTTCGGCAGCGCAGGTCTTGCCGGAATCGAAATCGAAATAGCCTTGCCTGACCAGCCCCGGCGCAAACGCCAGGCCGTGTTTTTCCAAGGCCCGCCGGTAGCCGGAAAATCGCTTGGCGCTCGCGCCGTGTTCCGGATGGCCCTTGATGTAGCCGATGGACCGGTGTCCCTGCCCGATCAGGTACTCCGTGAGCGAGAAGGTCGCCTGCTCGTCCTTGCAGCCGATGTTGATCTCCGCCGGCAGCGGGTCCCTGGGCGCAATGGCGGCGAACGGAATACGCAGGTCCTTAAGCGCTTCCGTGACCTCAACAACATCGCCCACGGGCGCCGGCAGGACGATGCCTTCGACCCTGGCCTGGGTGGCGAAGCCCCTGACGCGCTCCCCGATGTCGGGGTTGGGCAAATTGAGCGGACAGAGCAGCAGCGAATAGCCGCGCGCCTCGCAGGCGCCGAGCGCGCCGTTCAGCACGGCACTGGTGTAGTTGAACTCCTCCGCATTCTCGTAGACGAGGCCGATGGTGCGTGAGCGCCTGCCGGAAAGCTCCCGCGCCGCAGCGTTGGGCTTGTATTGCAGTTCACGAACGACGCCGAGCACCTTCTCGCGGGTCTTCTCCCGCACATTGGCTTCGTTGTTGACGACGCGCGAGACGGTCTTGATCGACACGCCCGCGCGTTCGGCGACATCGAAGATCGTTACTTTCCTGCGCGGCGTTTCCCGTCCTGGCGCCAATTTCGTTCCGGGCTTCTGCGGTGCGGGCATGGCGCCCATTCTACGCGACCCCGCTCCGGCTTCGGCAATGGCGCCGGGCATCGCCAGCGCTGCCTGGACCATCTCGTGGTACCCGGCCGGCGGGCGGGCGGAAAAAGCCGGGGAACGGGCCTATAATGATTGCGGGACGCACGCATCCCCCCAGCGATGGTGAGCGTAGTGTCACACCAGAGTAGATCGATCGAACCAGAGTGAACCTGTCAGGTTCCGCTGCACGCATGAACAGAATCCGAATCGGCATGATGGGCTTCGGCCGGGTGGGCCGTCAGGTCTATCGCCTGGCGCTCGACGACGACCGCTACGAGGTGGTCGCGGTATCCGATATCGGCCGCCCGGAAATTCTGCATCACCTGCTTACGAAATCGATGGGCTCCCGGTTGTCGGTGCGGCTCGAAGGCAACCACCTTGTCAGCCAGGGCGGGACGTGCGGCGACGGGGGGCTGCGCAAAACCCGCCTGCTGCCCGCCGACAAGCCCGCCGAGATTCCCTGGGATGTCTTTGGCGCCGACCTCGTCATCGATACCACGGCCCGCTTCCGTTCGGCCGATGCGCTGGCACCCCACCTGGACAACGGTGCCCGGCGCGTCATTCTCTCGACCCTGCCCGAAGGGGAGATCGACCGGGTGGTGCTCTACGGTGTCAACCAGGAGAGCATCGATCGCGAAGATCGCATCGTCTCAGCCGGTTCCGCTTCCACCACGGCAACGGCGCTTGCCCTCAAGGTCCTCACCGGCGCGGGCGCCATCGAGCACGCCACCATGACCTCGGTGCACGCTTACACCAGCGACCAGATCCTGCAGGACTACGCCGGTCCCGATTACCGGCGCAGCCGCTCGGGCGCCACGAACATCATTCCCAACGACACGCCGGCCCCGCACTGGGTAGAGCGGCTGATGCCCGGGGTCACCGGCAAGCTGAGCGGGTTCGCGCTCAATGTGCCCGTTCAGGCCGGCTCGCTGCTGGACCTGACCGTGGCGTTCGCCGATGCGGACATCACCGTTGAGACCGTCAACGGCCTGTTTCTCGCCGCCGCGGCGGCGGAACCCGAACTGATAGCGGCCACCGGGGACCCGATCGTGTCGTCGGATGTGAAGGGCTGTTCACAGTCCATCCTCGTCGACCTCAGGGGAACGCTGAAGGCCGGATCGAAGCTCGTCAAGGTACTCGCCTGGCACGAGTCCCTCGGCCATGCCCGGCGGATTCTGGACCTGGCCGCGCTGTACGCGGGCCTCGACGCGGGGCCTGCCCGGGAGGCCGCCTGATGCGTGTGGCCATCAACGGGTTCGGGCGCATCGGCCGGGCCGTCTTCCGCATTGCCGAGCGCAGTGACGAGATCGACATCGTCGCCATCAACGACCTGTTCGATCACGATGCCCTGGCGTATCTCCTGACCTACGACACGGTGATGGGCCGCTTCGAAGGCGGTGTGGCCATCGATGACGGGGAACTCGTGACCCCACACACCCGGGCACGCATGGTCCGGGAGCGGGACCCGCGCCGGTTGCCCTGGGCGGACCTGGCCGTGGACGCGGTGGTGGAGTCGACTGGCGTGTTCCGCGCCCGGGAACAGGTGGCCATGCACCTGGAGGCGGGCGCCAAGCGGGCGCTATTGACCGTTCCCGCCAAGGACGCCATCGATTACACCGTGGTGCTCGGCGTCAACGAGGACGGGCTCAAGCCCGAACACCGCATCGTCTCCAACGCAAGCTGCACCACCAACTGCCTGGCGCCGGTGGCCAAGGTTCTGAACGACAGCTTCGGCATCGTCGAAGGCGTGATCAACACGGTGCACGCCTACACCAACGACCAGAGCCTGGCGGATGTGCCCCACTCCGACTGGCGCCGCAGCCGGGCGGCGGCGGAGAACATCATCCCCACCTCCACCGGCGCGGCCAGGGCGGTGGGGGAGGTGTTGCCGGAACTGAACGGGCGGCTGGACGGCATCGCCTCACGGGTGCCGGTGCCGGACGGTTCGGTGGTGGACCTGTTCGTGGAACTGGAGCGGCCGGCCAGCGTCGACGTCGTGCACGAGGCGGTTCAGGCGGCGGCCGACTCTCCGCGGATGAACAACGTGCTGGAGTTTACCCGCGAGCCCGTGGTGTCCTCAGACATCATCGGCAATCCGCATTCCTCCATTTACGACGCCTCGTTCACCCAGGTCAGTAGCGGCCGTTTCCTCAAGGCGCTGTGCTGGTACGACAACGAGTGGGGCTACTCGAACCGGGTCTGCGACCTGCTCGCCACCATGGCGGAGCTGGAGTAGAGCACCTCATCCGGGGTGAATCGGGCGCGGCCGTTGCGGTCGCCATTGGCTGCATCGCGCTCTGCCTGACCGGCAGCGCCGCCTGTCAGCCCACGACCGATGCCGGTATCCAATTGCCGTGGAACCCGTTGGGAATGCGGGGCAGTCCGACCGATGCCACGGGCTCATCGTCCATGGTGCCCGCGTCCATGATCACGAAGCGGCTGCTGTCCGAGGTGGCGTCGTACACGTAGGTCATCAGGTAGCCGTCGTCTTCGCTTTCGGGGTTCTCGCACGGCACGAATACCGCTTCGCCGCACTGGGTGCCCCGGCCGAACTCGATCGAGGTGCGCTCGCCGGTTTCCCGGTCGTACTTCAGGATGGACGCGGAGGCCCGCATGGGGTTCTCCGGGCTCGTGAAATCGGACAGGGTCATCATGTATCCGTAACGGTGCTTCAGCCCGACCACGCTGTCGGCCACCCGCGGAAATTCGGCCGGGCGGTCGTCGACCTGCTCCTCGCGCACCTGGCCGGTTCTGGTGTCGATGGTCCAGCGCCAGAGTTCGGGGGGTGGAAAGTCCATGGCCGAGTCGCGCCACATGTGGTTGAAGCGGCCGACGTCGAGCACGATCGTCTCGCCGTCTTCGTAGGAATTCATCGGGTGGAAGACGTAGCAGGGGTTGATGTCGTACCACTTTACCTGCGCGTCGGTGCCGTCGCGCGGCATCACGCCCAGGCGTGCAGGGTAGTTGTCGTCCCAGCGAATGGGCATTTCGCCGCTCATGGCCAGCTCCATTTTGAAGACGGCGGGCAGGTCCATGAAAATGACGTGGTTACGCGTGACGTTGAAGTCGTGCATCATCGTCGGCCCGCCCACGGTGATGGCTTCGGTCTGCACCAGTTCGCCGCCGGCGGATACGCGCAGGTAGCGCAGGTAGGGTTCGAACGCCGAGTAGCCGAACGCGAGCAATTCACCAGTGACCGGGCAGACCTTCGGGTGGGCGGTGAACGAGCCGTTGAGTACGCCGCCGAAATCGGTGGCCTCCACAGTGTTCAGATCGGCGTCGAGCACATAGGGGAAATGGCCTTCCTCCAGGGCGAGGATCTTGCCGGCGTGGCCGAACACGTGGGTGTTCGCCTTCGATGACTTCATGTCCATCAGCACCGAGGGGTCGAGTATGTCGAGCGAAGGGTTGTCGACAAAGGGCGTCTGGACGTAGCGGTTGCGATACCACTCCGCCTTGCCGTCGCGCAGCCGCACCCCGTGCACCATGCCGTCGCCGAAGAA
Organism: uncultured Pseudomonadales bacterium; assembly: GCA_964638775.1. GTDB lineage: Bacteria > Pseudomonadota > Gammaproteobacteria > Pseudomonadales > Azotimanducaceae > Azophilus. The sequence continues at coordinate 22,370 of CAZWZH010000097.1, forward strand.
CGGATGTGGGCTCCAGCCGGTGACGGGGTTGGCGCCGTTGCGGACGTAGCGGCCGTCGAGTTCGCCGGGGATTGTGCCGGTGACTTTCAGATCGGTGAGGGTTCTCTCCTCCTTGAGGGGTCGGCCATTGCCGAGAAGGTGTGCGGGGGTGCTCTCTGGGGCGGCTGCCATTGTTTGAATCTCCATGTATCGCTTGAACGTAGTTGCAACGGGTACGCCGTGCGGCGAGCAGGATTGTCGCTTGCCATCCCGCAGCCCGGGTAGTTGCGTCTCGCGTCGAGGGTGGCAATGGTATTGCATTGGGCGCCAGAGTTCATGCCGGGGGTGCCGCCTGTGTCACCCGGCCGAGGGCGCCTGTCCGGCGCCCCGCAATCGCCGTCTGGGGGCGGAGCCGGGACTTTCGCCGACTCAGGCCTTGCCGGTGCGATCTCGCACGGCACGTGCAGGAGTTTTCCCACGGTATCGAATTGCCGTTCTGATATGCTTGATTCAGGTCGAAGTGAGTGGTCTCGGTCGAGTCGGATTCGCATGAGCGCGATTGTCAAGGAAGTGTACGATGCCTTTCGGAGTGCCGGCGTATCCGACGAGCAGGCGACCGCGGCGGCGCAGTCGATCCCGATTGCGACAGGTCTGGCAACCAAGGCCGACATCAGCGACATTCATGTCGAAATCGGCGAGGTGCGTGCGGAAATCGGCGAGCTGCGTGCGGAAATCAATGCTGCGCGCGCGGAACTTGGCGCTGAAATCGGCTCTGTGCGCGCGGAACTTGGCGCTGAAATCGGCTCTGTGCGCGCAGAACTTGGCGCTGAAATCGGCGCCGTGCGCGCTGAAATGAAACACTTGGAATTGCGCATGACCATCAAGCTGTACAGCGCGCTCGGGGTGGCCGTCGCCGGGGTAAAGGCGCTCGATTTCCTCATCGGTTGACCCGGTTCGCTGGACGGTTGGGAACGGCATGCACTTCGCGTCCTACTGCATCTGCGTACCGGTGACCACGCAGGCCCTGGAAAGCGTCCGTTCGAGTGGGCGCGCGGGCGCCTACAAGGATGCGCATCCCTGGTACCTGGCGCAGGAACTGCTGTCCCGGGCACGGGAAGATGGCGAGTTGCTGGCCATCCTGTTCGTCTCGGGAAAGCCGGAGGAGTTTCACTGGTGGGCGCGGATCGAGGACATCGACGTGGAGGCGTTTCACCGCGGCACCTGGGAGACCCGCTGCACCTTCTCCAACCTCAAGCCCGTGGCGGCGATCTTCCGCCCGCTGGACAGCGTGGCGCTCTATCCCGGCGAGGAACAACTGAGGCGGGAGGCGATCGAACCCGTCAAGCAGCACCGGCAATACCTGAACGGTAACCTGCTGAGGCCGTATGCCATCGCGGAGACGCCGGCGTACGTCGGTTTCGAGCCTGCCGTGCCGGCGGACCCTTCATTTGGGGAGGGCGTGGAAGAATCCCTCAAGCTCTCCGGCTGAGGGCTAGCGGCAATCCCGGCCGGTCAGCAATCGCCAGAACTGATGGCGCTGCTCCAGGCGCGCAGCCCGGTTCGTGACGTAGCGAACGTGCTCATCCGGCGCCGCGCGCTGATCGAGATCGATGCCCCACAAGGCATCGATGGTGTTGGGTACTACCGAGTAGCGCATGTCGACGATGCGATTCTCCACCTGTGGGTCGACGGCGACCCAGTCGTCCGAGAACCACCGGAAGCGTTCGACGTCCCGGGCCTGCTGACTGCCGGGTTCGAGCCATGGAAAGTCCCGCTTCAGGTCGAGCCGCGCGATACTGGCGCCGGGACATGCCCGTGATGTCAGGCCGGCCCTGATACTGTCGACGTAGAAACGCCCGTCGTGTTCGTACATCAGCTTCCAGACCAGCAGATTGGTGAAACCGGCCTTCGCGGTAAGGCGGTGCGGCACATGGCCCCGTTCCGCGGCCAGCAGAGCGCCTGCCGCTTCCGCCCGCTGGAGCTGGACGACACCGAGCGCCAGGTAGCCGAGCGCCCAGATCAATCCGCCGACGGCGAACGCCCGGCGCCGCGACACCGCCGCCAGAATCACCAGGCACAGGAGAGGCAGGGTGAACAGGGGGTCGACCACGGAGACGTTGTTCCAGGCTACCCGGTAGTCGGAAAACGGCCACAGGAGCTGGGTTCCATACGACGTGCAGGCGTCCAGCAGGCCGTGCGTCCCGTAGCCCAGGAGGCATGCCAGATAGGATTCCCGGGGGCGTAGCGAACGCCGCACGACCGGGTGCAGGAGCAGCGCCACGACGGCCGCTCCAACGGGTATGAAAGCCAGCGCGTGGGTGAACTGGCGATGGTATTCCAGGAGCATCAAGGGGTCTGTTGACGAGACGATGAAGATGTCGAGGTCCGGCGCGAGGCCCGCGGCACAGCCGAGAAGGGCGACGGCGCGAAGTTTCTCGGGTTTCATGGCGACTTGCGGCGCGACGGCGCCGATCGCGCCCTGACTGATGGGGTCCATGCCGTTACTGAACGTTACCCGGCTTGGGCGCAGTCTACCCGACGATGCCCATCGCCCGCATGCGGCACCGAGCCGCCGGGCGGGCTCTCACCCATTGCGGTCCTTGTTCCCGGACGGGTCGCCGGTTATCCGGAATCGGCCGCCGGAAGGGCGAAGACGAAAATTGCATTGATGCCGCGGCTCGGCTTTATTTCCGGGTGAATGGAGAGCACGCGCCGCTCCGGCTCCGCAGTGCCGCCGCCGACGGGAACGGCGATGAACTGGCGGCCGCCCGCCCGGTAACTGATCGGGTGCCCGGTGACGGGGCCGCTCAGTATCGTTTCCCAGAGCACCTGCCCGGTTCGGTCGTCGAGGGCCTTGAACCGGCGGTTGGCGTCGCCGCCGAAGACCAGCCCGCCGGCGGTGGCCACCAGGCCGCTGATCATTCCCGCGCGCTGCTGGTGGGTCCAGGCGACCCGGCCGGTCTCGATGGATACCGCATCGACGCGCCCCACCGGATAGGGGTCTTCATCGATGGTCGGATCTTCGATGAACACCACGGAAGAGGCGTAGACCTCCTCGGGGGTCGGGGAGGCGGCGTTTCCCGTGTGGAGCATGCACAGGTTCTGTTGCGGCTGATACATCAGGCCGGTGGTCGGGCTGTAGGCCCCCGCCGGCCAGTTCTTCCCGCCCGCCCGGCCGGGACAGACCAGAATCTCCTCGAAGGCATCGACCACCAGGTTCTCATCGATCCGCACCCGGCCCGTCGCCACGTCGATGTGCTCGACCAGGTTCTGGTTCAGCGTCGGGGCGGCCCACAGGAACTCGCCGGTTTCGCTGTCCAGGGTATAGACGATGCCGGTCTTGCCTGGAATGCCCGTAACTACCTTGCGCGCCTCGCCGCTGTCGATCGCCGGGTTGATCCACGGCACCGCCGCCGGGTCCGGCCGCACCCGGGTGTCCACGAGCAGGCGTTCGAAGACGTGGTCCATGTCCCAGTTGTCCCGGGGCAGGTGCTGGTAGTACCAGGCAATCTCGCCGGTATTTTCGTCGAGGGCCAGGGTCGAGTTGGAATACAGCACCTCTCCGCCGGGCGTTCCCCGGACCCGCTCAAGGGACGGGGCCGGCACCGAAGTGCCCCAGTAGATCAGGCCCAGCGCAGGGTCGTAGCTGCCGCTCCCCCAGGCGCCGACGTGGCGGCGTTCCTCCCAGGCAAGGTCGCCCCAACTGTCGCCGCCGGGCTCCCCGGGACGGACGATGGTGTTCCTGCGCCAGATTTCCGCGCCGGTGCCGGGATCGTAGGCGGCGATATGGCAGGCATCGGGCCCGTCGGCCGGTGCACAGGAGCGCCCGCCGACCACCTTGCCGCCCATGACCACGGGCCCGGAGGAAAAGTCTCCATCGACCGGCACCTTCCAGAGAAGGCTGCCGTCGCGGGCATTCAGGGCGATCAGGTGCGGTTCGTTCTTGGTGAAATGGAATATCCGGTCTTCGTAGAGTGCGATGTTGCGCATCCGCGTCTTGCCGGCGGTGACGGGTTCGCCGCGGTATTCCCAGATGAGGTCTCCGGTTCGCGCGTCCAGGGCCTGTATGACATCTCCCGGGTGAGCCAGGAACAGGGTGCCGTCGTAGACCAGCGGCGTGGTCTCCTGTTCGCCCGGCTCCATGGCCCGCGACCAGGCGAGGGTCAGCCGGGATACGTTCTCCCGGGTGACCTGATCGAGCGGGCTGAATCCCCAGGCGTTGTAGGTGCGCCGGACCATCAGCCAGTCGCCGGGGTCCGGGTCGCCCAGCGCCGCGAGCGAGACTGGCACGAATTCGTCCAGAGCGCCTCCGGTGAGGGGGTGCAGCTCGATTTCCTGCAGGTCCGGGTAGCTGAGTGAGCGCACGAAGGCGACCAGCGCCACGAGTTCGGCCGGTTGCATGCCCGGCAGCGGCGGCATTTCGAAACCGCCGTACTGAACGATGCGGGCAAGGTCCATGTCCGAGAGGCGGTTCATGGCGGCCGGGTCGCGCAGGTCGCCGGGTTTGGCCATGAGTTCGGACCACCGGGCCCCGCCGCCGGAGCCGTCCGCACCGTGGCAGGCAATGCAGTCCCGCCGATAGCTTTCCGCCCCGCGGTCCAGCATCCCCGCGTCCACGTTCAGGGTTGCAACGGCGGGCGCGATGCCCTCACGCGGCGGCGGATAGGTCTGTGGCCCGGCGTGTGCGGGAACCGTCCCGCACAACAGGCCCGCCAGAACGGCGCACCGTGCGGCGGGGTTCACAACCGTAGCGGCGCACCGCGCAATCGGGGCCTTCAAGCGCGAACGTCCTTGCCGGCCACCGGTTTTCAGGCTGCGGCTTCGCGCGATTGTGCGGTGAACCGCGCCTCCATCTCGCGCCGGGCGCTTACCGCCTCGAGCGCCGGGTCGTACTCGACATCGTTCCAACCGACGATCTCGCCCACAGCGAGGTCGCGCTTCAGCGTTACGCCCTGAGCGAGGCCGATGGGCAGCGCGGCGCGTTCCAGGGATGTGGCTCTTGGCAGCAGTTTTCCGTAGACGGTGAAGCCCCCCTCACCGTCGAGGGTTTCACCGGCGGCGAGGTCCCGTTTCGCGGTCGCCGCCGCGTCGCCCGCGAAGGTGCGGGTGGCGCCGGTGGGCCTGCCGAGCAGGGCGGCGGAGAGGATCGATACGTTCAGTTCCAGCCCGATGAGATGGAACGGCTTGTACATCGCCGAGTACCGGCCGGATGCATCGGTGTTCATGCCGTACTGGCGGAAGCAGGCCGCCGTGTAGTCGTTGGGCGCTTCGATGACGACGTATACGCCCCAGCGCAGGTCGTTCGGCACCGGGCGGCCGTCCCGCTCGATGGACGAGACCACCTCGACCTGCCCCTTGCGGTGAAGCTGCCCGCCTTCCGCCGCCGGGCGGAGAACCTGCGCGAGGTCGTCCCGGCTGCAGGGCGGGAAGCCGAGCCCGTCCGGCGGGGGCGAAAGGCCGGTTGCGTTGGCGATTGCCGCCATCTCGATGGCGGACTTGGTGCCGTCCAGGAACGAGTTGAACATCCGGCTGTTCATTCCCGCGGCCCGCGCCTCATCGGCGCTCAGCCCGTAGTGGTCCCAGACGGTGTCTGGCGTTGAAGCGTGGTACGACGGCAGGTACTTGGTGCCCTTGCCGGCGGCCACCACCTCGAAGCCGCTGATGCGCGCCCACTCCACCATCTCGCAGGTCAGCGCCGGCTGGTCGCCGTACGCCATGGTGTAGACGACGCCCGCATTCCGGGCTTCCGCCGCCAGGAGCGGGCCGGCCAGTACATCGGCCTCGACATTCACCATGACAATATGCCTGTCGGCGGCGAAGGCGGCCCGGGCGTGGGCAATGCCGGCCGTGGGGCTGCCCGTGGCTTCCACCACCACCTCGATTTCGCCGTCCCGCATCGCCTCGAACGCATCGTCGGTGAAACGGGTACGGGCGAGGAGTTCGTCGCTCCAGCCCACGGCGCGGCACGCGGTGCGGGCGCGGTCCGGGTCGAGGTCCGCGATCACGCTCACCTCGAGCCCATCCGTGGAGGGCGCCTGGCTCAGGAACATCGAGCCGAACTTGCCGGCGCCGATGAGCGCGACCCGTACGGGGCGGGCCGAGGACGCTCGCGCGCGGAGCAGCTCCTGGATGTACATCGACGGTTCAGGCCGCCGCTTCGGCGGGCGCGAGTTCGGCGATGCAGTCGTCGGCAAGCGGCTCGATGGGACGGAAATCCCGGTGCGCGACCCATTCGGGGCGCTTGAAACGGCGGATGTGGTTCTCGACGTGGCAGAGCGACAGGTACACGATGCAGCGGTTCAGCGGGCTGATGTTGGGGGCGCTCGCGTGCACCATGGTGGAGGCGAAGACGATGACGCTGCCGGCGGGTCCGGTCGGCGCCACGCAGCCGCCCTCCTCGGCGAGCCGGGTCACGGTGGCCCGGTCGAGGGTCCACAGCGGGTAGCTGGTGGTTTCCAGGTCGTGCCCGGCCTCGAAGACACCGTGCCGGTGGCTCCCGGGCAGCAGGATCAGGGGCCCGTTGGCGGCGCTCACCTCGTCCAGGAACACGGCGATGTTCATGGCGCGCGGCTCCGGCATCCCGTCGTCGCGGTACCAGGTTCCGAAGTCCTGGTGCCACTGCCAGATCTCGCCGTCGAAGGCGGCCTTGGCGTTGACCTTGTACTGGTGCATGTACACCGGGCCGTCCACGAGCTGCATCACCGGCTCGATGAGGCGCGGGTGGAGCCCGAGGCGGCGGAACGCCTCGTGGTAGGTGTGGGCGGCGAAAGCCGTTCGCGCGGCGCCGTTCGACTCGCGCCACACCTCCTCGCGGTCCATGGCGTAGACCTCGTCCGCGGCGCGTAACAGGACCCCGACCTCGGCGGCCGTGAAACACGAGGGCCGGAACAGGTAGCCCTGCTCGTCGAACCGCTCGAGTTCCTTGCGCGTCAGCTTCATGTCACGTCCTCCCCGAGCGCTCCCGCAACTCGCCGGGATTGTACCGCGAAGGCCACGGCCGCCAAGGCGGAACGTCTCTTCGTCCCAGTCTTCGTCCCAGGACGCGGGGACCGTTCAGGGGCGTCATTCCTGTTTGAAGCCGACACTCCGGTAGCCGCTGTCGACGGGAATCACGGCGCCGGTCATCCAGGCGGCCCGGTCGGAAACGAGATAGGCAGCCAGTTCCGCGACGTCCTCGGGTTCGCCGACTCGGCCGAGCAGGTACCTGGAGCCGAATTCCGCCATCATCTGCTCGTAGCCCGCTTCGTCCATGCCGTCGGCGTAATAGATTTCGCTGCGCACCAGGGCGGGGGCGATGCAGTTCACGCGGATTCCGGACGGGCCGAGTTCCAGGGCGATGGCCCGGTTGAACGATTCCAGGGCGCCCTTGGTGGCCGAGTAGACGGAGGCCCCCAGGATGGGAAGCTTGGCCAGGGTGGAGCTGATATTGACGATCGAGCCCTTCGATGCCTTGAGCGCGGGCAGGCAGGCCCTGGTCATGTTGATAGTACCCAGAACGTTTACCCCCACCTGGTAGGCGACCGCGTCTTCGGTCATGTCCTCGAGATTGTCGTTCTTGATCACGGCGGCGTTGTTTACCAGTACATCGAGCCGGCCGAGGTCCGAGAGCACCTTTTCCACCGTCGCCTCGATTGCCCTCGGGTCCGCGATGTCGCAGGGATAGCCGTGGAACCCCTCGGGCGATTCGAGCCGTTCGGGCCGCCGGCCCAGGATGGCAACGCTGAAGCCGTCCCGCTGCAATGCGGTTGCGATGGCGCGCCCGATACCGGTGCCGCCGCCGGTGACCAGCGCTACCTTCGATGTGGATGGGTCATTGTTCATGTCAGACTCCTAGGCAGGCACCAGCCAGAAGGGGCGCGATTCCTCGGCCGTCAGGGATGCCGGCGGTTTTCCGAGCGGCGCGTAGAACTCGACGCCGTGCCCGTCCGGGTCGCGCAGGAGGACTGCCTTCTTGGCGGGATGGTCGAGGCGGGACTCGATGGAGATTCCCGATTGCTCCAGACGACGGATGTCCCCATCGAAATCGGCCGGGGACACCTCGAATGCCATGTGGTGATAGCTCGGCGCCTGGTCTCCGACCGCCTGGAACAGCACCATGGAGTAGTCTGCGGCGGTTCCCTTGAGTACGGCGATTCGGGAACTCTCCGAGCGCATCGCGATTTCCAGCCCGCCCACCTCCCGGTAGAAGGCAAGCTGCCGGTCAAGATCGCGGCAGCCCAGCACGGCGTGCGTCGTTCGCAGGGAGTGCACGGCGGTGTCCTCGATGCGGCGGAGATCCGGGTCGGGGGAATAGTATCGTTCGGTTTCCGGCTCAAATTCGCCCGGGGTCCAGGGACCGGTCACGAGCTTGCCCTCGAATTCCCGGTATGTCGCCCGCCAGTCATGGACGGAATCCGAGGTGAACTCGAGCATGTTCCGCTCGGCGTCCAGCAGATAGACGCTCTTTGCGAAACTGTGGTCGACCGTCATGATGATGGTCACGCCGTACTCGACGGCGCGCGCGTGGGCGGCGACCAGTTCCGCTTCGTTCTCCATCTCGAAGGCGATGTGGAAGAGGTCGGGCCTGCGGCCGAATTCCTCGGGCACGAGCACCTGGCCCTCACGGCCGATCAGCGATTCATTCGAGACCTGGGTGACGCTGACATCGTGGTGCGTGTTGCCGTTGCCGAGAAATCCGGCACTGATGTCGGGCTCCTGGAACACCTCCTCGAGACCCACGACGCGCTGGTAGAAGTCCATCGAGGCGAGCACGTCGCTGATGAACAGGTTGGAGTGCGCGAAGCGCCGCGGACGAAAACGGGGTTCTGCTGCCATGGCGTATCTCCTGCTCAGCTTCCGGCTGGGGGCAGGGCCGACGGCGGACTGGCTGGCCCACCCGCCATGTTACCGCATGTGGCGTATTCAGGGCATTTCGGGAATTCCGGCGATTGCCTCGATCTCGACAAGAAGTCCGGGGATGGCGAGCTTCGCCACTTCGACGAGGGAACTGGCCGGGCGGGCATCTCCGAAGAACTCCTGTCGAACCGGATTGATCTTGGCGCGGTCCTCAATGTTCTGCAGGAACACCGTCACCTTGAGCACATCGGCGAAGCTCGCTCCTTCGGCCTCCAGGATGCGCTTCAGGCTGTCGAACACCGCCCTGGCCTGAACGACGACGTCCCCCACGCCGATCACCCGCTGATCCTTGTCTACCGCCATCATGCCGGAGATGAACAGCAGGTTGCCGAAGCGCACGGCATCAGTGTAGTGGCTGATGGGCTCGCACAGGTCGGGCAGACGGACCTCTTTGCGCTTCCAGTCCACCATGGGTCGGTCCGGGGTCACCATGCCCGGTGGCCGGGAGGCGGCGGGTCCTCGGGCGGCCCGGCAAAGCACTGGGCGATGGCCATCCAGGCGTTTGCCACCGGGCCGGTGACCGACAGGCCGCAGTCGGCGATGTTGCGGCCCTGGGTGACGACATGCGCGAACTCCACCGCAGAGCCCGACACGCACTCCTCCTGGGACGGCGCATTCCATTCCCAGACCGCGCCGGACGGGGCGTCCAGCCGGACGTACGGCGCCGGTTCCGGCACGGGCATCTTGCGATTCACGAAAGTCCAGCCAAAGGTGCGTACACCGATGTGGCAGATATTGCGGATGCGGTCGGACGGTTCACGCTCTACCTGCAGAAGATCATAGATGTCCTGGCCGTGCGCCCAGGTTTCCATCTGGCGGGCGGTCGCCATCATGCGAATGCCCATGTCCGGCCCGAACCAGGGGGCCCGCAGGTCGGGGTCGGCGGCGTCGAGCGAATCGCACAGTTTTACGAAATAGGAACGCCAGAGTTCGAGCAGGGCCCGGCCTTCGGCGGGTGCGGGATCATCGAGCGAGACGTTCGTCAACTGGTCCCGCCATGCCCGGAATCCTTCCGGGTCGGTGACCGAGTGGACGGCCCAGCGGTCTGCATCGTGCAGATGCTTCACCACCCAGTTGACGGTGCGGCTCTTGAAGGGCGTCTCCCGAACCCAATCGTCTTCGGGAATGGTGTCGAGAAAGGCGTGGAGTTCATCGCCTTCCGCCCGGAGGTCGGCTACCTGCTGCAATGTCATCGATACCTCGGCTGGAGAATAGTGGTGCGGGGACGATAATAGCCCGTAGTGTGGCAGTCATGAACGCAGGATGTCACGCTGCGGTATGCCGCGGTGCATGCGGCGCAAGAAGTCACCCGGATTCACCGTCCGCTCGCAGCTGACCGCAGGGCGACAGTTCGGAGACCGCACGGTATGCCTCTTCGATCGCGGCTTCGCTCATGGCGTTGGAGGCGGCGTCGGTGGCGGCGATGGAGATATTGCCGAACCGCTGGCTGGCCCGTTTCCAGTGGCGCTTGTCTTCCGGCCACTGGCTTGGCTCGAAAGCGACGCGGTCCGTTGCCTCGTCGTACCCGTAAGCGTAGCCGTGGGGCCAGCGGTTGACGGTGAGGGCTGCGATGTCCCGGGCCGCATCGAAGCCGCCGTCGCCGAGCATCCGGTTGAGCTGGTCCCGCGTGTTCCGTTCGAACGTCTCGAACGGCATGGTCAGCAGTTCGCGCTTGCCGGCGTAGAACTGCTCCCGGGCGCTCTGCCCCGGCTGCAGGGGGGCGCGGATCATGTGTACGAGGATGGGGTGGTCGGGGTCCTTCGGGCACGCGTAGTCGCCGAGGCTGACGGGGAAGTCGAGCGTGGCGCGGTGGTGGAAGCTGCCGGCGCACCTTGCCCGCAGCAGCCCGAGTTTCACGAAACTGCGCCAGTTGCGGATCAGGGCGTTGGTGTAGACGAGGGGAGAGCGCAGCGAACTGGCAAGCAGCTTGCGCTGGGGTTGCGGAATTTCGGGGCAGAGCAGGGGAACGACGGCGTGATAGCAGGCCATGACCACCTGGCCGCCCGTGACGGTCTTCGCCCGGCCGCCGCGCACGTAGGTCACCTCCAGCGGGTTGCCGGGCCCGTCGCCGATGTGGCGAACCCGCACCGCCGTGCTGTTCAGGCGGATGCGCACCGGCGAGCGGGGCTCGTCCAGCCGGCCGTAGTCGAAGCGGGCCGTGACGATGTCTTCCATGTCGTTGCCGGGGGCCGAGCGGGGGACCAGGGCGCGTACGAGGAGCCGGGCGATGGTCGCGTTGCCGTCCGGGAAGTGGAATATCCTGGGTTCGTCCACCCAGCCCGAGTCGTCGTAGATGTCGAGATCGAGGCCCCCGAAACCGGGATAGTCGCTGGCCCAGGCGGTTCTCGCCGGCAGGGCGTCGATGCCGATGTTCCCCACGCCGTGCGGCAGCGACTCGATGGCCTGCAAGGCTTCATCGCCGATGCCGGCCTTTTCCTTCAGGTAGGTGCGATAGTCGGTGTGCGCCAGGTAGTCGGCCATGGCCTCGGGGGTGATGTCCCCGAGATAGTGGCGCTCGTTCGCGTACAGCCGGGCGAGGTCCCGCTTGCCAGCGGGGGATAGCGGAACGCCCTCCAGTATCTTCGGATCGCCCAGGCTGCCGACTGCAAGGTGGTCGGTGCCGAAAACCGACCGGTCGAAGAAGGTGCCCCGGGAGAGCCCGAGCGAGGAATACAGGTCGTGGTCGTAGGCCTCGTAGAACCGCTTCGTGTCGATGCCGAGTTCCCGGATCAGCCGTTTCGCGACCGGGGGATAGCCCGATGGCGCCTCCATCAGCATCGTGCCGCCGTAGCCGATGATGAGGCGGCCGTCGATGGAGAACTCGTTGCGCTTGGCGTGGCCGCCGAAGTCGTCGTGGTTGTCCAGAACGAGAATTTTCGCGTTCGCGCCCGCGGCCTCGCGGTAGAAGTATGCGGCGGACAGCCCGCTGATGCCGCCGCCGACAACCACCAGGTCGTAGTTCTCCCCCGTGGCTTCCCCGGTGAAGCTCGCGCCGTCGCGCAGGGCGTGCGCCACCTCGAACGAGCCGGGGTGTGAACCCCTGAGGCCCGTCAGCGCCGGCGGATAGTAGCCGGGGAGGTCCTGGGCGCTGATGTCGGCGGCCCGAGCTGTACCCGGCAACAGCGACGCGCCGATCGCGACGCCCATCCCATCGAGGAAGTCGCGGCGCGTGATGGCCGCATTCATGCCCAGTTCCCGATCCCGCGCTTTCATCGTCTTCTGGCGTAACGGTGAAACCGTAACTACCGCCGGTTGAACGGTACCGGCCGGGCGCCTACGACGCTGCCCGCGCCCGGTCCGCCGCGGCGGTTTGGCCCGCTGCAGGGTTGCCGGCTCGCAGCAGCGCGACACCCAGCAGGATGACGGCGAGCGACAGGAACGGCTCGAAGGGCCAGTAAGGCAGATACAACTCGGGCGCCTCGGTGAGCGCGTAACCGTACAGGTACTGCTCGGCCGTTCCCTGCCAGGAAGCGCCCATGGCCGCGGCCACGAGGCCGGCGCCCACCAGCGCGCCGGCGGCAAACCGCGCCATCGGGTGAACGGCTCCTTGCCGGGATTCCCGGGCTGCGGCCCGCGCGCGCTTGACATGCCAGGCAGCCGCGCGCGATACCCAGGCGGCAAGGCCCGCCACGTAGTAGATGTAGTCGAGCGCAACCGGGTTGGAGTAGTAGAACAGCGCCCACCAGTAGACGCTGAAGGCATAAGCCCACAGGAAATAGATGCCGCTCAGGTGCAGCAGGCGCCACTGCCTGGGGCTCAGCAGCCTGCGGCCTTTCGGAAAGGACGTAACGGTCATTGCGAAGAGGAAGGCATAGCCGCCCACGCCTTCGATCGCATCGCGCAGCACATAGACTTCACTGACGTAATAGTCGGTATGAAGGGTGACCATCCAGAGAATGAACAGCCCCTGCCAGGCCATGGCCGCCGCAAAGCACATGCCGAAATACTTCCGGTTGCGCAAAAGCCAGCGGCTGAAATGCCCGGGAAACAGCACCTGCAGCGAGGATGCGGCGAAAGCGATGTACAGCCAGGGCACGGCGCAGCGCACGGAGAGCTGGATCATGGAGGAGACGCCGGGGCCGTTGGACAGGTCTTCGACGGATATGGCAATGACCATCGCGAGAGAGATCGGCGCAGTGACGACCCAGAACAACCCCCATTTGTTCAGGGCCCGCGATTTGAGCACCTGGTTCAGGTCGTTGCTCATGTGTCCGTCACCTGTCAGGCAAGCCGGTGCCAAGGATACTAGAGACAGGCGCAAACAGGGGTCATCCGGTCGTATAGGGCGCGCATCGAAGCGCGACGTTGCCGAGCGGAGACTGGTTGCGGGCCACTCCGTAACGAACGCTGCTATGCTCGGTACGGTCGTGGCGGGGTTGGCGTCGCGGAGCGAACTCTGAAATGCAAGGAATCAACCGGAAGGAGCACTAGTGAAGCCCAGAAAAAAAGGTGCGTCCCGTTGGTTTCGCCGACCCATCGGCAATCTCAAAACTTGCCGCCCGAACGGTTGCCGCTGTACGGACAGGGGAAGTACATGGATCGGGTGATTTACCGGATCACCGCCCTGCCGTGGTCCGGAACGGCGCTGGAGGACGCGCCCTGAGCCGGTATCCGACCGGGCACCTGAACCTCAGGGACAGTGTGCTGTTCATACTCGGTGCGCCCGGCTGGCAGATCACCGCGACGATTGTCGTCTCGATCGGAATCTATTTTTACCTGCCGCCGGAAGGCGCGGGCCTCGAGGTGCAGGTTTCCGAGGAAATCTTCTTCGGTGTGCTGACGGCCTATGGGCTGGCCCGATTGATCGGCGGCGTCATCGACTCCCTGGCCGACCCGCTCGTCGGCCACTACTCCGACCGTTCCTGCTCACGATTCGGCCGGCGCAAGATTTTCCTGGTATTCGGCCTGGTCCCCATGGCGGTAACGCCGGCGCTGCTGTTCTTCCCGCCGGGAGAACCGGGCACGCACGGCGTATTCATCTATCTGACTGTCCTGCTCAGCCTTTACTACGTGTTTTTCACCGTTTACGTCGCACCCTACAACGCGCTGGTGCCGGAACTCGCCAGCACCGAAGCGGAACGGGTGGAACTGGTGCGCCTGCGCTCGGCCATCGGCGGGCCGATCGCGATGGCCTACGGCATTCTCTGGCTGGCCGGAATCAAGCTGTTCCGCGAACTCGGCATGGATGCGAACACCGCGGTGCAGGCGGTGGTCGTCATCTCCTGCATTGTGTCCTTCGTGTTCTGCGCGTGCCCCCTGTTCGTGGTGAGGGAACGGGAGATGGACTACCGGCCAAGCTCGATGAACATCAACCGGGCGCTGGCGACGACGCTGAAGAACGGGCCCTTTCTCACCTACCTGTTCGCACAGGTGATCTTCGTGCTCGGCATCACCATGAGCGGTCCGGCGATACCGTACTTTGCCCGCGTCATCCTGGGCCGGGATGAAGGATTTGCGGCGATTCTCTCCCTGACCATGCTTCCGGGCATATTGGTCGGCTTCGTTTTCATCGACAAGGTCGTCGACGCCATCGGCACCAAGAAGACCCTGGTCGCCTCCATACTGATCCTGGGGCTCGCACACGTACCCTATGGGCTGCTCGCGCCCAGCGCTCCCGGCGATGCTCATGACCTGTTCAACCTGACGGCGGTGCTCGGCCTGTCGGCCTTCAAGGGACTCGCGATAGCCGGAATCATGATCCTGCCGACGGTAATCCTGGGCCAGTTGATCGACCTTGACCGGGCACGCACCGGGACGGGCAGGTCAGCCATGTACTACGGGGTTCAGGGCCTGATGACGAAGTGGGTCTATGCCGCGTCGGCGGCGTTGATGAGCTTTCTGCTTTCGGCCTACGGAAGAAGCGCGGCCGAGCCGCTCGGGGTGCTGCTGATCGGGCCGGTTGCCGGCGGGCTTTGCCTGATTTCCGCCGGCTTTTACGCCCTCTATCCGGAAAAACGGGTCCGCGCCGAAGCGCAGCGGCTGCTCGGCGCCTGAAGGGAACTCGCTACACCGACAGGCGATTCAGGAGCCCGCAGCGGCAGACGGCTTTGTACAAGCCTCGGTACGATTTTCCACGGCCGTTGTAAAACCGGCGAGGTCTGACACAATCCGGGAGAGGGTTCCGGGCGGTGGGGGCTCGATTGCCTTGGCGGATTCGAGGGTATGGACATAGGGGCCCCGATCAGGGATCTCGGACGCGTGGACTCGGCGGCCCTCGCCGATGCCATCGTCACTCTGGACGAGCCTGCCTGGCGCGAAGAAGAGATACGCCAGAAGAAATACGAGGACGTCCACTACGATACCGAGTCCGTGATCCTGATCTTCTGCGATCACGACAAGTGGCCGAACATCGACCTGGTCAAGGGCGCCGGCTGGGAACGGCTTGCGCCCCTGGCCGTGCCGCTGATGCACGACATCATCGGCCGTTTCTACCCGAAGGGCGGCACCATCATTCGCGCCATGGCGGCAAAGTTGATCGCCGGCAAGGCCATAACGCCGCACACGGATCATAACGTCTCGTTCCGCAGGAGCCACCGCATCCATGTGCCGATCACCACCAACAACAAGGTGCGCTTCATGATCGAAGGGCGCCCGCACCGGCTTGAGGTCGGCAACGCCTACGAGATCAACAACCAGAAACGCCACAGCGTGCTGAACAGCGGCGCCGAAGACCGGATCACGTTCATTTTCGACTACGTGCCTGGCCCCCGAACGGGATCGGATCCGCACTGAACGATTCTCGATGACGCAACCGACCCGCTTGACTTCCCGTTCGAACAGCGAACCGCGGGCCAATACGCCAACCTCCCTCTCATTCCTGGCAAGACTGTCGTTCCCTGTGCCCGGGTCACCGAGTCCGTGACCGCACCTGCCGGTTTCGGCTTTGCCGGGGTGGTTTCATGACGAACCTGATCGCGACTTCGGTTGTGCGCGGCGGCAACCCGGGCGACAGCCACGGGGGTGTGTATCTGATCAACCTCGAGCGCGATATGGTACTGAAACCGGTCGACTCGAGAACTTTCGATGTAGACCGGGAGGGACGGGGCCGGGAACGCGGATTGCGCGGTATTGCCTGTCAGCGGGACCGGGTCTACATCGCGACGAGCGACGAGTTGCTCGTGTTCGATCAAGCCTTCAATGCGGTTGCTTCGTTTCGCAATGCCTACCTGGAGAACTGTCGGGAAATCTGCGTTTTCGACCGCCACCTCTTCATGACATCCGCTGGATACGACGCCATCCTCGGCTTTAACCTGGATTCGGAGACATTCGACTGGGCGCTCAGGATCGTCACCGACGGCAGGGTCTTCGGGGCGCGACGCTTCGATCCGAACGGCGACGAGGGTCCGCTCCTGGTCAACAAGCTGCAGTTGAACAACGTGCATTGTGAAAAGGGCGGCATGTACGTCAGCGGGAAGCGCGCCGGCGCCCTGCTCCGCTTCGGAGGAGAGCGCGTCGGCATTGCGACGACCCTGCCGGAGGGTGTCCACAACGCGCGCCCCTACCGGGACGGTGTACTGTTCAACGATACCGAAGCCGGCGCGCTGCGGTTCGAAAGTCCCACCTCCCGCAAAGCGTTTCCCGTGCCACGCTTGCCCCCGCACAAGACGACACACGCCGGCCCGGAGGGTCCGGGCGGCGCGCGACCGGGATTCGGGCGCGGACTGTGCGTGATCTCTGAACACGAAGTAGCGGCGGGATCGGCCCCTGCGACCGTCTCTATCTACAATCTCGACGAAGGGAAGGCAGTCAAGGCCGTCAACCTCTCTCTCGATGCCAGGAATGCTATCCATGGTATAGAGGTCTGGCCATACGCATGGCCGGAGGTGTGAACACGAGGGAGGCGAACGACCGAATGCGGATCGGCGGTTCCGGCCGTTACCGGTCAAGCAGTGACTGCGGTCGCTGGTCGCGTGGGAGCTCGAGCAGCACGGGCTCGAGATAGTCGATAAGTTCGCCCAACTCGGCTTCATACCGGCGCCACAGGTTTACTGACCCCGAATAGATCGGTTGGCGCACCTGTTCGGAACTCGCGGTTTTCACGGCGCGTTCCGTTTCATGGTAGCGCAGCATCTTCTCTTCCCACTCGAGTCCGCAATGGGCTGCTATTCGCCTGGCCTGTTTTTCGAGATCGCTCACCACGTCTTCGTAGTGGACAGTGAGAACCTTTCCCGGCAACACCTCGTTCCAGTGGTCCATCAGCCGCATGTACTGAATGTAGCAGTGAGCCAGGTCATAGAGGTCGTAGGTAAAGATCTGGCCGCGGGCGAAGAGCTGTTTGAACGATCCCAGGCAACTGTCCAGGGGATGGCGCCGGGCATCGATGACCTTGGCGTTCGGAAGGATCGCCTGCAGGAAGCCGATGCCGGTGAAGTTGTTCGGCATCTTGTCGGTGAAATAGCGCGCGCCGGAGCGGTGGCGCTCGGTATTCTCGATGTACTCCCGACCGAGGTCCCGGAAGTGATGGGGCTTCATGTCGAGCATGCATTCCGGGTAGCGGACACCGTCGGAGCGTGTCATTCCTGTCTCGGTGGCGAGCCGCAGCAGATAGTGCAACTCCGCTGTTCCCTCGACCTGCGAGTGGCTGGCGAGGATCTGCTCGAGGAGGGTCGAGCCCGACCGCGGCAGGCCGACGATGAGGATCGGCGAATCGTCTTCGCATCCCTGGCCGGTGCGTGCCTCGAAGAACTCCTTCGTGAAAACCTCGATAATCCGATCGTTCGTCCGCTGGAACTCGATCGGGTCGTAATTGAGCTTGGGGCGCTTCCTGCCGTTGCCCCGGGAATAGAATTCGAACGCTCTACGGTAGTTTCGACGGTCCTCGAATGCCTTGGCCAGAGCGAACGACAAGGCGATCTCGGAGTCCTCCCCATCCGTCTTGCCAGAAACCGCCTCGAGGTGTTTTTCCATCTCGCGGACTTCCGCACCGCTGAACCGGAAAGTCTTGAGATTGGCCAGGCTCCAATAGGCCTCCCCGAAATCCGGCTTGGCCCCGGCGCAGCGCCGGTAAGCGTCTATGGCTTCGGTTTGCCGCCCGACGGTCTTGAGCACATGCCCGAGGCAAAGCAGGGACGGGAAGTGGGCCGGGTCGCGCTCGAGCGCCGCATCGAGCCAGTCGATGGCGTCTTCGTGGCGGCCGTCGAACAGGCTGTTGGCGCCGAGTTTTTCCAGCGTGAAAACCGATTGCGGCTTGAGCTTCAACGCTTGTTTGTAGGTGGAGTCCGCCTCGTCGAATTTCTGCTGCTCGTTGAGCGCGGCGCCGAGATTGATCCATGCCAGCCAGAAATCCGGAGCCAGGTCGACGGCGCGGCGAAAGAACGCCTCGGCATCGTTGTAAAGCTCCTTCCGGGCGCAGTGCACACCCATCAGGCGCAGCGCGTCGAGGTGCTCCGGATTGCGCCGCAGGATATGCCGCAGAATCTTTTCCGACTTCCTTGTCTCGTCGACGCGGTTCAGTTCCATCGCTTCGACAATCGCCGCGCGGTCGGGGTCGGTTTCCAGCGAATGCCGGAAGGCTTCGTCCGCCTCGCTCCCGTGGCCGGTCAGCGCCAGAACTTCGATAAGCTTGCGATTGCCGGTGTCCGATGCCGGGTTGTGCCGGATTGCGGTTTTGAGCGATGCAGCCGCCTCGTCCAACCTGCCCTGCGGAATGAGCGCATCGGCGAGGTTCTCGTGAGCGAGCGCGAAGTTGGGCGCGAGGCGGATCACCCGGGACAGCGTCTTTTCCGCCTCGGCGTTGCGGTTCTGCCTTGTCAGCGATACGCCGAGCAGCCGCAACAGGTTCGGGTCGTTGGGTGCGCGGTCCAACGCGGCTTCCAGGATCGCTTCGGCTGAGGCGAAGTCGTTCGCCTTCATCAGGTCTACCGCCCGATCGAATGCGCGCAACGCCGCCGGCATCATCGACTCAGAAAACAAGAGTGGGCCGACCGCGAGGGGGGCCGGTGAACCCACTCGAAACCATGAATTGCCGGATTGTCAGAATGCCTTGTAGATTCCGACCCTGAACTCCCTTGGCCGTATGGTGAAGGCGCGGTCGTCCGCGAAGCGCGGATAGATGTAGGTAATGGCGCGCTCGTCCCAGATGTTGTTGACCGAAAGCCAGGCCTCCCAGCCGTTGTCGCCCTTCACCCCGAAACTCAGGTAGCCGGTCTGGTAGGCCGGCTGGTGGGCGGGCTGGGAGCGCTCCGCGCCGAACAGCAGCACCGATGCGTTGGTGGCGTTGACGGACTCGTCGGTGTGATAGAAGTCGAAGCGCGCGTAGCTCTCGTACCCGTCGGCCCAGGGAAGGTCTTGCGAATACAGCACGCCCGCGGCCAGCTTCCACTCCGGTACCGCCGGCAGGGCATCGCCCGCTTCCCCGGCGATGATGGTGCCGTTGTTCAGCGAGATGTCGTCGTCGATGCGGGCATTGAGCCAGGTCAGGGCCAGGGAAAACTCCCAGTTCACGGTCGGCTTGAAGGCGAACTGCCCCTCGAAGCCGTCGATGGAGGCGTTGCCGGCATTGACCGTCGTGGCGCCGGCGATCGGCAGGGCCACCCGGATCTGGTAGTTCTCCCAGTTCATGATGAACGCGCTCAGGTTGGCGAGCAGGCGCCCGTCCGCCCAGGTCGACTTCACCCCGCCTTCGTAGTTCATCAGCCGGTCGGAATCGAAGGTCAGGGGAGCGCCGAGCGCTCTGGAAGCGGGGCGCTGGGATACGGCGCCGTTGCGGCCGCCGATGCGCACGCCCTCCGAGTAGGTGAAATAGGCTAGGATGTCGTCGTTGGGCTGCCAGGTGACGTTGACCCGCGGGCTGAAATCCTTGGTGTTTTCCGTGACATCGAAGTTGTCGAAGATGGTATCGATCCAATAGGAATTCTCGTTGACCCGGCGGTCGGTGGAGAAATAGCGCCCGCCGGCGGAAACCCGCAACGTATCGGTGATATCGAAACTGAACTCGGCGAATCCGGCGATCGATTCGATGTCCTGGTGCTGGCCGTTGAAGTCGTTGCCCTCGTAGCCGTTGTAGGTCCAGCCCTCGCGGAACCCCTGGTCGAACCAGACATCCGTGGGGGCCACGCCGTAGTAGATGAATGCCGCTCCGAAGCCGCCGTTCTCGGCGAAGTCGTCTACGACGGTGATGTAGTCCCAGTCGTTGTGGGTGCGCTCATAGAAGGCGCCGAGCAGCCAGTTGAAGCGGCTCGAGCCGTCGTCCTTGGACGTCAGGCGCACTTCGCCCGCAAACGAGCGGATGCGCTGGTCGAGGCTGATGCGCGAGGTGGGGTCGGCGCCGAAGTCGTAGGTGGTGATCCACTGGTAGCAGTAGGCCGTGGCGTAGCAGGTGGCGTAGTCCACGAACATGGGGGAGCCGACGTAGTAGGTCGCGATCTGCAGCCCGTTCTCCTTGTAGGTGGTCATGTAGGCGGTGGCGTCGATGTCGTAGTCGATGTTGCGGTTGTGCCAGCCGCCGGCGACGGTGAGATCGGCGAAGCCGAGGTCGCCCTGCAGGGTGATCGAGAAGTTGTACCACTCGTCTTCGTCGTTCTCGTCCTTGAACTTGATGGTTTCCAGGTCGCCGAATTTGGGGTTGAAATCGAACATGTAGTCGAGCTGCGATTTCTGGTAGATGACGCCCGCATCGATGGTCCAGTCCTCGTTCGGCTGAAAGCGGAGCAGCGCCCGCCCGCCGCGGCTCTCGTAGTCGTTGATGTTGTCTTCCACGACATCCGCGTTGTCCCGGTCGCCGTTATATTGGGAATAGGCGCTGGTGGTACCGAGCACGTTGTCGATGTAGCCGCCCTCGTACTCGTAGAAGCCGACCAGGCGGACGGCCAGCCTGTCCTCGGCCAGCGGCATGTTGACCACGGCGTGTGCGTCGTAACTGGCCTCGCCGTACCTCGTGGTGCTGCCGCCGAGCTGGTAATAGCCGCCGAATTCCGATGTGTCGGGCTTGTTGGTGACAATGCGCAATACACCCGACTGGGAGCCGGCGCCGTAAAGGGTCGGCTGCGGGCCGGAAAGCGCCTCGAGCCGCTCGATGTCGATCATGCGCACGTCGGCGTTCTGACCGTCCCGGGTGATGGGATTTTATCGACGTACAGGGTGGACGAACTGATCGTGTCGAACCCGGTCGGTTGGGCGAGGGTTCCCCGGAAGGCGATGGTCGTCGCGCCCGGCGATGCGGTGCCGAAAGAGACGCTGGTCAGCTCCTTGAGGTAGTCCATGAACGTCTTCAGGCCCTTTTCACGGATCGCTTCCGTATCGAATGCCTGAATGGGGAGCGGCGCGTCCTGGATGCTCTGTTCGCGCTTGCGCGCCGTGACGATGATCTCTTCGATCTCGCTGGCTCGCTCGGTCTCTTCCGCCTGAACCGCCACGGGTGCGCCGGTTCCCGCAAGTGCAGTCAACACGCCCAGCGAAACGGGGGTTCTCAGGAACAGGTGATCGTCCTGCTGCGACATGTTCACTCTCCCAAACTAACCGCCTCCCGATCATACTCCAGGGAGGCTTCCGGGCTTCCGGGCCTATAGGGGCGCGCCGGGCGGAGATGACCTGTACCGTGCGGAAGTTTGGACAGGACCCGTGGAACCGTTCGACCAGGGCCGGTGTTAAACTTCGAGCCGTTCAGGCAACGGCCCACGACAGTGAACGACGCTTTACCCCCGGATTATTCAGGCCTGCTGGCGCAGCGGCTTGCCGCGCTGCCTGAAGTGCGCCTGGCGTACCTGTTCGGGAGCCGGGTCAAGGGTTCCGCGCGGCCCGGGAGCGATCTGGATATTGCCGTACTCGTCGATGAGCGGTCGGCGGCGGATCCCGGGGAGATCAATCGGACGATTCGCCGCCTGGCGGGGCGGCTGAGCGGCGAGATACCGAGCGAGGCGCTGGACATCGTCCTGCTGAATGGCGCGCCCGCCCTGTTGCGTCACCGGGTGCTGCGTGACGGCCTGCTGCTGCACGCGCGCAGCGAAACCGAACGGGTGCGATTCGCCCTGCGGGCCATTCGGGACTACCAGGACATGGAGCCTAGGCTTGCCGGACTCCGGCGCCAACGAATTGCCCGACTTAAGAAAGGAAGAACCCGTGGTCGATCGGGAGATATTCTCCAGGCGGCTCGACGCGCTTGACCTCTACCTCGAGCGAGTGGAACACCTGGGCAGCGTTTCTGAAGCGGAGTTTACCGAGACTCCCGCCATCCACGACCTGGCCGAGCGTTATCTGCATCTCGCGATGGAAGCGGCCATCGACCTTGCCAACCATTGGATAGCCGACCGCGCGCTACGTACGCCCGATTCGAATCGCGATTCTTTTTCGGTGCTCGAAGAAAGTGGAGAAATTGACGCAGCCCTTGCAGAACGGCTGCGTGGATGGGCGGGGTTCCGCAACGTTCTTGTGCATCAGTACGCGACCATCGACCATCGTATCGCCTACCGGGCAATCCAGGACGACCTCGGCGATCTTGCGGCATTCCGCGCCTGGGTGGCGGGCAAGCTCTGAACGCCTCCACTGAACTCTGCTTTCTCTCCGCGGTGGAACTTTGCCGTCTGATGATGGCCCGCGAGGTGTCGGCGCTCGACGTGCTCGACGCTCATATCGCACGCATCGAGAGATTCGACGGCGCACTCAATGCGGTCGTGACCCGATGCTTCGAGGCGGCGCGGGAACGGGCCGCCTCGAATGACCTTTCCGGACCCCTTGCCGGGCTGCCCATCGCGCACAAGGATCTGACCGCGACGGCGGGCTTGCGCACCACGTACGGCTCACCGCTGTTCGCGGACAATGTGCCGGTGGAGGACTCGTTGCTGGTAGCCCGCATCAAGGCGGCGGGCGCGGTGACGATCGGCAAGACCAACACCCCGGAGTTCGGGGCTGGGTCGCAGACCTTCAACCGGGTCTTCGGCGCGACCCGCAACCCTTATGACACTTCGAGGACCTGTGGAGGCAGCAGCGGCGGCGCCGCGGTGGCGCTTGCGGCGCGCTTCCTGCCCATCGCCGACGGCAGCGATACGGGCGGTTCGCTGCGCAACCCGGCGGCGTTCTGCAACGTGGTGGGGTTCCGTCCCTCGCCGGGGCGTGTGCCCTTCGGCTGGCAGGAGCAGGGCGCCTGGACGGACCTCAGCACCCAGGGGCCGATGGCGCGCAGCGTGGATGACCTGGCGCTGCTGCTGTCGGCGATTGCCGGGCCGGACCCACGGGTCACGAATGTTCTGCCGGATTCCGGAGAGTCCTTCCGCAACGTGACCGCCGCGCCTCTGCGTGGATTGCGGATTGCGGTGACGGAAGACTTCGGCGGCCTGCCGGTGGAATCGGCGATTCGCGCCACGCTCCGCTCGCTGGGCGATACGCTGACCGATGCGGGCGCCGTCGTCACGGATGCCGCGCCGGATCTGCGCGATGCGGACCGCATCTTTCACATCCTGCGTGCCGCGGAGTTCAGGACCCGGTTCGGGCCGCTGCCCGAGGTGCAGAAGGACGAATTGAAGGAAACGATTCGCTGGAACACGGAAGCGGGTGAGCGGCTGACCCACTCTGACCAGGATTGGGTGGCCGGCGCGCGCTCGGCGCTGGTGGCGCGGGTGGCCGGCTTCTTCGAGGAGGTCGACCTTTTGATCGGACCCACCACCCAGGTGCAGCCGTTCGATATCGATACGGATTGGGTGCGTGAGATCGAGGGGCAGGCGATGCAGACCTACATCGAATGGATGCAGAGCTGCAGCCGCATCACGGTAACCTGCTGCCCGGCGCTGTCACTGCCCTGCGGCTTCGCCGGTGGCCTGCCGGTCGGCGCTCAGCTCATCGCGCCCATGCGCCAGGATGACTTCCTGCTGTCTGCCGCAAAGGCGGTGGAGGCGGTTGCCGGTTCCGCGGCCGTCGCGCCGGACCTGGACCGCATCCACCGATAGTCATCCGGATGCGTGCGCCGGTTGTCAGGGCTACACCGGCGGATGCAGGTCGTGCCACTCCGTGGCCTGTTCGTAGGCGCAGCCGATCCGGCAGAGCAGCGGCTCCTGCAGGTGCTTGCCGACGAACTGCAGGCTGAGCGGCAGGCCGTCGGTCGAGAGTCCGCACGGCACGGAGAGCGTTGGCGCGCCGTTGAAGTCAAAGGGCGCGGTGAAACGCAGCAGGCCCATGTCCAGGCCCTCTTCCGGCAGGGGATCGAAAGGCGCCAGGTCCGCGACGGGAAATGCGCGACTCGGCATGGATGGGGTTACCAGCACATCGATCCCGGAAAATGCGTCCCGAATGTGCCCGTTGCAGGCGGCGCGCAGGTTGTTTGCCCTGGCGTAGTCGACACCGGTGACGGCTGCACCCTGGTCGAGCCAACCCATGAACCAGGGGCCGTATTCGTCCCGCCTGGAGGGATAGGTGGCTTCGTGGGCGAGGGCGGCTTCCGCCGTGCAGAGCACCGGCCACGCGGCCAGGTATTCTTCCAGTGCGGGCAGACGCACCTCGACGATTTCGCCGCCGAGTTCTTCGAGCAGTTTCACGCTGTCCTTGACGGCCTGGGCAAGTTCGGGGTCGACCGCATCCGTTGCGTATCGCTCATCGAAACCGAACCGGAGCCCCGCAACGCCCTGGTCAACTGATTCGAGCACGTCCGGAACCGGATCGGGCAGCGAGGTCGGATCGTTGGGGTCGGCGCCGGCGATGGCCTGGAGCACAAGGCCGGCATCGGCGGTGCTGCGGGTCATGGGCCCGACATGGTCCAGCGATTCGGCCAGCGCCAGCACGCCGTAGCGGCTCACCCGTCCCCAGGTGGGCTTGATGCCGACCACGCCGCAGGAGGCGGAGGGGAAGCGGATGGAACCGCCGGTGTCGCTGCCGAGGCAGCCGTAGCACAGGCCCGCGGCCGCGGCGACGCCCGAGCCGCTGGAGGAGGCGCCGGACCATGCATCGGCGTTCCAGGGGTTCACCGGCACGCCCCTGTCCGGGTTGTAGCCGGCCATGGCGCCCTCGGTCAGGTTCAGCTTGCCGAGCAGCACGGCTCCGGCCGCCGCGAACCGGCTGACCACGGTGGCGTCGAAATCGGGAACGAAATCGGCCATGACCCGGGTGCCGCCCATGGTGCGCACCCCGGTGGTGAAGCAGAGATCCTTGACCGCGATCGGAACCCCGTGCAGTGGGCCCCGGTAGCTGCCGCCGGTGATTTCGGCTTCCGCATCCCTGGCCTGGGCCATTGCGGATTCCGCCATGACGGTGGCGTAGCTCTTCAGTTGCCCATCGAGCGCTTCGATGCGGTCGAGCTGGGCGCTTGCGGCCTCAACGGGGGAAAGCTCGCCGGATTCGATCAGCCCGGCAAGTTCGGTGATGGTTTTGTAATGCAATGACTCGTCAGCCATGGTGTGCCTCCCTGTTGGTATCCCGCTGCGTCCGGCCTGGTAGCCTCTCCCTGACTACAGCGATGAAGGATGGTGAAAGTATAGCTGATCCCGAATTGGCGAAGGCCCCCTGAAGCTGTGCTTGACCTCATGTGCCGTATTGCTCATCTTGCTTCCTTTCATTGACGGTCACTGCGAGCGACCGAGTCGCTTCGACCGTGTATTGGAGCAAATTGACCCGGAAACAGCCATGACCCGCGAAGAAGAGGCGCTGTTTGCCAACGAGTCGTTCTATCTCGCGTTCACGCGGAAGGATTATTCCGCCATGGAGCGCCTTTGGGCGGCGGAACACCCGACGCTCTGCATCCACCCCGGTTGGCCGGCACTGAGCGAACGCGATGCGATTCTCAAGAGTTGGCGGCAGATTCTGGAGAACCCGCAACAGCCCGGTATCGATTTCTACAATGCGGCTGCCGTTGCCTTCAACTCCGTGCTGATGGTGACCTGTTACGAAGAACTGCCCGGTTCCGTCTGTGTCGCCACCAACGGCTTCGTGAGGGAAGGCGGCGACATGCGCATGTTCCATCACCACTCCGGGCCCTGCGCAAATCCGCCCCCGCCCTTGGCACAGGATTCAGGCTAAAGGTCCGCCGAGGCGATGTATTGCCCGAAGCTCTCGCACCAGATTGTGACGGCGCCTGAATCGGCGAACAGTTCCGCGTCGACGGCGTAGACCTGGGAGCCCGTGAAACTCTTCAACTTTGCGATGCGTTGCCGGCCCTCGTCGGCCTCGAAGCTTGCCTCGTCGTCAACGCCGCCGCTGGAATTGAGGTACATCCAGAAGTTGGGCCCGGGGCCGACCTCGAAATCCGGCTGCAATTCGATCAGCACGTTGCCGTCGGCGGTGTGGTAGGCGCGAAGGCCGCCGCGCCCCCAGTGCGCCGCATCCTGCCCGGTCACGCCTTCTCGAAACTGCGTCTCCACGATCGCTTGCACATTGCTGCCGGCGATCGCCGAGACGGTCTCGTTGACCTCGGCCGGCGGGAACAGGAACGGATACGCAAGCAACATTGCCCCAGCGCCGGCTAGGGCGCCGAGTATCCCGCCTGCGAGGAATCCGATGACGGTCTTTTTCATGGCGCTGCACCGTTTCCGAATTCCCTCATGAAACACGCCCCCGGCTACCGTGACAAGCGGCGACTGTCCCGGTGTCCGGTGCGCGTCCGCCAAGCGAGCCTCAGGTCGTGCGTCCACGGGCCGTTCAAAAAGCAGTCTGTTGTCGGTTGCCGGATTCGCTCAGGGTTACTTGAGCGCTGGCGCTTGGTAGTGCTTTTGCCTACAAGTGTCGCTTGTATGAGAATTCGGATCTTCGACGTATACCTTGCAAGGCGGCGCACCGCCACCCGGGCAACGTGCTGGCGCAGCTTGCGGGGGCCGAGTGGAGACAGGGGGGGCAATGGAACCGAGAAACTTTCCGATCGAGCAGTTTGAAACCCAGGGCGGCGAGACGCTCGATATCAACCTGGTGTACACGGTACAGGGAGAACTCAATGACAGGAAAGACAACTGCATCCTTGTCATGACCTCCTATTCGGCGACCCATGAAGATGCCCGGGACCTGTTTGCACCTTCCGATGTGCTGGATCTTTCGGGCTACTGCGTGGTGGTCGTAAACATGCTGGCCAACTCGGAATCTTCTTCGCCGAGCAACACCCCTGCGCCGTTCGATGGCCCGCGGTTCCCATTGATGACCGTCCACGACAATGTCCGGGCACAACATCTGCTGGTGACGCAGGGCCTGTCGGTGGACCGCCTTCGCCTGGTGATGGGATTCAGCATGGGCGGCCTGCAGACCTTCGAATGGGGCGCCCAGCATTCGGACATGGTGGATGCGATTCTTCCGGTCTGCGGGGCAGCGAGAATTTCCACGCACAACTGGCTGTTCGTGGAAGGCGCCAAGGCCGCCATGCTGGCCGACGAGAATTTCAAGGGGGGCGACTACGAAATGCCGCCCGAGGTCGGCATGGAGGCGTTCGCCAAGGTGTATGCGGGTTGGGTGTTCTCGCAGGGCTTCTTCCGCGAAGGGCTGTACAAGGACATGGGCATGGACTCCGTTCGTGACGTGATCGAGTTCATGAAAGGCTATTTCGGCCGGCGGGAACCCAATGACCTGCTGGGCATGCTGGCAACCTGGCAGGCCGCGAATATCGCCAGCAACGAGAGGTTCAACGGCGACTTCGATGCGGCCTTGCGGGCAATCACGGCCAGGGCGATCGTGATGCCGGGCGGCACCGATCTGTATTTCCGCGTCGCCGACAGCGAATACGAAGTCAGACGCATGCCGAACGCGGAACTGCGCGTCATCGATTCGAAACTGGGCCATGTTGCCGGAAGCGGCCTGGACCCCATCGGCAAAGCGGCCATCGATCAGGCCGTTGTCGATCTGTTGAACGGCTGAGGCGGGACCCTTGCGGGCAGCCCGCCTCGCGGAACCGCATCCGTTTGCGGCTGCTTC
The DNA here is from genome assembly GCA_964638775.1 of uncultured Pseudomonadales bacterium. Lineage (GTDB taxonomy): Bacteria > Pseudomonadota > Gammaproteobacteria > Pseudomonadales > Azotimanducaceae > Azophilus. The sequence continues at coordinate 50,051 of CAZWZH010000097.1, forward strand.
GGGGTGAGGGCAGTCAGGTTACCGTTCAACGGCAACCGTGGACAGGCGTAGCGGAAACAGCGCGGATCATTCAGCGTAGCGTTGCGCAATATCGGCCAACCCCGCCTGTCGCTCCTTTTCGCCGAGCCATCTGCCGCGCACCATGACGCCGCGAATGTCCGAAGTGTTACGGACATCCTCGAGCGGGTCGCTGCCGAGCAGCACAAGGTCTGCGGCGAGCCCGGGCGCGATGCGGCCGAAACC
>CAZWZH010000098.1:0-17556 GCA_964638775.1 uncultured Pseudomonadales bacterium
GTACGAACGCCATCGCGTGAATATCATCGATACGCCAGGGCACGTGGATTTCACCATCGAAGTTGAGCGCAGCCTCAGGGTACTGGACGGCGCCGGCCCGGTCCATCTTGTTGATGAACACGATGCGCGGCACCTCGTACCGGTTGGCCTGCCGCCAGACGGTCTCCGACTGGGGCTCGACACCCGATGTGCCGCAGAAAACGACCACGGCGCCGTCCAGTACCCTGAGGCTGCGCTCCACTTCGATGGTGAAATCCACGTGCCCTGGCGTATCGATGATATTCACGCGATGGCGTTCGTACTGCTGATTCATGCCCTGCCAGAAGCAGGTGGTGGCGGCCGAGGTGATGGTGATGCCCCGTTCCTGCTCCTGCTCCATCCAGTCCATGACCGCCGCGCCGTCGTGCACTTCGCCGATCTTGTAGGAGAGCCCGGTGTAGAACAGCACCCGTTCGGTGGTGGTGGTCTTGCCCGCATCGACGTGCGCCACGATGCCGATGTTCCGGTACCGGTTGATGGGGGTTTCACGAGCCATCGGCGCTATCCGGGTACGCTTGGATTGCAGGGGGGCTGGTGGTCAGAAGCGGTAGTGGGCGAACGCCCGATTCGCTTCCGCCATGCGATGCGTGTCCTCGCGGCGCTTCACCGCGGTGCCGCGGCCGTCCGCCGCATCCATCAGCTCGCCGGCAAGCCGCAACGCCATGGTCTTCTCGCCCCGGGAGCGCGCGCAATCGACCAGCCAGCGCATGGCCAGGGCCTGGCGGCGGGAGGGGCGAACCTCCACGGGCACCTGGTAGGTGGCCCCACCCACGCGCCGGGACTTCACCTCGACGAAGGGTGCAACCGCCTCGAGCGCCTTCTCGAACGTTTCCACGGGGTTGACCTTGCCGCGTTCCTCGATGCGGGAGAGAGCACCGTAGACGATACGCTCCGCAACGGATTTCTTGCCGCTCACCATGACGTGGTTGATGAACTTGGCGACAGTCTGGTTGTGGTATTTCGGGTCGGGGAGAATCTCCCGCTTGGCGACGACTCGGCGTCTTGGCATGTTCGGCTCCTTGCTTCAGGTTCGTCCCCGAGAACGGATCCGGGGCCTTACTGGGATTAGGGATCGGCTCAGCGCGGGCGCTTGGCTCCGTACTTGGAACGACCCTGCTTGCGATCGGAGACGCCCGAGGTATCGAGCGTTCCCCGGACCGTATGATACCGGACTCCCGGCAGGTCCTTGACGCGGCCGCCGCGAATGAGAATGACCGAGTGCTCCTGGAGGTTGTGACCTTCGCCGCCGATGTAGGACGTGACCTCGTGGCCATTGGTCAAACGCACCCGGCAGACCTTTCGCAGCGCCGAATTGGGTTTCTTCGGCGTGGTCGTGTACACGCGCGTGCATACGCCCCGCTTTTGCGGACTGCCCTGCAGGGCCGGAACAATATTCTTCCGCGCCTTGCGCTTTCGTGGTTTTCTGACCAATTGGCTTATCGTTGCCATCGTGCCTCCGTTACCAGACGGCTTCCAGCCCCCGCGGCTGCCTCGGGGGTGCGATTCTGTCTTTCAGGGCCCACGGATGCCGTGGGGGGCGCGATTTTATAGTTCACATGCACAGCCCGCAATCGTGCGCCGCCTCACTGGCTCGAACTCAGCGCTTCGGACAAGGCGGCCTCGATCTCGTCGGTCGTGGCTGCCTGTTCCTTGGCCAGGCGATCGGCGGCTTCCTCGGCACGCCGGCGCTTGCGGTCGCTGTGATAGGTCAGCCCGGTACCGGCCGGAATCAGCCTGCCCACCACCACGTTTTCCTTGAGGCCCCGGAGATAGTCCTGCTTGCCGGTGACGGCCGCCTCCGTGAGTACCCGGGTGGTTTCCTGGAACGAAGCCGCCGATATGAACGACTCGGTGGCGAGCGATGCCTTGGTGATGCCCAGGAGAATGCGCTGAAACTCCACCGGCTGCTTGCCTTCCTCTGCCAGCCCTTCATTGGTTTCGAGCATGCGTGTGTATTCAACCTGCTCGCCGCGTATGAGTTCGGAGTCGCCCGAGGCGACAACCTCCACCTTGCGCAGCATCTGCCGGACGATGACCTCGATGTGCTTGTCGTTGATGGTCACGCCCTGTAGCCGGTACACCTCCTGAATCTCGTTGATGATGTACTTGGCAAACTCCTCGACGCCCTTCAGACGCACGATGTCGTGGGGGTTCGCCGGCCCGTCGCAGACCACCTCGCCCTTCTCGACATGCTCGCCTTCGAAGACGCCGATGTTGCGCCACTTCGGTATCAGCGTTTCCACCGGATCGCCATCGGGCGGCAGTATCACCAGACGCCGCTTGCCTTTCGTTTCCTTGCCGAAGCTGACGGTGCCCGTGGCTTCGGCCAGTATCGCGGGTTCCTTGGGCTTGCGGGCCTCGAACAGGTCCGCCACCCGCGGCAGACCGCCGGTGATATCCCGGGTCTTGGACCCTTCCTGGGGAATGCGGGCAACGACATCGCCGATCCCCACCTTGCCGCCGTCTTCCAGGTTCAGAATGGCGTCGCTCGGCAGGAAATAATGCGCCGGCACATCGCTGCCCGGCAGCATGACCTTGTTGCCCTTGCCGTCCAGAAGCTGCACTGCGGGCCGCAGGTCCTTGCCGGCGCTGGGTCGGTCCTTCGGGTCCAGTACAGTGATGTTCGTCAATCCGGTGAGTTCATCGGTCTGACGGTTGATCGACAGGCGGTCTTCCATTTCCTGGAACTCGACCGTACCTTCGACCTCCGTGACGATGGGATGGGTGTGGGGATCCCACTGCGCGATCATCTGGCCCGCTTCCACCGGCTCGCCGTCGGCAACGAAGATCACCGCGCCGTAGGGCAGCTTGTAACGTTCGCGCTCCCGGCCGTGGTCGTCGGCAACGGCGATTTCCCCGGAGCGGGAGACCGCGATCAACTCTCCTGAGCCACGCTGAACGGTTTTCAGATTGTGCAGCCGTACCGACCCGCCGTGCTTGACCTGAATGTTGTCGATGGCCGTGGCCCGCGAGGCCGCACCGCCGATATGGAACGTCCGCATGGTTAGCTGTGTGCCCGGTTCGCCGATGGACTGGGCTGCAATGACGCCGATCGCTTCGCCGACGTTGGCCAGGCGCCCCCGGGCGAGATCGCGGCCGTAACACATCGAGCAGACGCCGAATCGGGTGTCGCAGGTGATCGCGGAGCGCACCTTGATCTCGTCGATGCCGAGCAGGTCGAGACGCTCGACCCAGGATTCGTCAAGGACGGTACCTGCCGGGATGACCGCGGTATCGCCTTCGCCGCCGATGACATCTTCGGCAACCACCCGGCCGAGCACCCGGTCGCCCAGGGGTTCGACCACATCGCCCCCCTCGATGATCGCGGAGACGGTTAGCCCGTTCGTGGTGCCGCAGTCGTGAGCCGTGATCACGACATCTTGCGCCACATCGACCAGCCGGCGGGTCAGGTAGCCGGAATTCGCGGTTTTCAGTGCCGTGTCCGCAAGGCCCTTGCGGGCGCCGTGCGTCGAAATGAAGTACTCATTGACGTTGAGACCTTCCCGGAAATTCGCCGTGATGGCGTTCTCGATGATGCTGCCGTCCGGCCTCGTCATCAGCCCGCGCATGCCGGCCAACTGCCGGATCTGCGCCGGCGAGCCCCTGGCTCCCGAATCCGCATACATATAGATGGAATTGAACGATGCCTGTTGTTCTTCCTCGCCCGTCCGATTGACCACCATTTCCTTGGAGATGCCATCCATCATCGACCGGGCGACGATGTCGTTGGCCCGAGACCAGATGTCGACGACCTTGTTGTACTTCTCGCCCTGGGTAACAAGGCCCGAAGCGTACTGCGCCTCGATCTCCGCCACTTCCGCTTCCGCCACGTCGATGATGTCGGATTTCTCATCCGGTATGACAAAGTCGTCGACGCCGATGGAAGCACCGGACGACGTCGAATGGGCAAACCCGGTGTACATGAGCTGGTCGGCGAAGATAACGGTTTCCTTCAGCCCGACATTGCGGTAGCAGTCATTGATCAGGCTCGAGATCGCCTTCTTGTCCATCGTCCTGTTGACCGAGGAAAACGGCAGTTCCCTGGGCACCACGTCATAGAGCAGCACGCGGCCGACAGTGGTATCCGTCAGCTTGAGCCCGGCGACCGGCATGCCGTCGTCCGGGGTCGCGAAGTCGGGCACCCGGACCTTGATCCGCGCATGCAGTTCGACTTCGCCGGCATGATAGGCGCGGTGCACCTCGTCGGTGTCCGCGAAGACCATCCCCTCGCCCCTGGCATTGACCATTTCCCGGGTCATGTAATAGATGCCCAGTACCACGTCCTGGGAAGGCACGATGATGGGCTGACCGCTTGCCGGCGAGAGAATGTTGTTGGTCGACATCATGAGCGCCCGGGACTCGAGCTGTGCCTCGAGGGTCAACGGAACGTGTACCGCCATTTGGTCGCCGTCGAAGTCCGCGTTGTAGGCCGTGCAGACCAGCGGATGCAACTGGATGGCCTTGCCCTCGATCAGCACCGGCTCGAACGCCTGAATGCCCAGGCGGTGCAGGGTCGGCGCCCGGTTCAGGAGAACCGGATGCTCGCGGATGACTTCCGCCAGGATATCCCAGACTTCGGCGGTTTCACGCTCCACCATCTTCTTCGCGGCCTTGATGGTGGTCGCGAGCCCCCGGGCCTCCAGCTTGCCGAAAATGAACGGCTTGAACAGTTCGAGCGCCATCTTCTTTGGCAGGCCGCACTGGTGCAGCTTCAGGGTGGGGCCCACGACGATCACCGAGCGCCCGGAATAGTCCACCCGCTTGCCGAGCAGGTTCTGCCGGAATCGCCCCTGCTTGCCCTTGATCATGTCGGCCAGGGATTTCAGGGGCCGCTTGTTGGAACCCGTGATGGCGCGGCCCCGGCGCCCGTTGTCGAGCAGCGCATCGACCGACTCCTGCAGCATGCGTTTTTCATTGCGGACTATGATGTCCGGCGCGGACAGGTCCAGGAGCCGTTTCAGACGGTTGTTCCGGTTGATTACCCGGCGGTAAAGGTCGTTCAGGTCCGATGTGGCGAAACGGCCGCCGTCGAGCGGGACCAGGGGCCGCAGATCCGGCGGCAGGACCGGAAGTACTGTCAGAATCATCCACTCCGGCCGGTTTCCGGAATTGACGAAGGCTTCCATGAGCTTCAACCGCTTGGAAAGCTTCTTGATCTTGGTTTCCGAATTCGTGGCGGGGATCTCTTCCCTGAGCCTCGCGATTTCCCCTTCCATGTCCATGGAGAGCAGGAACTGCTGAATGGCCTCGGCGCCCATCCGGGCCTCGAACTCGTCGCCGAATTCCTCGAGTTTCGCGTAGTACTCTTCGTCGGTGAGGAGCTGCCCGATTTCAAGGTCGGTCAGCCCGGGGTCGATGACAACGTATGACTCGAAGTAGAGGACGCGCTCTATGTCGCGAAGGGTCATGTCGAGCAACAGCCCGATCCGGGAAGGCAGCGACTTCAGAAACCAGATATGGGCAACGGGGCTCGCGAGCTCGATGTGCCCCATCCGCTCGCGCCGCACCTTGGCCAGGGTCACCTCCACGCCGCATTTCTCGCAGATCACGCCCCGGTGTTTCAGCCGCTTGTACTTGCCGCACAGGCATTCGTAATCCTTGACCGGGCCGAATATGCGCGCGCAGAACAGGCCGTCGCGCTCCGGCTTGAAAGTCCGGTAGTTGATGGTCTCGGGTTTCTTGACCTCGCCGAACGACCAGGACCGGATCATCTCCGGCGAAGCCAAACCGATACGAAGCGAGTCGAACTCGTTCGTGTCCCCTTGATCCTTCAATAGATTCAGCAAGTCCTTCAAGGTCTTCCTCCGGCTGCCATTCGTTCAGTTTTCCCGCTTCTCACCAGGGCGCTCATTCGGTTTCGAGTTCGATGTCGATGCCGAGCGAGCGGATTTCCTTCACCAGCACGTTGAAGGACTCCGGCATCCCGGCCTCCATGCGGAAGTTGCTGTCGACAATGTTCTTGTACATGGTGGTTCGGCCCGCCACATCGTCGGACTTGACCGTCAGCATTTCCTGCAATGTATAGGCGGCGCCGTAGGCCTCCAGGGCCCAGACTTCCATTTCTCCGAAGCGCTGGCCGCCGAACTGTGCCTTGCCGCCCAGCGGCTGCTGGGTCACCAGGCTGTAGGAGCCGGTGGACCGGGCATGCATCTTGTCGTCTACCAGGTGGTTCAGCTTGAGCATGTACATGAAGCCGAGCGTTACCGGGCGGTCGAACCGCTCGCCCGTGCGTCCGTCGTAGAGCACCGCCTGGCCGTTTTCCGGCAGGCCGGCTAATGCCAGCATCCGCTTGATCTCGTTTTCGCTGGCGCCATCGAAAACCGGGGTGGAAATCGGCAACCCGTCGCGCAGGTTCTCGGCCAGTTCCCTGAGTTCCCCTTCATTCAGCGACTTGAGATTCTCCTGCCGTTCGCCGATGGTGTTGTACACCTTGTGCAGGTACTCCCTGAGTTCCGCGTTCTTCGTCTGCGCTTCGAGCAACGCATTGATCTGGATGCCGATTCCCTTGGCCGCCCAGCCCAGGTGCGCCTCCAGGACCTGTCCCACGTTCATGCGCGACGGCACGCCGAGCGGATTCAGAACGATGTCCACCGGCTCGCCGTTTTCATCGAACGGCATGTCCTCCACCGGCATGATCACCGAGATCACTCCCTTGTTGCCATGCCGGCCGGCCATCTTGTCTCCGGGCTGAATACGCCGCTTGATGGCAAGGTAGACCTTGACGATCTTCAGTACGCCGGGGGCCAGGTCATCGCCGCTTTCGAGCTTCGAGCGCTTGTCGGCGTAGTTGGCATCGAGCGCTTCCCGGCGCTCGTTGAGTTGCTCCTCCGCCCGCTCGAGCTGGGTGTTGAGCGCATCGTCGGCCATGCGGATTCCGAACCAGTCGTCCCGCTCCAGCCCGTCGAGATACTCCGCATCGACGACCTTATCGCGGACACCGCCTGGACCGCTCGCCACCTTGTTGCCGTTCAGTGCCGCTCCGAGGCGCTCGAACGTGGCGGTTTCCACGATGCGATACTCGTCATCGAGGTCTTTCCTGATCTCCGCCAGTTCGTCCTGCTCTATGTCGCGGGCGCGCTGATCCTTTTCGACGCCGTCGCGGGTGAACACCCGGACATCGATAACCGTGCCCTTGACGCTGGTCGGAACCCGGAGCGAGGTGTCCTTAACGTCCGACGCCTTTTCGCCGAAAATCGCACGCAGCAGTTTCTCCTCCGGCGTAAGCTGCGTCTCGCCCTTGGGCGTGACCTTGCCGACCAGGATATCGCCGGCGCCGACCTCCGCCCCGATGTAGACGATGCCGGACTCGTCGAGTTTCGACAGCGCACCCTCTCCGACGTTGGGAATGTCGCCGGTAATCTCTTCCGGACCGAGCTTCGTGTCCCGGGCGATGCAGGTCAGCTCCTGGATGTGAACGCTCGTGAAGCGGTCCTCCTGGACGACCCGTTCCGAGACGAGGATGGAGTCCTCGAAGTTGTAGCCGTTCCAGGGCATGAAGGCGACGCGCATGTTCTGGCCCAGCGCCAGTTCACCGGTATCCACCGAAGGGCCGTCCGCCAGGATGTCGTTACTGGCGATCCTGTCGCCCGGCTTCACCAGCGGCCGCTGGTTGATGCAGGTGTTCTGGTTGGACCGGGTAAACTTGGTGAGGTTGTAGATATCGACGCCGGCCTCCCCGGCTTCGGTTTCCGCATCCGCCACGCGGACCACAACCCGTCCCGCATCCACGCTGTCTACCAGGCCGCCCCGTTCGGCGATTACGCAGACTCCGGAGTCGCGGGCAACATGGCGTTCCATGCCGGTGCCCACCAGCGGTTTCTCCGTGCGCAACGTAGGCACGGCCTGACGCTGCATGTTCGAACCCATGAGCGCCCGGTTGGCATCGTCGTGCTCCAGGAACGGTATCAGCGACGCGGCGATGGAGACCACCTGCTTGGGCGAGACGTCCATGAAGTTGACGTTCTCCGGCGCTGTCTTGGTGAACTCGTTCTGGTGGCGGACATCGACGAGGTCGCCGACAAAAGCGCCCTTTTCGTCCAGCGTCGAACTCGCCTGGGCGATGACGTATTCCGCCTCGTCGATGGCGGACAGGTACTCGATGTGCCTCGTGACCTTGCCGTTGACGACTTTCCGGTAGGGCGATTCGAGAAAGCCGTATTCATTGGTGCGCGCATACGCCGCCAGGCTGTTGATCAGCCCGATGTTCGGCCCCTCTGGCGTCTCGATCGGGCAGACGCGCCCGTAATGGGTGGGATGCACATCCCGAACCTCGAAACCGGCCCGCTCACGGGTCAGCCCGCCCGGCCCGAGGGCCGACACGCGGCGCTTGTGGGTGACCTCGGAGAGGGGATTGTTCTGGTCCATGAACTGGGAAAGCTGGCTCGAACCGAAAAACTCCTTTATGGCGGCGGCCACGGGCTTGGCATTGATCATGTCCTGGGGCATGAGCCCTTCGGACTCGGCCAGGGACAACCGCTCCTTCACCGCCCGCTCCACACGGATCAGCCCGACGCGGAACTGGTTCTCGGACATCTCGCCGACCGAGCGGACCCGGCGGTTGCCGAGGTGATCGATATCGTCGACCGAACCGCGCCCGTTGCGGATGTCGATCAGGGTCTTGAGGACATCGATGATGTCTTCCTTCGTGAGGATGCCCTCGCCCGTGATGGCATCGCGGCCGAGGCGGCGATTGAACTTCATGCGCCCCACGGCGGACAGGTCGTAGCGCTCCTTGGCGAAGAACAGGTTGTTGAAAAGGTTCTCGGCGGCTTCACGCGTCGGCGGCTCGCCCGGACGCATCATGCGGTAGATTTCCACCAGCGCTTCGAGGCGATTGCTCGTGAGGTCGATGCGCAGGGTATCCGAGATATAAGGGCCGCAGTCGAGATCGTTCGTGTAGATGGTCTCGATCCTTGAGACGCCGAGTTCGAGCAAGCGGTCGAAGACTTCTTCGGTAATGACCGAATTGCAGGGCAGCAGGATCTCGCCGGTCGATTCGTCGACGACGTCCTTGGCGGTGACGCGATCGAGAAGGTAATCCCGGGGTATGTCGAGGCGCTTCAGCCCGCTGTCCTGTAGGAGCCGCACATGGCGCGCCGTGATACGGCGCCCCGCTTCGACAATGACATCACCCTGCCGGTTCTTGATGTCGAACGAGGCAACTTCCCCCCGCAGGCGTTCCGGCTGGAGGTCCACCGAAAACCCGTTCTTCTTGACGTGAAAGACGTTCTTGTCGAAGAACATGTCGAGGATGTCTTCGCTGGAATACTCGAATGCCCTCAGGATGATGGTGGCCGGCAGCTTGCGGCGCCGATCGATACGGACGAAGACGCAGTCTTTGGGATCGAATTCGAAGTCGAGCCAGGAGCCGCGATAGGGGATGACCCGGGCCGAATAGAGCAGCTTGCCGGAACTGTGGGTCTTGCCCCGGTCATGGTCGAAGAAAACCCCCGGCGAACGGTGCAACTGGGAAACGACGACCCGCTCCGTACCGTTTATGATGAAAGTGCCGTTTTCGGTCATGAGGGGAATCTCGCCCATGTAGACTTCCTGTTCCCTCACTTCCTTGACTTTTTTCGCGGAAGACTCGCGGTCGTAAATGACCAGGCGCACCTTGACCCGCAGCGGCGCGGCAAAAGTGACACCGCGCAGCACGCATTCCTTGACATCGAATACGGGCTGTCCGAGCCGGTATTCCACGTAGCGCAGCTCCGCGTTTCCGGAATAGCTCTGGATCGGGAACACCGATTGGAAAGCGGCGTGCAGCCCGACTCTTTCCCGCTTGGCGGGCTTCGTGGCGGCCTGCAGGAACTTCCCGTAGGAATCCACCTGGATTGCCAGCAGGTAGGGAAGCTGCATGGACTCGGTGAGCTTGCCGAAGTCTTTGCGAATGCGCTTTTTCTCGGTGAAGCTATACGCCATTCGAATCTCCCACGCTTGCGCGTTCTCGTGTCGACAGGAAGCCGACGCCACTGCCGGGCGTCGGCGAATATGCGCCGGCCGGGCCCAACTACTTGAGCTCGACCTGTGCGCCGGCTTCTTCGAGCTGTTTCTGGATGTCTTCGGCTTCTTCCCTGGTGGCCCCTTCCTTCACCGGCGACGGGGCGCCGTCCACCAGTGCTTTCGCTTCCTTGAGGCCGAGGCCGGTGATCGCGCGAACCGTCTTGATCACGTTGACCTTCTTGTCACCGAAGGCAAGCAGCATGACGTCGAACTCGGTCTGTTCCTCGGCGCCGGCGTCGCCGCCCGCATCGCCGTTGACCGCCGCCGGAACCGCCGCCACCGCGGCCGCCGCGGAGACGCCGAACTTCTCCTCCATGGCCTGAATAAGCTCCACCACCTCCATGACGCTCATTTCGGCGATGGCGTTCAGGATGTCATCTTTGGACAATGCCATTTTCTCGATCTCCTCGAATCTTCAATCGTGTTCCCGCCTTCCCGGCCGCACCCGTTCGTGAACAGGCGCGGCTAGTTGCCGGATTCCTTGGCGTCGCGAATCGCGGCCAGCGTTCGCGCCAGCTTGCCGGGCACCTCCCCGAGCGTTCTGGCGAGTTTCGCAATGGGGGCCTGCATGGTGGCCATCAGCATCGCAATGGCTTCTTCCCGTGTCGGCAGCAAGGCAATGCGGTTGATCTCACCCGCATCGAGCAACTCCCCGCCGATCGCCAGGGCCTTGACGCTCAGCGCGTCGTATTCCCGGACGCAGTCCTTCAGCAACCGGGCCGCGGTGCCGGGCTCGCCCCTGGAGAACGCCAGCAGCGTGGGCCCGACCAGCGCGTCGTTCAGGCACTCGTATTCGGTTCCTTTCACGGCGCGCCTGACCAGCGTGTTGCGCACCACTTTCAGGTATACGCCGTCTCCCCGCGCCCTCCGGCGCAGATCCGTCATTTCGCCGACCGTCATCCCGCGGTAGTCGACGAGTACCGCCGAGAGCGCCTCGCCCGCCTCCCGGTTGACTTCCGCTACGATGTCCTGTTTCTGATTCAGCCTCAGTGCCACCTGGCAACTCCTGTTCCCCTGGTCGTCCGGGTTTGCTTGCCTAAATGTCCAGGGTCGACTGGTCGATGGGAACACCGGGTCCCATCGTCGTCGACAATGTGATCTTCTTCAGGTACACGCCCTTGGCGGCGGCGGGCTTGGACTTCTTGAGATCCGAAACCAGCGCCTCGACGTTCTCCCTGATCTGCTCCGCGGTGAAGCCCACCTGGCCGACGCTGCCGTGGACGATGCCACCGCGGTCGGTACGGTACTTGACCTGGCCGGCCTTGGCGTTGTTGACAGCCGTTTCCACATCGGCAGTCACGGTGCCGGTTTTCGGGTTGGGCATGAGGCCCCGGGGGCCGAGCAGCCTGCCCAGTTTTCCGACCACGCGCATGGTGTCCGGCGTCGCGATGATCACGTCGAAATTCAGGTCGCCGCCCTGCAGCCGTTCGGCCAGATCATCGAGGCCGACCACGTCCGCGCCGGCGGCTTGCGCCCGCTCAGCCTGATCACCCTGGGCGAACACGGCGACGCGGGCCGTTTTACCGGTACCGTGGGGCAGGGTGGTCGCCCCCCGCAGGGTCTGGTCCGACCGGCGTACATCCACGCCGAGGTTCACCGAGACGTCGATGCTTTCCGTGAATTTCGTGTTCGACAACTCGGACAGCAACGACACGGCTTCGTCAATCGGGTAGTCCCTGTGCTTGTCGGCGCGTTCGGCGATGGCGCGCATGCGTTTGGTCAGCCTGGCCACTAGACAGCCTCCAGTTCCACTTCGATACCGGCGCTTCTGGCGCTGCCGGCGATTGTCCTTACCGCGGCATCCATATCCGCGGCGGTCAGGTCCGGATCCTTGAGCCTCGCGATTTCCTCGAGCTGGGCCCGCGTGACCCGGCCGACCTTGTTGAGGTTCGGCGTGCCGCTGCCCTTGTCTATGCGGGCAGCCTTGCGCAGGAGCACCGATGCGGGAGGCGTCTTCATGATGAAGCTGAAGGTGCGGTCGGCGTAGACGGTGATCACCACCGGGGTGGGCATGCCCTGTTCGAGGCTCTGGGTCTGGGCATTGAACGCCTTGCAGAAGTCCATGATGTTGACACCGTGCTGGCCCAGCGCCGGGCCGACCGGCGGACTCGGGTTGGCCTGCCCCGCCGGCACCTGCAGCTTGATATACGCGCTTACTCTCTTCGTGCTCTTTGCCATGTCAGTTTCCCGACGCGGAGCGCCCCTGGCGCCGCCGCAATTCGCTTCAGCCCTTTTCCACCTGGTCGAAGTCCAGTTCCACCGGCGTCGAGCGTCCGAAGATCGTCACCGATACGCGCAGGCGGTTCTTCTCGTAGTTGACCTCTTCGACCATGCCGTTGAAGTCGTTGAACGGCCCGTCGACCACCCGCACATACTCGCCAGGCTCGTAGACCGTCTTGGGCCGGGCCTTCTCGCTGCCCGCATCGACGCGGTCGAGAATCGCACCGGCTTCCCTGTCCGTGAGCGGCGCGGGATGATCCGCCGTACCGCCGATGAAACCCATCACCCGGGGGGTTTCGTTCACGAGATGCCAGGTCTCGTCGTTCAGTTCCATCTCAACCAGCACATAGCCGGGGAAGAACTTGCGCTCGCTGCGGCGCTTCTGGCCGGCCCGCATCTCCACCACAGGTTCCGCGGGCACCATGATCCTGCCGAAGCATTCCTTGAGCGGCGACAGGTCCACCCGCTCCTGCAGGGTGCGTGCCACGTTCTTCTCGAACCCGGAGTAGGCATGCACCACGTACCACTTTTTCTGCCTTGCGGTCGCTTCCGACATCTCAACTATCCGATTACGGAGGACACCAGCCAACTGAGCCCCGAATCCAGGAGCCACAGTATCAGTGCGAACACCAGCACGAGCACCAGCACGATAACCGTTGTCTGCAGCGTCTCCTGCCGGGTCGGCCAGACGACCCTTCGTATTTCGGCCCGCGACTCCTTGAACAGCGTCCAGATGGCGCGCCCGCGCTCGGTCTGCAACGCAATGCCCGTGGCCACCACCGCGATACCGATCAGCCCGAGCACCCTAAGCAATAGCGACTCGTCCTGGTAATACCAGTTGCCGAATATGCCTAGCCCCAGCAGGGCGGCGGTCAACAGCCACTTCAGCCAGTCGAAGCCCGCCATTGCTTCGGTGCCGGCGTTCATGACGGCGGCTCCGAAACGGCGCCGGTTCGGCGTCCCGCCAGACGGCAGCGCCCTTCGGTGGCGAGAAGAAACTCAGGATGCTGTCTCATTTCGAAAAATACACGCCCTTCATTGGGTTGTGGGCCAGCCGACGCTGGCAGGCCAGGAGGGAATCGAACCCCCAACCTGCGGTTTTGGAGACCGCTGCTCTGCCAATTGAGCTACTGGCCTTATGTACCTCCTGTTCGATCTTTTGTTCGATCTCCTGCTCGCGGACAAAGCCGTCAGATCTGTCAGGTTCGTGCCGGTGACCGTATTCGGGTCGGCCCGAGGCTTCGCCCCGTCAGTTCGTGATCTTGGTAACGACTCCCGCTCCGACCGTGCGGCCGCCCTCGCGGATGGCGAAGCGCTGACCTTCTTCCATGGCAATGGGCGAGATAAGCTGAACGGCCATGTTCACGTTGTCGCCGGGCATGACCATCTCGACATCCTTCGGCAACTCGACGGTGCCGGTCACATCGGTGGTCTCGAAGAAAAACTGCGGGCGGTAGCCCTTGAAGAACGGCGTATGGCGCCCGCCTTCGTCCTTGGACAGCACATAGACTTCCGCATCGAATTCGGTATGCGGGGTGATGCTCCGCGGAACCGCGAGCACCTGGCCGCGTTCCACCTCGTCGCGCTTGATGCCGCGCAGCAGCACGCCGACGTTCTCGCCCGCACGGCCCTCGTCGAGCAGCTTGCGGAACATCTCCACGCCGGTGCAGGTGGTCTGCTGGGTTTCCTTGATACCGACGATCTCGACTTCGTCACCGACTTTCACGATGCCCCGGGCGATGCGGCCCGTTACCACGGTGCCGCGGCCGGCGATGGAGAAGACATCCTCGATCGGCATCAGGAACGGCTGGTCGACGGGGCGTTCGGGTTGCGGGATATAGTCGTCCAGCGCCTCGAGGAGCGAGTTGATGGACTGGGTGCCGTATTCGCTGTCTTCGCCCTCGAGCGCCTTGAGCGCGCTGCCGATGACGATGGGCGTGTCGTCCCCCGGAAAGTCGTACTGATCGAGCAGTTCCCGCACCTCCATCTCGACGAGTTCGATGAGTTCCTCGTCGTCGACCATGTCGGCCTTGTTCATGTAGACGACAATGCGGGGTACGCCGACCTGGCGGGAAAGCAGGATGTGTTCCCGGGTTTGGGGCATGGGGCCGTCGGCGGCGGAAACCACCAGAACGGCGCCGTCCATCTGCGCCGCGCCGGTAATCATGTTCTTGACGTAGTCCGCATGCCCGGGGCAGTCGACGTGGGCATAGTGACGCTCGTCGCTTTCGTATTCGACGTGCGCCGTGGCGATGGTGATACCCCGCGCCTTCTCTTCCGGGGCGTTGTCGATCTGGTCGAACTCCCGGATTTCGCCGCCGCGCGCCGCCGCGCACACCATGGTGAGCGCCGCGGTCAGCGTGGTCTTGCCGTGGTCGACATGACCGATCGTACCCACGTTGACATGGGGTTTGGTCCGCTCGAAACGTTCTTTAGCCATTTTTTCCTCGTGATGTCCTCAGGTTTTCCTTGCCTCAAGGCTCAAGGCCCAATACTGGTGCTCACAATCGGATTCGAACCGATGACCTCTTCCTTACCAAGGAAGTGCTCTACCTGCTGAGCTATGTGAGCAACGCCAACAAACGCCAACAATCGATTCAGCCATCCGGCGAGTATGGAGCGGGTAGCGGGACTTGAACCCGCGTCATCAGCTTGGAAGGCTGAGGTTCTACCCCTAAACTATACCCGCCACATCCGGCACTCTGGTGGTGGGGGAAGGATTCGAACCTTCGAAGGCTGAGCCGTCAGATTTACAGTCTGATCCCTTTGGCCACTCGGGAACCCCACCTGAAACCAGTTGCCGCTGCTACCTGACCTGCCTCCAGCGCCGGCGCGATTCCGGCTTTCCAAAACGCAAAACACGCCATGCATTCACGGCCCCTGCCGGGAACGCACGACGCAACATTTCCATTCGGCAACGGCTCACGCCGCTACCCTCGCTTACCCGCATTCAATCCGCTGGAACGCCGACTCCACGCCGCCAAGCCGTTGGAACGCTTGCCATTTTTGCCGCGCGCCCAGCCGCATCCACGGGCGATGCTCTGGTGCCGCCACAAGGAATCGAACCCTGGACCTTCTCATTACAAGTGAGTTGCTCTACCGGCTGAGCTATGGCGGCTCAAAATGGGAGCCGGATTCTATAGAAACCGGTGGTCCGGCGCAACGATTCCGCAATCGCCCGCAGGTGGCAGTTCGGACGCGGAAATCCGCTCCAGGCGGGCCACCAGATGGAATGCCGGGGCGGAGCGCCGCAATTCCCTCAGATGGACGAGGTAACCCAGTGCCTCGATACGTTCCTGCCGGGCCAATGCCCGTGCCCGATCGGCGAAAACGCCCACCTCCAGCGACCGGGCGAAGGCGCCTTGCGCGACGATATGGCTTTCGATCGACTGGGACCTGAGTTCCTCGCGAACGCGGCGAGCCGCTTCGAATGAGCCAACCGGACCCACCAGCAGCAGGTAGTCCGGCCCGGCACCCAACCGTCCCGAAATCAGGTCCGTTTGCCCTCCCATGGCCTCGATTCGCGCAATCAGCGGGTCCATCGCGGCCGACTCCGCAAACGGGCCCCAGGCGGCGCATATCCACCGTCCTGGAACCGCCTCCTCCACAAACCGCGGTTCCGGCAACGCAAGGCCCCACAGCCGGTCCCGGATTCCGTCATGCAACGTCAACGCAACGGCAATGTTCACCAGAATCGCAGCGGCCAACCAGGCCATCCCGCTTCCGCGCAACTCAGACATCCCGCCGCAACGAAACCTCGCCGCCATTGAACCGGCGCTCCCCGTCCGGCCCCCGCACCCGCAACTCGCCGTCGTCGGTCACGCCCGTCACGACGCCTTCAAATTCGGCGTTGCCGTGCAGGATGCGGCAAGGCCTCCCTTGGCAGGTGTGCACCTCGTCATAGGTGGATCGCATCCCCCGGAAACCGGATCGTTTGAATTCGTCGACGTAGCGAATCACGGCCGACACCAGTTCGGCGGCCAGCACATCGCGGCCGTCCTCGACGCCCTGTTGCCTGAGATCGGTAACTTCCTGGCCGATGACTGCCCGAACGTCAGGGGGCAACTCCACGTTCAGCCCGATCCCGATCACGCACTCCAGAGGCCGGCGATGCGCGATCAGTTCAATGAGGATGCCGCAAGCCTTGGCGCCCCCGACAAGCACGTCGTTGGGCCACTTCAGCGAGACATCCGCCACCCCGTGCCCCTCGATCATGTCCGCAACGGCAAGCCCCACAACGAGGCTCAACGCCCCCGCATCCCTCGGCGTACCCCCCAGCGAGAACCCCAGGCTCAGCGTAAGATTGCGGGCAAAGGGACTGACCCAGCTCCGCCCGCGCCTCCCCCGCCCGGCGGTCTGCAGTTCCGCAAACCAGCACAGCCCGTCCACGGAACCCGCCTGGGCCGCTGCAGTCATCCGGCTATTGGTCGAATCAACAACCCAATGCACCCTCAACTCTCGCAACCACGCAGCCGAATCGGTCGAGAGCCCCTCGCGAATCCGTCCCATGTCGAGGATCGCCGTGTCCGGCGACAACAGCACCTTGCCATCTCGAACAACAAGACCCATTTCGCCGGGTGTGACCGGAAACCTGTCGAATTCAGACTCCGCGAGGCTGCCGCCACACGCCAGCCGTTCGAGCAGCTCCGACAGCCGCCGTTCGTCAACAAGCGTCATTCAACCCGCAACGAGGCCCGAGTCCACGCCCGTTTGAGGACAAGGGAACCGGTCAACGCCTCGCAATCGTTTGCCGGGCAATTGTCAAACAACCTGAAGCTTATGAGAAAAGAACCTTCTATCCCCGGCGCGCCGGGGCGCTGACGCGCATGGAACAGACGACCGCTAGGAGAGAGCAGGTGTGCGGTGCCGGCGTCCGGCACCTTTAAGGGTCGCCACCGGTCGGGCGAAGCCCGAGCCGAAGCACCGCTTCGGCAGGTGGCGACGCCCCGCAACTGGTTGCGGGGCCGGTTGTCGAACGACCGCTGCTGCCAAAACAGGGTGTTCCGCCTGGCGTGCCGGATGCCCGTACCGGATACCTGCTCTCGGCGCCCGATCGAAGCAATCGTTTGGCACATCGATTTCCGATAGATAAGTCTTTTGGTTGCGGGGCCGGAATACGGTGTGCAGAAGCTGTACTGATACGAAGGAAAGATGAAGCCTGACAACGACCTACTCTCACATGGGGAAACCCCACACTACCATCGGCGCTGTGCCGTTTCACTGCTGAGTTCGAGATGGTTTCAGGTGGTTCCAGCACGCTAATATCGTCAGGCAAACCGGTGACCGCCCGCCTGG
>CAZWZH010000099.1:0-15374 GCA_964638775.1 uncultured Pseudomonadales bacterium
TAGATTGTCGCCATCCCGGGTTGCCTTTTTTTGCTGGTTCGCCCTTGCGGGGTTCCGTAAAATAGCGCGCTTTGCCCGCATTTGGGAGTATCGGTGGCCATACTGGAATCGGGTCTTTCACCTGACCTGGCGCTCGACGCCAGGGTATCCGTGCGGGAAGCGTTCGGCATCGACCTCGACCTGGAGGTGCCGGCTTTTTCCGAACACACGCCTTACGTGCCGGTGGTGGACGACGACTACCTGTTCGACCACGACACCACGCTCGCCATTCTGGCGGGTTTCAGCCACAACCGGCGGGTGATGATCCAGGGCTATCACGGCACGGGCAAGTCGACGCACGTAGAGCAGGTGGCCGCGAAGCTCAACTGGCCATGCCTCCGGATCAACCTCGACAGCCACATCAGCCGCATCGACCTGGTGGGCAAGGACGCCATCGTCATCGAGGACGGCCAGCAGATCACCGCTTTCAAGGAGGGCATCCTGCCCTGGGCGCTGCAGCACCCGGTGGCGCTCTGCTTCGACGAGTACGACGCCGGGCGGCCGGACGTCATGTTCGTCATCCAGCGTGTCCTGGAGGTGGAAGGCAAGCTGACCCTGCTCGACCAGAACAAGGTGATCTCCCCGCACCCCCACTTCCGCCTCTTCTCAACCACCAACACGGTCGGCCTGGGCGATACCACCGGGCTCTACCACGGCACCCAGCAGATCAACCAGGGCCAGATGGACCGCTGGAGCATCGTCACCACCCTCAACTACCTGGAGCACGATGCGGAAACCGACATCGTGCTCGGCAAGGCCAAGAGCTACGCCGAGAGCGAGGCGGGCCGCCGCGCGGTGTCGAACATGGTGTCCGTCGCCGACCTCACCCGCCAGGGGTTCATCAACGGCGACGTGTCTGTCGTCATGTCTCCGCGCACCGTCCTCACCTGGGCCCAGAACGCCGAGATATTCGGCGATTCGGGGTTCGCGTTCCGGGTGACCTTCCTGAACAAGTGCGACGAGCTGGAACGCCCCATCGTGGCCGAGTACTACCAGCGCTGCATGGGTGAAGACCTGGGCGATGCGACGTCGGGCATAACGCTGCGCACGGCCTGAGTGCCGTCGGCGCCATGTCGGTCGAACTGGAACATCCGCTGGAGTCGTTCAAGCGCGCGACGGTCGCCACGGTGCGGGCCATTGCGGAAGACAACGAAGTCGAGGTCGCCTTCGGGCAGGGTTCCCCGGTACTGCGCGGCAACCGGGTGCGCATGCCGTTGCCCACCGTGGGCTGTGACGAGGCGGAGGTCAACACGGTGCGCGGCATCGGCGATGAGCTGGCGCTGAAGCTCCGCTTCCACGACGAATCCGTACACAGCCGCTACGCGCCCCGCAGCGGCCCTGCCCAGGAGATGTTCGAGTGGGTCGAGGATGCGCGTATCGCTTCGATCGGTTCGCTGCGCATGGAAGGGGTGGCGCAGAATCTCGAGGCATCCCTGGAGGCGCATTGCCGCCAGGCGGAGTTCGACAGCGTGGTCGACGTATCCGAAGCGCCGCTGTCGGTGGCCGTCGGCCTTCTGGTCAGGCAGCACCTGACCGGCCGCGAACTGCCGCCCTCCGCGGAGAATCTCGTCCAGTTCTGGCGCGATCACGTCCAGGAGCACGCCGGGGCCGACATCGCCGCGCTGAAGGGATGCCTGCACGACCAGCGCCGGTTCGCCACCGTCTGCCGCGAGATCATTGCCGATCTCGGCCTCGGCGCCGAGCTGGAGGATCCTCTGGAAGAGCTTGAGAACCAGGACGAGACCGAGGCAACCGACGAGGACGCGGAAGGCGACGCGGAGTTCGACCCGGACGACGTGGTGCTCGACGACGAGGGCCTCACCGATGAATCCGCCGACGGCGAAGCCTCCCTGGTGGAGATGGATGCGGACCTCGACTCGGAGGAAGTCGGCGCCGAAGCCGACCCGGACGAGGCGCCGCTGGTTATGCCGGACGATGCCGGCCGCATCCGGATGGACGTCAACTACCAGGCCTACACCCCCGAGTTCGACGAGGTGGTGCCGGCCGAGGAACTGTGCGACTCGGACGAACTGACACGCCTGCGGGCGCTGCTCGACCAGCAGCTCGTGCCCCTGCAGCACGCCACCGCCAAGCTCGCAAACCGCCTGCAGCGGCGCCTGCTCGCCAAGCAGAACCGCACCTGGGAGTTCGATCTCGACGAGGGCATCCTCGATTCCTCCCGCCTCGCCCAGGTGGTGGTCGATCCCATGAACCCGCTGGCCTACAAGCAGGAAAAGGAAATGGACTTCCGCGACACGGTGGTCACCCTGCTGATCGACAGCTCGGGCTCCATGCGCGGCCGCTCCATCACCATCGCCGCCATGTGCGCCGACATCCTCGGCCGTACGCTGGAGCGCT
This sequence comes from uncultured Pseudomonadales bacterium, assembly GCA_964638775.1. Taxonomy (GTDB): domain Bacteria; phylum Pseudomonadota; class Gammaproteobacteria; order Pseudomonadales; family Azotimanducaceae; genus Azophilus. Next base: position 2,398 of record CAZWZH010000099.1, read on the forward strand.
GCTCGGTCCGCGTGGAAATCCTCGGCTTCACCACCCGGGGCTGGCGGGGCGGCCGCTCACGCGAGAGGTGGATCGCCGACGGCAAGCCCGCCCACCCGGGCCGCCTGAACGACCTGCGCCATATCGTCTACAAGGCCGCCGACGACACCTGGCACCGCTCCCGCAAGAACCTCGGGCTGATGATGCGCGAGGAGATGCTGAAGGAAAACATCGACGGCGAGGCGCTCATCTGGGCGCACAACCGCATCGTGGTTCGTGGGGAAGAGCGCAAGGTGCTCATGGTGATCTCGGACGGCCTGCCGGTGGACAACTCCACCCTGCTCGTCAACCCGAGCAACTACCTCGAACAGCACCTCAAGTACGCCATCGACAGCATAGAGGCCCGATCGCCGGTCGAACTGCTGGCGATCGGCATCGGCCACGACGTCACCCACCACTACCGGCGGGCGGTCACGATCACGGATGCGGAACAGCTCGGCGGCGCGATGACGGAGCAACTCGCCGCACTGTTCGAGGTTGAAAAAGCAGGCGCAACGAGCCGGTGACGCGAGTTACGCTTTGATGACCTGCAGCCGCTCGATTTCCGGCGCAGCGGTCATCAAGCCGGCGAAGCCCGGCCCGGCGGCCCTGAAGTGCTCGGTCTTGCCGTGGGCATCGAGGTCTTCCTGGGTGTCGTACAGTTCCAGCATCAGGTAGTTGCCGTCTTCGTCCCTGCACATCGAATACATCTGATTGCCGGGCTCATTGGCGCGAACCTGGTCGATGAGGTTGGACATGTGTGCCTCGAAGGCGGCTTCCTTGCCTTCGGCGACGTGGAGTCTTGCTATCACGGCTATCATGGGGTGCTCCGCAAAAGGCGGCGAGAATAGCAATTCCATGAACAGGCGCAAACTGATTGCCGAAATCGATGCCTATGCGGCCCGCTTTCCCGGCGAGGCGGCAAAGGCACTGCGGTTTCGAGAATTCGTGGACTGCCACCCCGACTGCTTCGAGCGTCATTGCCTGCCCGGGCACGTTACGGCAAGCGCCTGGATCGTGGACAGACGCGGTATCCGGGTCTTGTTGACCCACCACCGAAAGCTCGGGCGCTGGCTGCAGCCCGGCGGCCACAGCGACGGGGAGCCGGACAGCCTGCTTGTGGCGCTTCGCGAGGCACGGGAGGAGACGGGGCTGGACCTGGTGGCCTGTTCCGATCGTCCCCTGGATATCGATATCCACGAAATTCCGGCCAGCGGGGCGGAACCCGCGCATCGGCACTACGACCTGCGCTTTGCCGTGACTGCAAGATCGGATGTGTACAGGGTCAGCGAGGAATCCCACGACCTGGCCTGGGTGTGTCTCGATGCGGTCGAGACCTATACCAGCGAAGGCTCGATACTGCGGTTGCGGCGCAAATGGCTGGAAGGACAGCGTGGCGACTCCGGATGAACTGAGCCAAGAGTGCAAGCTGGCCGGTCGGGGCCGACTCGTTACCATGGCGGTATCTGGGTTCCCGGCGCACGGCTCGGCCATGTCCGGAATCAGGGTTGCTCGCCAGCGGATCCGGAGTTGCTGCGGGGCGCCGCGGCGTTCCGGGCTCCGGAGTCGCTGAGGACATACCGGTACAGCCTGACCGCCAGTTCACGGTCGCTCTCTTCGAGCAGGTGCAGGGCCAGGGAACTCAGCGTCGCCGTGCGGCAGGGCGAATCCGCGACGGCCGTGACCGTGGCAACCCGGGCGTTGAAGGGTGCGTGGGGTTCGACGGCCTCGCCGGGGCCGATCTGGCGGATTCGCACGCCCTCGGCGTCGAGGACCGAGACCCGGCCGGCGACTATCAGTTGCAGGGCGTCACTCGTCCCGCCGGCCGACAGAAGTGCCTCGCCGGCGCCGTACTCGCGGGGTTCAACCCAGTCCGCGAGCGCGTCGACCAGGTCTTCGAAGAGCACCTGTCGATCCAGGAACCGGTCCATGTCGCCGCCAACCGCATCCAGCAGGGCAGACCTTGTCACCGGGCCGTCGCCTTCGGGTTGCCAGGCCGCCAGCAGCGTGTCCTCGCAATGTGCCAGCGCGGAATCCGAATCCGGGGCGAACACCAGTTTCCCGTATGCGGCGGGCGGCAGGTTGCGCCGCAGTTCGCCGGCGAGCATGCCCGGTGCGCCGCCCATGACCACCTCCGTACCGGCGCCCCGTGCCGCCAGGATGAACCGGCACATGGCATTGACGGTGGAGATGTCCAGGCCGGTCACGGCGCTGAAGTCCAGCAGAATGCACAGGGGCCGGGGATCTTCGCCCAGGGTCGCCTTGAGCCGGTCGGCCAGCGGGTAGCCGCCGCCGAAGAACAGGTAGCCCTGCAGCCGGTAACACCTGACCCGGCCTCCCTCGGCCCGCAGGATCGCCCTGTCCGGCACCGGCCGTGACCTGCTGCTCTGCCGTTCGCGCAGCGTGAACGCCGATTCGACGACGCCGGCCCGGCCGATGCGGAAGACAAAGACAACGACGGTGACGATCATGCCCAGCGCGACCCCTTCGAAGAACCCGAACACCAGAATGGTGGCAAACACCGCCAGGATGATGGCGTAGTCGGTTCGGGGCACGCGGGTGCGAACTTTCAGCAGCCACTGATCGAGCAGCGCAATGCCGGTGAATAGCAATACGCCGCCCATCAGCGGCACCGGAACGAGATTCAGCACGGCATCGCCGATCAGGAGGGGCGAGCCCACCACCAGCGCCGCGACGACCCCGGTCGCGCGCACGTCGACGCCGAACATCAGGCTGCGCAGGGAGGTGGGCACCACCGGGCAACTCGGCGGGCCGGCGCCGAAGCCCGCCGCCGCACCGGCGAGCCCGATGGCGGCGAATTCCCGGTTCCAGTCGAGCTCACGGCTGGAGGCGACTTCCAGGCCGCCGACATACATCACCACGCAGAGCAGGGTCACCAGCACCAGGGTGAGAATGTTCGGAACCTGCGCGGCGACGGCCATCCAGTCGATCCTGGCCGCATCGTCCGGTGTCAGCGGAGGCCAGAGGTTCGCTTCCGAAAGGCCCGCGAAGAGGAGGCCCGCCGCCTCGGCCTCGCCCTGGGTGACGCCCGAAGCCGCCAGGCCGAGATGACACAGACCGGTTACCGCGACGAAGCTCACCGGCATAAGCAGAAAACTCTTCCAGCGCTGGGTGGCGAAGTACAGCCCGAACCCGTAGGCGGTGCCGATACCCCAGTTGGCGGCCACCAGCGGATCGAACAGCCTCGCCAGCACGTCGGCTTCCAACCCCATGCCCATGAGCGACAGCGCCACCCAGCAGGCGACGCCGCCGGTGCCCGCCACGAATCCGGAGGAAACCGGGTAGGGAATGAAGCGGACCAGGTTGGCCAGGCGAAAGCGCGCGATCAGCAGTGCACAGACAGCGGTGGCTATGGAGCAAAGGACGATGACGGCGACCATGGTTGGAAAGAGTTCGTCGCCGGTGGCCGTCAGTGAGCCGCCGATTACCGCCAGCATCAGCATGGTTGGCACAGCCGGTGCGGACACCGCCCCGAGGAAGCCGCTGCGTAGCGCAATCACCACGCATCCGGCCAGAATGCCGAACAGCACCAGGCCGATCCCCTGGGAAAGATAGGGAGCCAGGTCCCCCGAGAACACCAGGGTCGCCAGCGCGATCTCGCCGATGATCACGCTCACGCCGGAGACAAGCCCGACCGTTGCGACCGTGACCGCCTTCTTTGCCTGCACCCTCGACGGAAAGATGCCGGCACTCCCGCCCGGCCGGGAATTCTCGCTCATGCGGCGCTCGACCCCTCGCTGCTGCTGGCCGGACCGAGTGGCGAACCGCCCTGCCGGCGCGTCCGCCGACTATAGCGCGCAAGTCCCGAAAAGCCAGCCGACACGGCTTTCGCCGTATACGCACATCGCGTTGACACTCCCTGGACGAATACCTAATGTACGGGCGTCGGAACGGCGTTTTCCAACGCAGGGAAGGGCCGGTTTCCGCGGGCTTGCGGTGGCTGATCTGAAGCGGCTGATACCGGTCGCCCCAGTCGGTCGGCGAGAGTAGTACAAGCGCGTCGACAACCTGACTATGGAGAGGTAAACCATGAAGATACTGATAGCCAGCCTGGCCGGCCTGGGGATACTCGTTGTTCCGGCAGGCGTTATTGCGGAGGAAGCTGACCAGTCGGCCACTGACCTGATCGAAGAGATGATCGTCACGGCCACCAAGCGGGAGGAATCCATTCAGGACGTGCCGATCGCGGTGTCCGCATTCAGCGGCGAAGACCTGACGGCCAGGGGAGTACAGGACATCTACGGGCTGCAGGAGGTTTCGCCCTCGATTGCCGTCTACAGTTCCAACAGCACGTCCAACGGCGGTACCCTGCGTATCCGCGGCGTCGGCACCACGGGCAACAACCCTGGCCTCGAAGCGGCCGTGGGCACCTTTATCGACGGCATCTACCGCTCCAGGGCCGGCCTGGCCTTCAACGACCTGACGGACGTCGACAGGGTCGAGATCCTGCGTGGTCCCCAGGGCACCCTTTTCGGCAAGAACACCGTGGCCGGGGCGGTCAACATCATCACCCGCAAGCCGGAATTCGAGAACAGCGCCAGCCTGACCGTGGGTGTGGGCAACCTCGACTCACAGGAATACGGCTTCATCGGCAACGCGGTTCTGTCCGATGACGTGCTGGCCGGACGAATCGCCTACAGCTATCGCAAACGCGACGGCTTCTACGAAGACTTCGATTCCGACGAGGCGTACGACAACCGCGATCGGCACAACCTGAGGGGGCAACTTCTCTGGACCCCGAACGATCGGGTGGAAGTGCGGTTCATCGGCGACTATACCGAGAAGGACGAGACTTGCTGTCCTGCCGCTTTCTGGATAAACGGCCCTGCGAGCGCCCTGATCTCACTGCTGGGCGGCAACACCACCCCCTTCGAAGTTGACGACAAGTCGCGGGTGGGCGTGAACTACGAACCCAACGAAGACGTCGAGGACTGGGGCCTGTCCATGGACGTATTGTGGGAGGTTGGGGAAACCATGAATTTCCGGTCCATCACCGCTTACCGGGATTATCAGGTAATGCGCGGCCAGGACATCGACTTCACCAGTGCCGATCTGCTGCATCCCCAGGACACCGACGAATCGTTCGAGAACTTCTCCCAGGAGGTGCAGCTCTATGGCGAGACCGGCGACTTTTCCTGGTTGGTGGGCGCCTATTTCTACACGGAGGACATGGAGTCGGACGAAATCATCGCGATGTCTCATGACGGCCCCACCTATCTCGCCTTCGCAATCGGGGCGCCTCAACTCGCGCCGATATTCATGGGCGACCCGGCCGGCCGCGGGGTACCCGCCCAGGGCTACGACGCGCTCTACTTCTCGGAGGCAGACGGCTGGTCGGTGTTTACCCACAATGTCTGGAACCTGAACCCGACCGTCGACATCACCGCGGGCTTGCGCTATTCATCCGAGGAAAAAGACGCGGGTTCGATCATCAACGGGGCGCCGTTCGGTCAGGTCATCGACGACCCGTTCTGTACCTTCGTTCCGATTGCGTCCCTCTGCGACAACGCCAGCTACAACAACAAGGAAAGGGAAGACGAGGTCACCGGAACCCTCAAGCTGGCATGGCAGGCGACGGATGCGGTCAATCTCTACGCCAGCTACAGCAGAGGCTACAAGGCCGGCGGCTACAACCTCGACCAGGAAGCCGTGGGCTTCCGGGATGCAAACGGCAATTTCATCGACGAAAGCCGGTTCGACCCGGAAACCTCGGACTCCTTCGAGATCGGCATGAAGGGCCAGTTCGCCGACGGGCGGGTAACCGTCAACACGGCGCTGTTCTATACCACGTTCGACGATTTCCAGCTCAATACCTTCACGGGCCTGGGTTTCACGGTGGGCAACGTCAAGCAGGCCGCGTCCTCCGGGGTCGAAGTGGAGAGCTTCATCACGCTGGCGGACGGCGTGTTCCTCACGGCGGGCGCCACGTATAACGATGCGCGTTACGACGACGATCTCCTGCCGAACAACGCACATCTGGCCGACAAGCGGCTGACGCAGTCGCCGCTCTGGCAGGCCAGCGCCTCGCTGTTCCTCGACCGGGAGATTCCCAACACAGATTTTCGCTGGCTGGCAAACGCGAACTGGTCCCACGTGGGAGAGGTGAATACCGGTTCCGACCTGGACCACCCCCAGAAGGTTCGCGAAGCCTTCAACATGTTCAATGCCCAATTGGGAATCAAGACGGCGGACGGCCGCTACGAAGTGGTTGTCTGGGGCCGGAACCTGTCCGACAAGCGGCTGAACTCACTGGTCTTCGACTCGGTGTTCCAGGGTGGTAGCTGGCACACCTTCGTCAATGAGCCGCGCACCTACGGAGTGACGCTGAGGGCCAATCTCAACTAAACGGCGCACAGCACATCTCCCCGGAGGAGGCGCCTGCAGCAGGCCGCGGGGGAAGGTGCCTGTAGCGGGCTTGTTGAATGCAAACGGACGCCCCGTCGCGGCAGCAGGCACGGCGGGGCGCTCACTCAATTGAGCCGCCCGTCGGAGCGCGCGGAATCGGTTGTTTGCAAGATTCCTGTTCGTTTGACACCGGGTCCTGGCACGCCTATAAGGATGCGAGGGCAGCAATGCCCCGGAGCAACTGAGGGGAACGTCATGACAAGCGCAAATCCGATTTGCCAGCGTGTGCTGGCGACTATTCTGGGTGCCTTCTGCATCAGCGCGCCCGCCCTGATTTTGGCCGAGAGCGACGACAGCGCCATCGAAGAGGTCATCGTCACCGCCCAGCGAACGGCCGAGAGCATCCAGGACGTGCCCATAGCGGTCACGGCCCTGACCGGCAGCATGCTGGAGGACCGGCAGGTCATCAATCCATCCGACCTGCAGATTAACGCGCCGAGCGTCACCTTCACGGCCACCAACTTCGGCAACTCGAGCTTCAGCATCCGCGGCATCGGGCGGCTGGTGATCAGCGGCACGGGCGAGGCCGGCGTGTCCACGCACATGAATGAAATTGCGGTGACCACCAATCTCAACGCCATCGAATTTTTCGACATGGAGCGCGTCGAGATTCTGCGTGGCCCGCAGGGCACGCTGTACGGGCGTAACGCCACCGGCGGCGCCATCAACTTCGTAACCGCGCTGCCCGACTTCGAGCAAGCGGAGGGATTTGTGGATTTCGAATACGGCGACTACAACCACACGAGGGCGAAGGCCGTGCTCAACATCCCCTTGGGCGAGACCGCCGGGCTGCGCCTGGGCGGATTCAAGCTCGACCGCGACGGATACATCGAAAACATCGCCTACGGCCAGACCGATGCCAACGGCAACACCATCGACGGCATCGATGACGACATCGACGGCCGCGACATCACCGCGCTCAGGGCCAGCTTCCGCTGGCAGCCATCCGAGCGCGCCGACTTCTGGGTTCAATACAACCGTTTCCGGGAAGACGACGACCGGGCACGCATCACCAACCAGGTCTGCGTGCGCAACACGCTGCCCACCTGGGGTTGCCTGCCGGACGAGTTCGGCTTCGACAAGCCGCACCTGGGCGCCACCACGGGCGGCATATTCGCGGCGCTCGCCGGCGCGCTGCCGCCGGGTGTGGACGGCGCCAATCCCGCCATGTACGCGTTCCCGCGGCCCCCCATGGACGGCTTCCGGGAAATGCACACGGACTATGAACCCGTATTCGAATACCAGGAAGACCTGTGGACCGCGGGCTTGAGCTACGAGTTCGATTCTTTCACGGTGAACCTGACCGGGGCCTACCAGGAGGTGGAGTACGTTTCCCGGCAGGATTACCTGATGGATGTGGGGGCGACGATGGCGGCCACGCCGCTCAATCCATCGGGAATGTGGCCCACCTCCGAGCCCGCCGGCCTCACTGCGGGTTCCGACTGGACGTCCAGTCAATGCAACCTGCTGGAAGGAACGGCCGGGGTGTTCGGCGGCTGTATCCTGCCGGTGGACCAGACCCGTGTGTTCTCTTTCGACCAGGCGGGCCTGGATTCCGAATACTGGACCGCCGAGGCGCGGATTCAGAGCACGCTCGACGGTCCGTTCAACTTCCAGTTGGGCGGCAGCCTGTACGACTCCACCAGCAACGGCGACTACTACGTGCTGTCCAACACCCTGGACATCGTGTCGATCTACGGCTCCCCGCTGCTCGGCTTCCCACCCCTGTATCCGGGGTTCTTCAACAACACCAACGAGCCGGGCAACGGCACGCTTCAGGACGGCTGGGCGGTATTCGGCGAAGCGTACTTCGACGTTACCGACAGCGTGAAGATCACGGCCGGCCTGCGCTACAACGAGGACAACAAGGAAGTCAACGACACCAGCGTGCTGTTCAACTCCATCAATGCGAACGCCGCGCTGGGCGGCCTGTTCGGCCCCAACCCGATCTGGCTGCGCACGCCGCTGTTCCTGGAAATGGTGGGCATGGCGAGCAACCCCGGCCTGCAATTGAGCGAGTCCGGTATGCGGACCCTGGAGTTCTGGGACGCCGGTGGCGTCTATGCGGAAAGTGCGCCGGCGATCATTGGGGGAATCGCCACACTGGGTATTCTCGGAGGCGTGCAGGACGGGTCGATCCCTCTGGGTACGGCGTTCCAGTTGCTGGGAAATCTACCGCCGGCATTTCAGCAGATGGCGTTGGCGCTGATCAGCGGAAATCCGGCCGTAATTGCTCAGGACCCGGGGTTCCAGGCATTTGGCGGCGCACTCAACGCCCTGGCCGGCGCCATACCGCCCGCACCCGGTTTCGGCGAGACGCGCTTTGTCACCGGCAGCCCCAGCAAGGCCGACTGGTCGGAGCTGAGCGGCCGCATCGGGCTCGACTGGCAGGTCAACGAGAACTCCATGGTTTACGGGTTCTACAGCCGGGGCTACAAGCCCGGCGGTTTCAACCCCGCCATTCCGCCGGCCTTCCAGGCGACATCGTCGTTCACCTTCGAATCGGAAGAGGTGGGCGCCATTGAAATAGGTAGCAAGAACACCTTCATGGACGGGCGCCTGATGCTCAACGGCGCTTTCTTCCTGTACGACTACTCGGGCCTGCAGGTGACCCGTATCGCCAACAACTCCTCGCTGAACGACAACATCGATGCCGACATCATGGGTATCGAGCTCGAGGGGCTGTGGCGCCCCGAAGCGCTGCCCGGCGTGGGGGTGGACTTCGCCTACGGGTGGCTGAACGCGGAAGTGGACGGTTCGGAGTCGATGGACCCGCTGAACCGGATTGCCGGGAACCCGGACTATGTCCTGTTGAAGAACATTGACCCGGGCTCGTTGACCGGCGTGACCTACATCGCACGGGAATCGCAGATTACCGACGCTGTCGTCAACGCCGCGCTGGCGAGCGGCGGCGCCCTGGATCTGCGCAACGGGACGGTGTTGCAGAACGTTTCCTACCCCGCCAACAGCCACGGTGTTTCCATTCCGGCCTACTTCTCGCGAGGATTCCTTGACGCCTTCGGGGTCGAGACCCTCGATGGGCTTCCCTCCGACCTGGACGGCAATCACCTGCCCAACTCCCCGGAACACACCCTGCGGCTGGGCCTTGCCTACACCTGGCAGGTTCCGGCCATAGCCGGTTCGCTGACGGCCCGTTGGGACTACTACTGGCAAAGCGATTCGTACGCCAGGGAATTCAATTCCATCGGCGACGAGATCGACAGTTGGGACCAGCACAACGCCACGCTCATCTACGAGAGCAGCAACGGCCGCTGGATGGCAAAGGCCTGGGTGCGCAACATCGCCGATGACAACAACGTGACGGGCAAGTACGTCACTTCCGACACGTCCGGGTTTTTCAGGAACTACTTCCTGACGGAACCGCGCATCTTCGGCGCGTCGCTGCGCTTCAACTTCGGCGGCTGACCGGGCAGGACGGCGCCTCGACGCCCTCGCGACGAAAGTTGGTGACGGATGCGGACTAGGTGTAGAGGTGGCAGGCGACCTGCCGGCCGGCGTCCGCGCCTGATTCTCCGTTGAGCGGGATCAGTTCCGGGGTCTGTTCCCGGCAGACATCCATGACTTTCGGGCAGCGTCCCGCGAACCGGCAGCCGGGCGGGATGTTGATCGGCGAGGGGATCTCGCCACGGATATGTGTCGACACCCGGTCCCGCTCCGAGGCGGGATCCGGTTCCGGGTTGGAACCGATCAATATCTCGGTATAGGGGTGCTTCGGGCGGAAGAAGACATCGTTCGCCCTGCCCACCTCCACCAGCGACCCCAGGTACATCACCGCCATGCGGTCGCTGACGTAACGCACCATTGAAAGGTCGTGGGCGATGAACAAGAGCGTCAGCCCCATCGACGACTTCAGTTCATCGAGCAGGTTGACCACCTGGGCCTGCACGGAGACATCCAGCGCCGAGATCGGCTCGTCGCAGACCACGAACTCGGGCTCCAGCACCAGTGCCCGGGCGACGCCGATGCGCTGACGCTGGCCACCGGAGAACTCGTGGGGATAGCGCGCCATGTGATCGGCCTGCAGGCCGACCCGCACCAGCCAGTCGGCGCAACGGTCGCGGATCTCCCGGCCGCTCAGGTTCAAATGCAGCCGCAATCCCTCGCCCACGATCTCGCCGACCGTCATGCGGGGGTTCAGTGAGGAATAGGGGTCCTGAAAAATCATCTGCATGCGCCGGGCGTAGCGCTGGAAATCCGCCGGCCCGTATTGTTGCGGCAGGGTCTCGCCCTTGAAGGTGACGGTGCCGCCGGTCTTGTCGTGCAGGCCCAGTATGGCCTTGCCGAATGTCGACTTGCCCGACCCGCTCTCGCCGACCAGCCCCACGATTTCCTGCTCGGCGATGGCGATGCTCACATCGTCCACGGCCTGCACCCGCTGATTGTGGCCGATCAGGAAATGCTTGGTCACGTTCCTGGCATCGAGGACGGCGGTCACGAGGCTGCTTCCCGGTAGGTAATGCCGTCAACGCGGCGCTCCGCGTCCGGATGGTGCAGCCAGCAGCGGGCGTAGTGGGACGGCGAGAGGTCGAAGGCGCCCGGATTGTTCGGCCCGCAGATGCGCATGGTGTGCGGGCAGCGGGCGCCGTAGGCGCAGCCCTTGGGGGGATCGAACAGGTCCGGAGGGCTGCCGTCGATGGGTGTCAGCACCTGTTCGGCATCCGGATTGTTGGTGGGCATGGCGTCGTTCAGCCCCAGTGTGTAAGGATGGGCCGATTCGTAGAACACCTCGTCGACGGCGCCGTTCTCGACGATCTGGCCGGCGTACATCACCGCTACCTGGTCGGCCATCCGTGCCACCACGCCGAGATCGTGGGTGATGAGGATGATGGACATGCCGTTCTCCCGCTGCAGGTCGCGCAACAGGTCGAGAATCTGCGCCTGAATGGTCACGTCCAGCGCGGTGGAGGGCTCGTCGGCGATCAGTATGGCCGGTTCGCAGGCGATGGCCATGGCGATCATGGACCGTTGCAGCATGCCCCCTGAGAATTCGAAGGGATATTGCGCCGCCCGTTTCTCCGCCTCGGGGATGCGGGTCATCGCCAGCAGTTCGACCGCCCTGGCCAGTGCCTGCTGGCGGGAGTGGCCCCGGTGCACCTGCAGGGTCTCGGCGATCTGGGCGCCGATGGTCATGGTGGGGTTCAGCGAGGTCATCGGGTCCTGGAAGATCATGCCGATCTGCGCGCCGCGGATGCTGGTGCCGTTAATCCGGGTACGGCCGAGAATCTCCGCGCCGTCGAGTTTTGCGGACCCCGACGTGATGCGGCCCGGCGGCATGGGGATGAGGCCCATCATGCTCTGCACGGTCACCGACTTGCCGCAGCCCGACTCGCCGACGATGGCCAGCGTCCTGCCGGCCTCGACGTTGAAGCTGACGCCGCGCACCGCCTGCACAACGCCGCCGTAGGTGTCGAACTCGACGCGCAGGTCTTCGACGGTCAGCAAGGCGCTCATTCGGTGCCTCTCATGCGGGCATCGAGCGCGTCCCGCAAGCCGTCGCCGAGCATGTTGAAGGCGAGTACGGTGATGCTGATGAAAAGCGCGGGGAAGATCAGTTCGTGGGGGTAGGTGAGCATGGTCTTGATGCCCTCGTTGCACATGCTGCCCCAGGAGGCTTCCGGCGGGGCGACGCCCATGCCGATGAAGGAGAGGAAGGCCTCCGTGAAGATGGCGCTCGGCACCGCGAAGGTGAGGGTGACCAGGATGACGCCCATGGTGTTGGGAATCATGTGGCGCAGCACCAGGTAGCCGGTCTTGGCGCCCAGGAGCCGCGAGGCGCTGACGTAGCCCTCTTCGCGGATCTGCAGGATCTGGCCGCGTACCAGGCGCGCCGTCGCGGGCCAGCCCAGCAGCACCAGGGCGATCACCAGGGGGGCGATCCCCGACTCGCCGGGCTGCACGCCCGAGGCGACCCGGATGAGGATCATGAACAGCAGGAACGGCAGCGCCACCACGAAATCCGAGAAGCGCATGAGCACCTGATCCACCCATCTGCCGAAGAAGCCGGCGGTGGCGCCGTATACGACGCCGAACAGGATGTACAGGATCGGTGCGAAGATGCCGATGAAGAGGGACACCCTGGCCCCGGACATCAGCCGGGCGAGCATGTCGCGCCCGAGGTAATCGGTGCCCAGGGGGTGGAAGGCGAGTTCCACGCTGTCGCCCTCGCGCAGTTCCGCACCCTCCGGGATCAGCCCGGCGGCGGCCGCCTCTTCCAGGGTGGTCACCCGTTCCACATTCACCTCGACGGTCTGGTGGGCGCCCGCGGGCTCACCGTCGGGGTCGAGTTCCACCACGGAGTAGAAGTAGTTGCGCGGCTTCAGGTCCAGCCGGTCTTCAAACGACGTTTCCAGCGGGTCCGGGATGTCGAACAGCGGCAGGCCGAAGGCGCGTTCCTCGCCGATGGGGAAAAGGTTCCGGTAAACCCGGTAGCCGCGCGCGCTCTCCACCGGTTCCCAGAGCAGCCGCACCGCCTGGGTGGTTGCGGGCTCCGCAAGCCGCAGACCGGTTCCCGG